>JAJPXC010000157.1 GCA_021205635.1 Bacteroidales bacterium | reverse complement strand
AACTGCCGAAATCTTATTTACCGAAAACTTATGAAATTTTATTTGCAGATTACAAAGCGACGTCTGCCCTCTTTTGATCAGGTCGAGCACCTCTTGTTGATAAGGCGTGGCGGGGTCAGCCTCTATCATGCGCGACAGCCCTTGCCAATCGCGACCCAGGTACCGGAAATTCATCATCGTGTCGGGGATTTGGGACAGCGTTGAGAAATAATCGAAAATGGCTTTGGCGCGCCCCTCCGATAGCATGCGGTTAAATTCCACGCTACCTTCGGGCGATGCTCCGCCGGTTACTGTGACGCTGGTGATGGCGAAAGTCGGGTCGGAGAGTACGGCTTTCAATCGCCGAGCCAGCGGGGCGAATTGTTCCCGATTGAGCCCGAACTCGGGGTCGAGCTCCGTGCGGCTTACCCGAAAATAGACGGCTACCGAGTCGCTTGCCTCTGGTGGCTCCGGCGGCTCCGCAAGTGCCCCAATGGAGCACAACGCGGAGGCCAGACATGTGATGATACCAGTTTTGTCTCTAAGCATTTACCTATCCTGCTTGTGAAAAATGATTTTGCTACCCTTGCGCCAATGCCAGGCTGCAAGCTATCTTTAGAATCCATGACAAAGGTAGCCAATCACTTTTCACCCGCTAAGGTAAAATATACCAACCCTCTCCCTAAATATACCAATCCCCTCTCCCCGTATACTATCCCCTCTTCATATACTCTCCCCTCTTCTTAGCAAGCCACCGTGCCCCGCGGTTCGCCGCGGCGGTCACTAACAACTAACAACTCCACTCCTCAATAGCTCGGCGGATGCGCTCGCAGGCGTGGCCGTCGCCGTAGGGGTTGCGGATTTTCTGGTTGTCGAGGTAGTATTGGCGGTCGTCGAGGAAACGGGCGACCTCGGCGACGATTTTCTCGCGGTCGGTGCCCACGAGCCGTATCGTGCCGGCCTCGAGGGCCTCGGGACGCTCCGTTACCTCGCGCATCACGATCACGGGTTTGCCCAGCGAGGGAGCTTCCTCCTGGATGCCACCGCTGTCGGTGAGGATCACGTAGGCACGCTTCATCATGTACACGAAGAAGAGGTACTCCAGCGGCTCGATGAAGAACACATTGCCGTGGGGGATGGCGTCAAACACTTGGTGGATGGGCTGTCGCACGTTGGGGTTCAAGTGCATGGGGTAGACGAAATCCACCTCGGGATACCGCTCGGCCAGGTCCTTGATGGCGTTGCAGATGTTGAGGAAGCCGTCGCCGAAGTTCTCGCGACGGTGGCCGGTGATGAGTACCAGTCGGCGCTTGTCGCCGTCGAGGCGGCTCAGGTCGTAGCCCAATGTGGCGATTTCGCGGTCGAGGCGCTGTTGCAGCTGGGGGTCGGCCTCGATTTTGGCCACCACGCTCTGGAGGGCGTCGATAACGGTGTTGCCCGTTACGGAGATGGCCCCGGCGTTGACGTTCTCGCGCAGCAGGTTGTCGCGGCTGGTTGTGGTGGGGGAGAAATGGAGGGTGGCGATGCGGCCGGTGAGGGAGCGGTTCATCTCCTCGGGCCATGGCGAGTAGATGTCGCCCGTGCGCAGGCCGGCCTCGACGTGTCCCACGGGAATTTGGGCATAGAATGCCGATAGGGCGGCCGCGGTGGAGGTGGAGGTGTCGCCATGGACGAGCACCAAGTCGGGACGGGCCTCGCGCAGCACGTCGCGCATTCCCAGGAGGATGCGCGAGGTGACGTCGTAGAGGTCCTGACCAGCCTTCATTATATTAAGGTCGTAATCGGGGGTGATTTGGAACAGGTCGAGCACCTGGTCGAGCATCTGTCGATGCTGGCCGGTGACACACACGATGGTCTCAAAACTGTCGGGGTGGCTCTCCAGTTCCTTCACCAAGGGCGCCATTTTGATAGCCTCGGGGCGCGTGCCGAATACGAGCATTACTTTTTTCACAGCTGTCGGGTGATATATTTCCACATGAAAGGGATGTAGTGAAGCTGACGGCGCCAGCGGGAGGGCTGTCGCAGGAAGCGGTACATGAATTCCAGGCCGTGGCGTTGCCACCACAAGGGGGCGCGGGGCACGGCTCCGGTGTAGACGTCGTAGCTGCCTCCGAGGCCCACGTAGACGGCCGTGTGGCGCTGTTGCATGTCGCGCATGAGGCGCTCTTGCTTGGGCGAGCCCATGGCCACGAACACGGCATCGGGCTGGGTGCTGGCCACGTCGTCAATCAGGGCCTGCCGCTCGGCGTCGTCCTTGAGGTAGCCGTCGCGGTGACCAACGATGTTGATGCCGGGGTATTCTTGTTGAAGCTTTTCGATGGTGGCCGCGTGGACTTGTGGATTGGCTCCCACGATGTAGAATTTCCACCCCTGCTGGTGGTAGCGCTCGATGATTTTGAGCCACAACTCGCAACCCGGAAGGCGCGCCACGTCCTTTACCCCTTTTTGCTTCATCGCCATTACCGAACCGGCGCCGTCGCAATAGCCGATGTTGGCGTTGATGGCGTCGCGTATTTCTTGGGGGGCGGCAATGATTTTCTCGGCGTTAACGGCCACGTAAAGCTTGGGGTCACATCCCACACGGTCGAGGATGTCGTCCCACGATGAGAAGGCGTTAACCGTTATTCCGTTGATAGAGCGTTGGGGTTGATTCATTGGCAGGGGTATCAGGGGGTGTAGGAGGGTATCAGGGAGGAGAGGGCAGGAGATCGCGAACTATTTCTTGAAGATGCCGCAGAAGTCCATTATGATTTTGTCGTCGCACCAGGGTAGCTTCTTGAACTGGGAGTGGGCAGTGAGGAACACGACGATATCGGCTTTATCGTAAGCCTCGTGGTAGTCGGTGAGCTTGAACACGTTGTGTGTCTCGATATTGGGCTCCACGACCAGGATGTTGGCGTTGTTGTAGCTCTGCATCACCTTGGAGATGATGTACTTGGCGGGCGACTCGCGCAGGTCGTCGATATCGGGCTTGAACGCTACGCCCATCATGGCCACGACGGGCTTGCGGTTGTGCTCAAGCTCGAATCGGAGCATGGCGTTGACCACCTTCTCGGCGCTCCAGTCGGCCTTGTGGTTGTTGATCGAGCGCGCGGTGGCGATCAGGCGCGACTCCTTGGGGTAGAGGGCCGTGATGAAGTAGGGGTCGACAGCGATGCAGTGACCACCCACGCCACAACCGGGCTGAAGGATATTCACGCGGGGATGCTTGTTGGCCAAGTGTATCAGCTCCCACACGTTGATGCCGGCGGTGTCGCATATCATTGACAGCTCGTTGGCAAAGGCGATCTGCACGTCGCGCGAGGAGTTTTCGGTCAATTTGCACATCTCGGCCGTGCGCGAGTTGGTGGGGTGCAGGGTTCCCTTGACGAATTGGCTGTAGAATTCCATCGCCTTCTTGGTGGAGGCCTCGTCGATGCCGCCTATCACGCGGTCGTTGTTGACCAGCTCGTAGATTACGTTGCCGGGGAGCACGCGCTCGGGGCAGTAGGCGATGTAGAGCTTGTCCTTAAGCTCGGGGCGTTCCTTATAGATGATCTCGGCCATCTGCTCGGTGGTGCCCACCGGCGATGTCGACTCGATGACGTAGAGGTCGCCAGGCTTGAGGAAGGGGATTACGGCGCGAGTTGCGGCCTCGACGAACGACACGTCAGGGACGTGGTTGCCCTTGAACGGAGTGGGGACAACCATGAAGTAGGCGTCGCTTTCCTGCGGGGTGTCGGTGGCCACCAAGCTGCCGTCGGCAACCACCTCCTTGAGGTATTGCGCCAATCCGGGCTCGATGATGTGCAGCTGTCCGGCGTTGGTCTTCTCGACCACTTCAGGATTGACATCCACGCCAACCACCTGAATGCCATGCTTAGCCGCTATAATTGCAGTGGGCAGGCCGATATAGCCCAGTCCCATGAAACAAGCTTTCATATATGATAGTCTTTGGTATTATGTGTCGTTTATGTAAAAAAACGACCACAAAGATAACCAAAATATTGCACGTGGCAAAATAAAGTGAGAGGCTATCCTCGCGGACTGCCTCTCTTGGGGGGTTGGGGGGCCTTGGTTGGGGGTAGGCCCCCCTACAGGGATGTTACTATTTGGGGATGTGATAATTCTCAGTAATATCTTGGAGAGATTATTTCTTGTCGTCCTTGGAGGGCTTTTTGTAGCGCTCGTTTAGGCCGGCGATTACCTCGTCGGTGATGTCGAGGGCCGGGTTGTAGTACACGCCGGCGGTGCGATACAGGATGGCGTCGTAACCCTTGTCCTTGTTGTATACTTTAATATAGTTTTCGATGGAGTCGTTGAGCTGCTGGAGGTATTCGGCGTTCTGCTGGTCGGCTTTGCGCTGGAGCTGTGCCATGTAGTTTTGGGCGTCCTGCTGCATTTTGTTGAGTTTCTGCATGTCGCCGTTGTAGGATGCCTCTGAGAGGTAGCCGTTGGATTTGAGCTTCTCGTCGATCTGGTTGGCGAATTTCTGAATCTCGGCGGCTTTGGATCGCTCGGTTTGCGACAGGGTGGTAAGCGTGCGCTGGTAGAAGTCCTTGTAGTCCTTGGCCAGGTTGTAGTGCTCGGAGATGGAGTCGCCGTCGATGTAGCGGATGTTGATGGTGGGGACGTTGCCCTCGGCTACGGCTTTGGCTTTTTCGGGGTTTTGGCCCTTGGGGGCTTCATCTTTCTTGTCGCCGGCGCAAGAGGCAGCCACGAGGCAGAGGCCCATCAGGGCGGCGCGGGTGGCTAAGGTAAAGTGGCTCATTGTTTAAATTACTATATTGAGAGTTTTTAGTTTCTAGTTTTTAGTTTCTAGTTTCTAGTTTTTAGTTTCTAGTTTCTAGTTTCTGGTTTCGAGTTTAATGATTTAGGGATTTAAAGCTTTAAATCATTAAATCTTTAAGTTGGGGCGATTTTTACACTTTGTAACAGTCGCCGCGGGTGGTGAATGGGTGTTAAAAAGTGGGCGAAACGCCAAAAATCAATGCAAATATAAGAAAGGTTGCGCAATTTTTCGTCGCGTGTAAATTTTATTTTGTAACTTAGAGCGGTTAAACGCATTTATTTAACTTATTTTCAATCTGTGAAATATTTTATAACTCCATAATACCTCACTGAAAAATGACAATTAAGGATTTACAACCCGCGTTGATCTGGAACATTTTCGACCAGATCACCAAAGTGCCCCGTCCTTCCAAGAAGGAGGAGAAGATTCGCCAATTCCTGCTTGACTTCGCCGCCAAGCACAATATAGCCGTCAAAACCGACGCTATCGGCAACGTCGTGATGTCGAAGCCCGCCACCCCGGGCAAGGAGAAGGCTCCCACGGTGATCCTCCAGGGCCACATGGACATGGTGTGCGAGAGCAACGACAAGAATTTTGATTTCGAGAACAACCCCATCACCACAATCATCGACGGCGAGTGGGTACACGCCGACGGCACCACCCTCGGTGCCGACAACGGTATCGGCATGGCCGCAGCCCTGGCCGTGATGATTGACGACAAGCTCGTGCACGGCCCGGTGGAGGCGCTGTTCACCGTCGATGAGGAAACCGGCCTTACCGGCGCCAACAACCTCGGCGACGGCATGATCACCGGCACGATGCTCGTTAACCTCGACTCAGAAGACGACGCCGAGATCTTCGTGGGCTGTGCCGGAGGCGTGGACACCACCTGCGATTTCCACTACGAGCGCTCGCTCGCGCCCACCGACTTCCACTACTTCAAGGTTGACATCTCGGGAGGCCTCGGCGGCCACTCGGGAGGCGACATCCACCTTGGCCGCGCCAACGCCAACAAGCTGCTGTGCCGCTTCCTGTGGAACCTGAGCCAGAAGCATGAGGTAGCCCTCGTGGAGATCGACGGCGGCAACCTGCGCAACGCCATCCCCCGCGCCGCACATGCCGTGATCGGAGTGCACACATCGCGCAAGGAGGACGTGCGCGTGGCCCTGAACCATTTCGTGGCTGACGTCGAGAGCGAGTTCGCCGGCTTGGAACCCACGCTGAAGATTACCTTGGAAAGCGTCGACCGTCCCGAGTACTGCGTTGATTCCGAGACCACTACCAAGCTTATCGAGGCCGTTTACTCGGCTCCCCACGGCGTGATGTCGATGAGCCGCTCTATCGAGGGCCTCGTGGAGTCGTCGACCAACCTCGCGTCGATCAAGATGCTCCCCGAGAACCATATCCTCGTCACCACCTCGCAGCGCTCCGACGTCGACTCGCGCAAGTGGGACATCGCCAACCAGGTTGAGGCTCTGTTCACCTTGGCCGGTGCCACAGTTACCCACGGTGACGGCTACCCTGGCTGGCAGCCCAACATGGACTCGCAGCTGATGCACATCGCCTCCGACGCCTACAAGGAGCTTTACGGCATCACCCCCGCCATCAAGGCTATCCACGCCGGACTGGAGTGCGGGTTGTTCCGCCTGAAGTATCCCCACTTGGACATGGTGTCGTTCGGCCCCACGCTGCAGGGTGTACACTCCCCCTCGGAGCGCATGCACATCCCCGCGGTTGAGCGCTTCTACGGCCAGCTGACACGCATCCTCGAGAAGATCGCCGACCTGTAATCAACCCTCGCCATGCTACAACCACGCCATTGCGCCATCGCCATAGCACTCGCCGCCACAGCCGCCACGGCCCATGCGGCCGATCCCCTTGATCCCCTGGAGGTGCTTCCTCCCGATTCGCTCATCGCTATCGGCGAGGAGGCACCCTTGGAGATCAAGCGCCTGACCGAGGAGGACTATATCGAGGTCGCGCGCGAGCTGGGCGTGGAGGTGGCGGCTATCAAGGCTGTGGTCGACATCGAGGCCGGCAAGAGCCACCAGGGCTTTTGGGCACCGGGCAAACCGCTGATCAACTTCGACTTGACGATGTTCCGAAAGTTCGCCCAAAAGCGCGGCGTCAACCTGTCGAAATTCCGCTCGTCGCACGCCGTGGTCTTCTCCGGACCCAACGCCTCGAAGTACGGCTCGCGACAGGCTGGGCAGCAGGCACGCTTGGACGCCGCCAAGCTTATCAACGAGAAGGCGGCGATTGAGGGCACGTTCTGGGGCATGTTCCAGATTGGCGGCTTCAACTGGAAGAAGTGCGGTTGCGTGTCGATGGATGAGTTTGTGGAGCGCATGAGTAGCTCCGAGCGCGAGCAGCTGGAGTTGTTCGCCAAGTTCATCGAAAATTCGGGACTGACCAAGTATCTGAAGGCCAAAAATTGGAGCGCGTTTGCCCTGCGCTACAACGGCCCAAGCTACGCCTCGCGCGGCTACCACACCAAAATGGCATCGGCCTACCGCCGCCACGGCGGCAAATGACTGCTTATGGAATTGACTTTTCTTGGCCTAGCGATAGGCATCTGCACATTTTTAATAATAGGGTTGTTTCACCCACTTACGATAAAATGTGAGTACTATTTCGGCACGCGCTGCTGGTGGTGGTTCCTGTTGCTGGGAATCGCCGGAGTGGTGGCGTCGCTGTTGGTGCACCACATCTTTTGGTCGTCGCTGCTGGGTGTCTTCGCGTTCTCGTCGTTCTGGACCATCGGAGAGATCTTCGAGCAGCGTCGACGCGTCGACCGTGGCTGGTTCCCCGCCGGCCCCGGCCACCTCAAAGAATACACGTCTCCAAAACCTGGTGAGGAACGAGAAATTGACTACGAATGAACCGCATCCCCAACAGTTCGTATAAAACAATTCAAGTTTGGTTAGCCGAATAGTTGGGTGGCGGAGCCACCTGTCTTTATGTAACTCCATGCTTTAGCTTGGGGTTAGGTGAAACACACCCTCCTCTGACTGATGGTGGCGGAGCCACCTCTCAATTACACAGCTAAGGGTCGGCTTAAAAAGACACTTAATTATTTATTCACCGCGGGGACGAAGAGGAGCTTCGCCATGGGGTAGTAGGTGGAGACGTAGGTGGCGATGTACTCGCGGGTGTCAGGAGCTATGACAGGGTCGGTGTCGAAATATTCGTTGTACACCACCGAGTGAACCGGGATGTTGCGAGCCGTGAGCGCCTCGAGCGACAGCAGGGTGTGGTTGATCGACCCCAGCCGGGCGTTGGTCACCAGCATCACGGGCCAACCGCGTTGAGCCACATAGTCAATCGTCAACAGGTCGCGGGTTAGTGGTACCATAAGCCCACCGGCCCCCTCAATTAGCACCACGTCATATTCCTCGGCCAACGCGTCGGCCGCGCGGTCGATCACCTCTAAATCGATCCTACCACCGTCCTTCTCGGCGGCGAGGTGGGGCGAGGCCGGGTAGGAGAAGATGATGGGGGCCGTGGTGTGGTCGAGGTCACGGGGCTGCATCGGTATGCCCATGATTCGGCGATGCGTGAGGATGTCCTCGGCCCACTCACTGCAACCAGTTTGCACTGGTTTTAAGGTGATTACCTTCAACCCCTCGTCCATCATCTTGCGGGCGATATAGCCCGTGCAATAGCTCTTGCCGGCGTCGGTGTCGATGCCTGAGATAAATATCTTTTTTCCGCTCATTTCTTAGGTTTTTTTAATATAATATAGATGGGCTCGTAGGTAACTATGCAGTCATAAAAAAAACGTGGATACTCCTCGATGATTTTGCGCATTTGGCCGACATCCAATGGCTTGCGATTCACGCAGTTGACGCCCATTCGGCGCATGTGGTCGAGTACCTGCTGGGGATCCTTTTTGTACTCGCGCATGATATCGCAATCCAGCTTGAAAACCATCCACTCAGGCCCGATCATGTTGCAAAGCTCGGTGTAGCTGGGGTATTTGGGAAGTTCAACGCCGAGGTCGCGCAGTTCCTGGTAGGTGCGGGGACCGAAGGTGGAGAGCAGGAGTTGACCGCCGGGCCTGAGAACGCGAAAGCACTCGTCAAAGAACGTGGGTAACGAGTTGAACCACTGGACGGTGGAAGCCGAGGCGATCATGTCGACGGAGTTGTTGGGGAGCTCCTTGATAATCACCTCGGCGTCGCCGATGCGAGTGGTTTCGCCCTCCTCTAATGGGATTGTGATCGGGCAGATGTCCCAAAGCTCGAGAGTGTCGTGGCGGAAGAAGGAGCGGAGCCTGCGGGTGAGAAAGCCAGTGCCGGTGCCGATTTCAAGGATGTGTGGGAAGTAGCATGCGGCCTGCTTCTCCTCGTCGGGAGAGTCGATGTAATCTTCGTGCCAAATTTGGGCCCACGCGTGAACGAGCCTTTTGGCGACCGACTCCTGGATCTCGGCCAATTTGTCGTAATCCTCGCGCGCGGCGTCAAAGCGCTCAGCCACAAGGAGTTTGTCAACGACCATGCGGTCGAGTAGAGCTTGCCAGTCGGGCAGGTGTGGGATGTCCAGCTCCAGTTGTGGCACTCCCTTCCATGCCGCGCGCTGGTTGCCGGGGTGGAAGATAAGGTCGCGGGTGCCGATTACAGCCAGGGAAAAGAAAGGGGTAGCCGCCGAGGTCTGGGTTTGCAGTGCCGTCGAGGGCGACGGCACTTCCTTCCTCCTGTTGTCCCCCATTTGGAGGATGGAACCCGGGGCATCCTCATCCCGAGACAAAAGGCGGTCGGCAATTGCTTGCAACTCAGTAATTTGGCCATCTAGGTCGCGGGAGGGGAGGTAGGAGGTGTTGTTGGAAAGAGCGCGGGTGCCACCACACATGCGCATGTAGAATTTGATCAACGCGCGGGCGTCCAAGTGCTGGAGGGTGGCGTCGAAAACCGATTCGCTGATTCCTCGCTGGTCGTCACGGGGCCAGAGGGTGCCGTTGACCGCGATCTTGGCCGTGAAGGGCAATTTCGCCTCGGCAAGTAAACGTTGCGCTTCGTAAACGCCCATTGACCAAGCGATTAGCACTATCTCCGAGTAAGTGTTTACCTCATCGGGAAGCGGGGTCTCCTCAGTGTAGTCCCACACCGCAAGAATATCGTATCCGGGCTTGCTAAGGCCTTGAAACATAGAGGCATGACTCCCCCAACCCGCAAAAATCAAGATCAGGCGCTGGTTCCCCTCGGTGGTAGATATAAATTCGTGCTTCATAAAAGCTGGTGGAGAGCGAGCTTAAGTTGTTGAATATCAGCGAGCGACATGGCGGCTGACAGACTGAAGCGCAGGCGCTCAGTGCCCGGTGGCACAGTGGGACGGCGGATGGCCATGGCGTTGAATCCCAACGCTTTGAGCTTCTGCGACAGCTCCACTGCTCGGGTGGCGTCACCCACTATCAATGGCTGGATATGTGATACTTCAATCGATTGTTGCTGAAGAGGTTGCAGCACTTCATGTAAAGCTTTAGCCAACTCCTGTAGGTGAGCTCGTTCGGCGTCCATCTCCACCAGTCGATTCACCGATTCCAATGTCCATTCCAGCACTGCTGGAGGGAGGGCGGTGGAGAAGATAAACGAACGCGCTTGGTTAATAGCCAGTTGTTTAAGTTCGGCGTTGCACACGCAGAATGCGCCCATTGACGAGGCGGCTTTGCCAAAGGTGCCGATTACCATGTCGACCTCGTCGCCAAAAGGCGCGCAGAGGCCTAAACCCTTGTCACCCAGCACGCCAAACGCGTGGGCCTCGTCGACGTAGAGAATCACCTTGGGGTTGCGCCGCCGGATGTCGACCAGTCGGGCGATGTCGGCACGGTCGCCGTCCATCGAGTAGACGCTCTCAGCGAGGACGAGGATGCGCTCGTAATCATTGGAGTATTTGGCGATTAGCTGCTCGAGATGCTCGAAGTCGTTGTGACGGAATCGCTGAAACGGTGCCTTGCTCAGGGTGATGCCATCGATGATGGAGGCATGGACGAGTTTGTCGGCCAGTATAAGTGTGCCCTTGGGAGCGAGCACGGGCACCAATCCCGTGTTGGCGTGGTAGCCCGAGTTGAACGTCAGCGCCGGGCGGCCATATAGTTCCTCAAGCCTGTCTTCCAGCGCCTTATACGGGGCTTGGATGGGGGCGAGGAGGCGTGCGGCAGTAGAGCCACGAACGTCCGCAGTCGTCAGTCCCATATAATCGTTGGTAGAGAAGTCCATTACACCGGCGGCGAGGTCGTCGGGGATACGACGCAGGTTGCCGCTAGCGGCCAAATTGTCCAATACTTCTCTCGTCGATTGCATATCAGCTTATTATCTTTATCATTTTGCGTATCAACGTCTTAAGTTGATCATCGGTGATGACGTAGGGGGGCATGACGTAGACCAATCGGCCAAACGGACGTATCCACACCCCCTCGGCGACGCACCGCTTCTGGAACTGGCCCACGTCGACCGGCTCCTTCATCTCGATGACGCCGATGGAGCCCAGCGAGCGCACGTCTTTCACTTCGGGAAGGTCCTTGGCAGGCTCTAACTCCTCGGAAATCACCCCGTGTAGGCGTTTTAGACGTGCGGCCATGTCTTGGGAATTGAGCAGCTTGAGCGACGCAATTGCGATGGCGCAGGCGAGTGGATTGCCCATGAACGTGGGTCCGTGCATCAGCACCCCGGCTTCGCCGCGCGAAATCGTTTCGGCCACCTCCTTGGTGGTCAATACTGCGCTCATGGTCAAATATCCGGCAGTCAAGCCTTTACCGACGCACATGATATCAGGCTCAACCCCGGCATGCTCCCAGGCGAACATCTTGCCTGTGCGCCAAAAGCCTGTGGCTATCTCATCAAAAATCAGGTAGATACCGTATTGGTCGCACAACTTGCGAGCTTCCACAAGATATTGCGGATGATAAAAATACATGCCACCAGCGCCCTGTACAACCGGCTCGAGGATCAGCGCGGCGATCTCGTCGGCGTGCTGCTCAAGGCACGCTTTAAGCGGTTCCATCACGGCGGGATCCCACTCATCGTAGTATCCAACCGGAGGTTGGGGCAAGAAGAATCGGATGGGGAGGGCCGAACCAAACGCGCCGTGCATGCCCGTAACGGGGTCGCACACACTCATCGCGTTCCATGTGTCGCCGTGATAGCCCGAGCGGATGGTCACGAAGTTGGTGCGCCGATGCGTCCCGTGGCGGCTCACCGCCGCTTGAATCGCCATTTTCATGGCCACCTCGACGGCCACCGAGCCTGAGTCGGCGTAGAAGATATTGTGCATCGACGGCGGCGCGACCTCGAGCAGCATCTTGCCCAATTCGATGGCCGGCTCATGGGTGAGGCCGCCAAACATCACGTGGCTCATCTTGTCGATCTGCGCCTTGGCAGCGGCGTTGATCACGGGGTGGTTGTAACCATGAATCACGCACCACCACGACGACATGCCGTCGATCAAGCGGGTGCCGTCGGCGAGGACGATCTCGGCGCCTTGGGCCGACGCCACTTTATAGGTGGGCAGCGGGTCGATGGCTGAGGTGTAGGGGTGCCACAGATGCTCTTTATCGAAGCTGTCGCATATCATTTCACGCGGAGTTTTTGGCCGGGTTGGATGTTGGACCCCTTGATATTGTTGAGCTTTTGGAGCTGGGCCACGGTTGTGCCGTTGCGCTTGGCGATCTTGGTAAGGGTCTCGCCCTTTTTCACGGTCACATGCACAGCGCGGTCCTTCTTCTTCGTTTGAGCCTTTTGGGTGGCGCGGCGAGCCTGGGTGGTCGACTGCTTGGTCTCGGTCTTCACCTCCTGGGCCACCTCGGCAGTGGCGGTCTCGTCACCGTTTTGCGCCAGCCCAACCTGGGACTGGCCGCTGCCCTCAGCGGCCTCAGCCAGTTCAACGCCCTCTTGCGTCATCCCTTCCTGGGAGTTGCCGCTGCCCTCAGCGGCATTCCCTGCCAACTCCTTGGATGGCTCCTCCTTCTTGGGCACTGGCACGCGGTAGTAGGTGACAATCTTGAGCGTTTGGCCGCGCTTCACCTTGTTGCCACAACGATTGGTGGATTTGATCGACTTGGTCGACACGCCGTAGCGCTTGGCGATGGATGCGAGGGTTTCGCCCTTGCGCACCTTGTGGTATTTCACCTGTTCCTTGGTGATATAATCGCCCGAGATGTTCTCGCCGCGCAGGTCGGCAAGCGTGGCCGGCTCCGCGACGGTGCGACGGGCATAGAGGTTGGCATTATGCGCCAAGATGGAGTCCTCGCTCATGATGTAGCAGTACACCTGGCGGGAGGGGAGCACCAACGCGTAAGGACGCGAGTCGCCAGGGATCACGTCCTGGCGGAATTGAGGGTTCAACACTCGCAGCTCCTCGACCGGGATGTTCAACACGTCGGAGATCTGGTTGAAATGCACGCGCTTGTCCACGTGGATCGAATCGGTGATGATCGGGCGCTTGGCCAGGGCCGGCGAGATGTTGTGCTCGGCGTAGTAGGTCATCGCGTAGTTGGCGGCGATGAAACAGGGCACGTAGCCGCGGGTCTCGGCGGGGAGCAACGGGTAGATTGCCCAGAAGTCCTTTTGGTCGCCACCGGCTCGGCGCAGGGCCTTGTTGACGTTGCCGGGGCCGCAGTTGTAGGCGGCGATGGCAAGCGACCAGTCGTTATATATGTTGTAGAGTTGCTTGAGATATTTGGCGGCAGCCTCGGAGGAGCGCACCGGGTCGCGGCGCTCGTCGACGATAGAGTTGATCTCGAGGCTCAGGCCGCGGGCCGTGGGGAGCATGAACTGCCACAAACCGGTGGCACCGGCGCGCGACACGGCGTCGGGGTTCAAGGCCGACTCGATCACGGGCAGATACTTCAGCTCCAACGGTAGCCCCTCTTTCTCAAGCGCCTGCTCGAAGATTGGCATATAATAGAGGCTCATCCCGAGCATGTTCTCCACCAAGCCGCGCTTGCGTTGCGTGTACATCTCGATGTAGCTCTTAACCACCTGATTGAAAGGCATTTCGATAGTGGTAGGCATCTGGCTCAGGCGCTGGATGTACACCTCGTCCGACACGTTGACCAGCGGACGCGAGTCGGCCTCGTGGTCAAGGTCGGTATAGTTTTGCAGATACCAGTTCTGCATCATCTTGTGGGTATCGGTCTCGAAACTTTCAGGGTAGACGATCGCGTCGTCGGTAATGGTATTTTTAAGCGTGAGTATAGAGGGGGCAGACCATCCTGCCAAGGCCGTCGCTGCGGCGAGAATCAATGTTGATAGGGTTTTCTTCATGCGTCTGATTTGGGATTGAGAGTTAGAAATTTATGGCCCATTGCAGGCCGAGAGAGGGGTATTTGTTTCGCCCGTCCTGCATCACCGCCGGGGCCCAGTCGACCGACAGGTCGGGCGAGATGTCAAAATGGGCCAGCGATGCGTCGACATAAGCGTCGACCATCGCCACGAGATACAGCGCTACCATACATATAATACATAGGTCGCGGTTGCGCCGGTAATAGTCCTTGCGGCTCTTCAGAATGTTGGTGAGCCACGTTTTATCGAGGTCCTCCTCCTTGGTGGTGGAGGGGAAGAAGTCCATATAGCTTTTCGAC
Organism: Bacteroidales bacterium; assembly: GCA_021205635.1. Classification (GTDB taxonomy): domain Bacteria; phylum Bacteroidota; class Bacteroidia; order Bacteroidales; family Muribaculaceae; genus JAJPXC01. The sequence goes on along the minus strand of JAJPXC010000157.1, from coordinate 10,000 downwards.
GAAGGGTCGTTGTCCATGATGTCCGAGTAGGCGCGAGTGTAGTCCTTGAGCATGGTGTTGTTCCAGTTGGTGGCGTAGCCCAAGCCCAGGAAACCTCCCACAACGATCGGCAACTTCCAGTAACGGCGGTTGTAGATCTGGCCCAAGCCCGGGAACAGCGCACCGAGCCAAACGGCACGCGTCGGGTCGGGGTTGAATTCCACCTCGCGCTCTTCCCATTCGGGCACCTCCCGGTTCTTGTGCGCCAGCAGTATCGAGTCGGCCAGCGACACCAGCGAATCACCCACCACTTCATTCACCAGCGAGTCGCCCACGGCCAGAGCCGCGCGATCCTCCCACGCCGTCACCGAGTCGCTCGGCAGGTACAAAGTGTCGAGCGGTAGCCCAATCGGGGAGTTGTCGCCCCCCTCGGCGACACCATCAGCCAAAGAAGTTGAAAAAAGGTTAAAAGGATACACCAACGCCGCGATCACCACCCCGAGGACGGCGACCGCCAAGCGCGACATGCCCTTGCCAGTATTTTCGTTACTACTTTTGCACATAAGTCAACACGCTGACTGTGAGCGCCTTGCGGCGATTGGAAACCGCCTCGGCACCCCACTCAGAGCACAACATACTTATTTCGTCACCCCAAAGATACGAAAAAATCCCGAAAACTCACCCCTCCTCTACAGCCCGGGCCGCGCATGGCGCCCCCCTAGGCTTCCCCTGACGCTTATGCGACCTCGTGGGGCGAAAAGCGGACAAGCGGCGTTAAATTGTGTTACTGACTATTAAACTTTGTAATTCAAGTGTTGCTTTTTTGGAAAATTAATTTACCTTTGTAACGGATTTCATTTGATAGCAATAAAGCAAGAAAGAAGGAATAAACTTAATTAGGTTAATGAATTTGCCGCCGAAAGGTGGCTTAGGATCTAAGCTAACATAGAACATAGAGAATGTCCCCGTATCGTGAGGTACGGGGCATTCTTGTTTTTTTGTGTCGCTTTTGTGTGATTTTGTGGTCAAAAGAATTTAAATGGTTAACTTCGCGGCGATGATAGATGTAACAAGGATAGTAAGACCCCTGTTCGCCGCACGCGTCAACGACGTTAAGCGGCGATACCGCGACGTCGAGAGCGTGCAGCGTCACCAATTCCAGTGGCTCTTGCGACACGGAGCCGCCACCCGATACGGCCAGGCCGCGGGGCTCAACGCCATCGACTCCTATCAGCGGTGGCGCGAGACGGTCCCGGTCACTCCCTATCCCGAGTTGCGACCATGGGTGATGCGCATGGTTAATGGCGAGAAAGATGTCCTTTGGCCCGGTCGATGCTCCCGGTTCGCACAGTCGTCAGGCACCTCCGATGGCAAAAGCAAATACATCCCCATTACACCCCAATCTCTTCAAAAGCAGCATTATGCGGGCGGATTCGACTCTGTCGCATGGTACCTGTCGCTCTATCCCGAGAGTCACCTTTTCGGCGGCAAGGCGCTCATTCTCGGAGGCAGTTTTGCCAACGAGTTGACCCTCCCCCGGGGAGTTAAAGTAGGCGACCTTTCGGCCCACCTGATTGACCGAATCAACCCGCTGGTCAACCTCGTGCGCGTCCCATCAAAGCGTGTCGCCCTGATGAAGGATTGGGAAGAAAAATTGCCACAACTCGTACAAGCCTCGATAAATCAGGATATTACCAGTATCTCTGGCGTACCGTCATGGTTCCTCACCGTGCTGCGGAAGGTGATTGAGCGTGCTGGAGCCACTTCCATCCACGACGTATGGCCGAGGCTCGAGGTGTTTTTCCACGGGGGTATAGCATTTGAACCCTATCGCGAGCAGTATCAGGCGATTACCCACTCCTCCAAGATGCGTTATCTCGAGACATACAACGCCTCCGAGGGTTTCTTTGCAGTGCAATCCTCCCTGGACAGCCACGCGATGTTGCTACTCCTCGACGCTGGTTGTTTCTACGAATTTGTGCCGTTGGACGAGTGCGACGACCATCTCCCCGAGCACGCCGTGCCAGCTTGGGAGGTGGAAGAGGGTAGGGTATACGCCCTGGTGATTACCGCCTGCAACGGCCTGTGGCGATACCCGTTGGGCGACACCGTGCGAATCGAAAGTGTTAATCCCCTGAAAATCACCATCGCCGGTCGCACCAAGCATTATATCAACGCTTTCGGCGAGGAGGTGATGGTGCACAACACCGACGCTGCCCTCGCCCTCGCCTGCGCCGAGCATCACTGCCAACCGCTCAACTACACCGCGGCTCCCGTTTACACCACCCAAGGCGCAAAGGGCTACCACCAATGGCTAATCGAATGGGCCACACCCCCGGCCGACCACGAGGCGTTCGCCGAGTCACTCGACAGGGCGTTGCAAGCTGAAAATTCTGATTATCAAGCCAAACGCTACAAGGGGATTTTCCTTGACTGCCTTCAGGTGGTCGACGCCTCCCCGGGGCTCTTCGACCGATGGCTCGCCTCAACGGGCAAACTCGGAGGCCAACGCAAAGTCCCCCGCCTTTCCAACGACCGCCACATCATCGACGCCCTCCTCCAGTACATATAAGCGTCCGCGTCAGCCTAGGGGGGCCGGCCTTGGACGGCCATGACATGCCAGGGGTTAAGCGTCCGCGTCAGCCTGGGGACCGGCCTTGGACGGCCATCACGCGGATGCCTAGGGGGGTCGGCCTTGGACGTCCATGACAGAATTAGAAATTATAGCTCAGGGAGATGCCCCACAGCTGCTCGGGACCGCCGTTCACGGGCCCCAGCATCGGCATCACCGTCAACTCAGGATCGCTCGGCTTGGGATTGTGGCGACGCGACCAGTGCAGGTTGGGGTTGCCGCGGAACAGGTCGGCAACCTCGTTTACCGGGTCGAGGATGAAGCACACAGCGCGCCCCAGGAAATACGAGCCGGCAAGCGTATAGTCATTCTCCACAATATGCCTCTTAACGCGATAGAAGCACTCACCCACGATCGAACCGACAACAGGTGTCACAAACAAGTCCTGGATCGACGGAATCTCCATGAAGGCCTCGATGCCATACTCCCAGAAGCACGTCGAAATGGCGGCCGAGTAGAGGAACGAGCCAAGCACGTTGAAGCCCTGCGAGCGGGCGCTCATATAATAGGCGGCGCCACCGTAAGGGTGTAGCACATAGTTGAATATCGGATTGTCGTGGTCCCACACCGGGCCCTTCTTGACATTGGTCCACCAGCGCTGGAAAATAGGCTTCTTGTGAATCTCGGCTTTGTTCCATGCCGTGGCGTCGTCGGGTAGCAGCTCTAGCACGCCCAGAGCCACGAAGCCCCCGCCGAAGAGCACAGCCGTGTTCTGCCACAACCGGTGCCAATTCTCGCAACGGAATGTGCGCGAATAAGGGTAGTCGTAGATATTCGGCCGATAGCTGCCGGGAAGCAACGACTCGTGCATACGGGCCAATTCCTTCTCCTCCATCAACGGGGAGAGTGAAACGGGGGGAAGCTGGATTTCCCCGCCAGCCTCCGTCATGCCGATGGCTTCGATGGTTTCAGTGGCGGCAGAAGCCTCGGGTAGAGGCAACTCCTCGGGGGCCTGGATAGCCTCAATGGAATCGAGGGGCGACGGCAGCGGCATGGGGAGTTCGCCTTGGTCCATCAGTGCGCCAGGCTCCTCGCGGGTGAAATATATCGAATCGTTGGAAATGCGTGCGGCGGCGAGCAAGTGGTCAATGTCCACTTGAGGGAGCCCCATCCCATGGAGAGGGCAGGCTCCGGCCGACGCCAAGGCCACCACCAGCGCGGCCGCAACGCTCTTAGGAATCATACCTCGTCTCATAGTTGTTTTCTTTTTACCTTAGGGTTAGTAGTCAAACGCAAGTGAGCACCTATTACGTCCCTCTTGCTAAATTATAACAACCCTCAGTGGTTATTTGGCTACTAATTTATAGCTAATTAACCCTTTTCACAAACGCTTTAGGACATTTTCACCACCCCGCGCGACCTTAATTCCTCAACACCGCCGGCCTTGGACGGCCATCACCTGACGCCTGGTAAGGGCCGTCCAATCCCCCCCCCCAGGCTGCGCGGACGCTCTGACCCCACTCCTCAACAAAAAAAGGCCGCGCCTGGGAGGCGCAGCCTTCATAAATAGCTAATGGAGGATTATTCTTTGAACTTGGCGCGGATGTACTCGCGGTTGAGGCGCGCGATGTTGCTCAAGGGGATGTTCTTGGGGCACTCAGCCGAGCATGCGCCGGTGTTGGTGCAGTTGCCGAAGCCCAGCTCGTCCATCTTCTTCACCATCGCGCGGGCGCGACGGGCACGCTCAACCTGGCCCTGGGGAAGCAGAGCGAACTGGCTAACCTTGGCGCTGACGAACAGCATGGCCGAGCCGTTCTTGCAAGCTGCCACGCAAGCGCCGCAGCCGATGCAAGTGGCCGAGTCCATAGCCACGTCGGCCACCTCCTTGGAGATGGGGATGCAGTTGGCATCCTGGGCGCCACCGCAGTTGAACGACACGTAGCCGCCAGCCTGCTGGATCTGGTCGAAGGCGTTGCGGTTGACCATCAGGTCGCGAATCACCGGGAACGCTGCCGAGCGCCACGGCTCGATGGTGATGGTGTCTCCGTCGTTGAACTTGCGCATGTGCAACTGGCACGTGGTGATGCCCTGCACGGGGCCGTGGGGATGGCCGTTGATGTACAGCGAGCACATGCCGCAGATGCCCTCGCGGCAGTCGCTATCGAACACTACAGGCTCTTCACCCTTGTCGACCAGCTGCTGGTTGAGCATGTCGAGCATTTCGAGGAAAGAGCTGCCCGTGGATACGTTGTCGAGCGAATAGTCGACAAAAGCGCCTTTCTCCTTGGGGCTGCGCTGGCGCCATATTTTGAGCTTGATGCTGATTGTATCTTTCATCGTTGTTATGACTTGTAGTTACGGGTTTGAACCTTGATTTCCTCGTAGTTGAGCGGCTCCTTCAGAAGCACGGGCTTCTCGTTGTCGCCGGTGTACTTCCAGCAGGAGACGTACATGTAGTCCTTGTCGTTGCGCTTGGCCTCGCCGTCCTCCGTCTGGTACTCCTCGCGGAAGTGAGCGCCGCACGATTCGTTGCGGTGGAGGGCGTCGATCGCCATCATCTTGGCCATGACGAGGAAGTCCTCGAGGCGCAGGGCCTTCTCAAGCTCGGTGTTAAGGTCGTCGGCCTTGCCCACGATACGCAGGTCGGTGTAGAACTCTTTCTTCACCTCCTCGATCTTGTCGATGGCCTGAACTAGGCTCTGGAGCGTGCGGCCCATGCCCACGAGCTCCCACATCACGTGGCCGAGCTTCTTGTGGAGCTGGTCGGGGCTCTTGGTGCCCTTGATAGACATAAGCTTGGCGATACGATCCTTGACAGCCTTCTCGGCTTTGTCAAACTCGGGGGTGTCGGTGGTGAAGTGAGGCACCTTGATCTGGTCGCTCAAGTAGTTCTGCATCGTGTAGGGGAGCACGAAGTAGCCGTCGGCCAAGCCCTGCATAAGGGCCGATGCGCCCAGACGGTTGGCACCGTGATCCGAGAAGTTGCACTCGCCGATGGCGAACAGGCCCTTGATCGATGTTTGGAGCTCGTAGTCAACCCAAATGCCGCCCATGGTGTAGTGGGAAGCGGGGAAGATCATCATCGGGGTGTGGTAGGGGTTGTCATCCGAGATCATCTCGTACATGTCGAAGAGGTTGCCGTAGCGGTCGCGCACTACATCCTCGCCCAAGCGGTCGATGGCATACTTGAAGTCCAAGTAAACGGCGTTGCCGGTACCTACGCCGTAGCCGGCGTCGCAGCGCTCTTTGGCGGCGCGGGAAGCGATGTCGCGGGGGCACAGGTTACCGAAGGCCGGGTAGCGGCGCTCAAGGTAGAAGTCGCGGTCCTCGTCGGGGATGTCGGTGGGTTTCTTTTTGCCGGCGCGGATGGCCTCGGCGTCCTCTTTCTTCTTGGGCACCCAGATGCGGCCGTCGTTACGCAGCGACTCGCTCATCAGGGTGAGCTTCGACTGGTCCTCGCCGTGAACGGGGATACAGGTGGGGTGAATCTGGGTGAACGCCAGGTTGGACAGGTAAGCGCCGTGCTTGAATGCGCAGATGGCGGCCGAGCCGTTGCAACCCATGGCGTTGGTCGACAGGAAGAATGTGCGCCCATAGCCACCGGTGGCGAGCACCACGGCGTGAGCGGCGTAGCGCTCGATCTCACCCGTGATGAGGTTGCGCACGATGATACCGCGGGCGCGGCCGTCGATAATTACAAGGTCAAGCATCTCGCGACGGTTGAAGCTCTTCACGGTGCCCTTCTTGATCTGGCGGTTGAGCGACGCGTAAGCGCCGAGCAGCAGCTGCTGGCCCGTCTGGCCCTTGGCGTAGAAGGTGCGGGATACCTGGGCGCCACCGAAGGAACGGTTGGCCAACAGGCCGCCGTACTCGCGAGCGAAAGGCACGCCCTGAGCCACGCATTGGTCGATGATGTTGTTGGATACCTCGGCCAGGCGGTAAACGTTGGCCTCGCGGGAGCGGAAGTCGCCGCCTTTTACGGTGTCGTAGAACAGGCGGTAAACCGAGTCGCCGTCGTTCTGGTAGTCCTTGGCTGCGTTGATACCGCCCTGGGCCGCGATCGAGTGGGCGCGACGGGGCGAATCCTGGATGCAGAAGTTGAGGACGTTGAAGCCGAGCTCGCCCAGGGTGGAGGCGGCCGATGCGCCTGCCAGGCCGGTGCCTACGACGATCACGTCGAGGTTGCGCTTGTTGGCCGGGTTGACGAGCTTCTGGTGGGCTTTATAGTTGGTCCACTTTTGAGCGAGCGGACCTTCGGGGATCTTTGAGTCGATCTGATATTCGGGAAGCTTGGAGGATTCGATGTCGGCGTAATCCTTCATGATAGGGGTTGAATCGATCATCCCCTCGAGCTTTTTAATGTCTGCCATATCGTGAAAGTGGATTATTCGTTAACTGTTTCAGGTTGGGGTTGCTCGCCGGGAGCTGGGGGAGGGCACTGGGGGCATCCCTGGGGAGGGCATTGGCCGGGAGCGGGCTGGCCGCAAGCGGGGCCGTTCTGGGGACATCCTTGGGGAGCGCCTTGGGGGCACTGGCCTTTGGGACCACCCTTGTGGCAACGGGGACCCTGGCAGGGGGGCACACCGGGTTGGCCGGGCATAGCGGGCACGGGCTCGCCTACGGTAAGGCCGTTCTGGTGCTCAAGCATCATCTCCTGATACTGCACCTGCAGGGCCGGGCACTTGGTGTAAGCCTCGCGGTGGGCCTGCACGGTGAACACGATAGCCTCGGCGAGAAACAGGGCGATCACGATAGTGGTCCACCAGTTGCCGATGGTTTTGAGTCGGTCCATCCAAGCGTGACCGTTCCAGCCGCAGCTTTGGAACATCGACCAGAAGCCGTGGGTCATGTGGAACCACAGGGCCACGAAGCCGATGCAGTAGATAAGCAGCGTCCACCACTGGCCGAAGGCGATCTGGAGGAACCAGGTGCCGGCTGCCGGGGGCACGGGGGTGTTGAAAGCGTCGACGTACATCTCGCCGCGGATCTCCTGAAGCTGCATCTTGGCCCAGAACTGGATCAAGTGTACCACCAGGAAGGCGAGGATTACCAAGCCGAGCACGAGCATGTTCTTCGACGACCACTCTACCTGCTTGGGCTTGGAGGTGACGGCGTAGCGGTCGTTACCGCGGGCGCGGCGGTTCTGCAGCGTCAGCCAGCAAGCGTAAACGATGTGGAGCAGGAAGCCAAGCGCCAGGATCAGAGTGCCGATCAGCGCATACCAGTTGGCACCCAGAAACTCGCAAACGACATTGTAGGCCGAGGGCCAGAACAATGCCACACCGTTCATCAGGCAGTGAAACGTTACAAATAGGACTAGGAAAGCTCCGGTCACCGACATCACGAGCTTTCGTCCTATAGATGAGTTAGTTAACCACATAGAGGATGAAGTTTTTGTGAATTATTAATGATTGAATTTTGTAGTTATTGGCATTAGTGATCAATAGCTCAAGCGACCCCTCTCCATTGCTGAAATTGGCTCATTTTAACTATTCCTTGCAAAATTAATGCAAAATCCCCAATTACGGAAAAATTTCCGTAAAAACTTTGAAAACTTTGATGGGACGCCTGCAAAAACCTTGTTGATCTCGTATTCCGAGATTTTGGTACCCAATGCCTCGTATTAGCTTAACTCATCTTAGCGCAAGATGGGCGTGTGTCTTGACTTCTTCTCTTCACTCACAAATTTGCCGGTGTTTAGAAGGCTCAGAGGAGTTGATAACTTAGGAATTATTTCTCGGATCTGCGACTACATGAAAAGCCATAGCTGTGGCTATAGGCGCTTTTTCACTATCTCGGGGATATAGGCGTTTTTGCTTTCCTCGTCCCCTAAACCGAGGCGCCCATAAACCATGCCCCCAACCCCAGGAACCACCGCCATCCCTTGGCGTTCATCGTCAATTGCAAACGTCAAAAATTGGAACCTTGATGCGATTTCATGAGGGAACTCTCGTCTTAGATTATCCTCAGCGTCTTTAAACATCACCGGAGCGATTATAAAAATCCGTTTAGGTGATAGTTCCGTCATCAAACGCGTCAATTGGGTTTTCACGACACAAGATGAGCTGATAATCGATTTTACTATAAAAAGGTTCTGACAGTCGGCTGCCACCTCGTCTCTATATTCCCTTACGATTGGAGAGATGTCGATACCGTTTGACAACTTTTTACGGATACTCCAAAATACTGCGACAGGAAGATCGCTTTTCTTTATCCCCTCAAGAAAGCCGCTGGCCAACCAGTCGGCGTCTTCTGACGCGCAGGCCAATAAAGACGAGTTGGACAGGTCGACCGCGAATTTTGATTGCATGGCCAAGCCTAACTCAACACCAATCTTAAAAAATGAAGATTGATAGTCGCTTACTGAAGTTGCATCGGAGGCAATTGTGTTTAGCAGCTCTTTGATTGCGGTGAATCTCCCGTTGCTTATGTTAATCAGTTTCCTCATCTTATCTCAATTTAAGATTGATATCAAATCAAAGATATTTTGTGGATTAGAAACGATAATCTTAGTCGCCAACTCGTCGGACAAAGCTGTGACACCAATCATCCTGCGGTATTGCCATCGGAGATTGTTACCCTCAGTGCGATACTTAAAACCGCGAAAGGTGGAAAAAATCTCCACAACATTGTCATCTATTTCAACATTCCGACTTCCCTTGAAGTTTATCTGTCCTGGATATTTGTCTTGCGCTCTTTGCTTGATTTGGGCCAACGACACTCGAGCATTGGGTTGCCCTAATTCTTCCCACTGACATTTGATGATTTCAGCGAGCGCACACAGTTCGTCGTAGGTGTATCCATCTTCATTATAAGCAACAATGCTGTTAATGTCAGCCCGGAATGATGGATTGTCAATAACCATGGCGTTCATAGAAGGATAGGCCTTGAAGTGTTCCTTTTCGGTGACATCCTTAATCTTATCTGGTATTTCTGCAAAGTGCACTTTACATTCCTCGTTTGAATATACAAGCTTCAACTTGATTCTCTCTTGATTTGAAAGGGAATATGCACGTTGCCAGAAGAAATCGTAGAGCGGATCTCCTTTCTGCTCTTTATTCCAATCCAGTGACTGCACATTCTTGCATAGATGGTATATTGAGTATCCATCAGGTGGAACAATAAGAAAATCATCGACAAATGCGTCCTCAATTTGCGAAGCCACAAATATATTCTCCCAGTTATTAAACTGAGCCAAAAGGCGCACAATTTCCTTGGAAGCGTAAATCAACTCATAGGCACTTCCCTTTTGGTTGTTTAAGCCGCCACGGTGTTTATTGGCCAAATACTGTTTATGCTCGTCCGATAACTTCATCCGTTCTAAAGGCTATGCATAGCCACGCAAAGGTAATAAAAAATAAATAGCCATGCAAAAGTAATGAGAAATTAAATGAGAATGTAGAGTCAACAAGCAACTGCAAAATTAATCAATTGATTTGAAGAACACTC
>JAJPXC010000093.1 GCA_021205635.1 Bacteroidales bacterium | reverse complement strand
CCCGATTACAGCCTGGCGGCAGCCCTGCCCCAGACACACTGACTGAAACACTACCTAAACAAATTTCGATGTTTACCTCGCTGGTTTTTAGGTGATTACAAATAAGATGGCGGCTAATATTCTTCTTCATCGAAGAATATGGATGGGATTGATTAGTAGCCATTTATATAAAACAATAGGTAAATTGGGGACATGTGTTAAGATATGAAAAGAGGCAAAACACCATCGCATGTAGTGGCGCATAATTTTTGCGACCGAGGATGTTTGTTTCTTATTAGTATCCTAAAATAAGGAGATTTCCCATTAATCATTAAATCTCTTCCGTCATTTCCTTTTCTGAATTGTATAATCTCGAATTGTTGTGGATTATACTTATGAAGGAAAGTTATAGGCACCCCTACTATTCCTTCATAGTCTTGAGGAATATCTTGGGTTTTGTTAACATTTATAGCCTCATAATTGTCATATTTAGGATAAGCTTCTTCATTCCCATAATAAACCTTGTTAAGAGGAATAAACTCTTGTCGCAGAGGAGTTGACAAATTGGTTAACCATAAACAATTGTTTGTGGACACAATTCGATTTCCTTCGACATCAATATGTGTTTCTGTCCCAAACAATTCATAAGATTCTGGCACTCTAAAGCCCGAAATCCCCCGACCCATATTTACACCCATCCAAGCTTCGTTATTCTTTATAAGATGAAAAACTTCGTGATAAGTTAATGCATTAATATTACCAATAACAAGGAATTGCTTATTAAACCTTACCAATAGTTTAAGAAACTTCCTAAAGAGAGAAAAAGGAGGATTGGTGATAACTATATCGCATTGAGCTAAGAGAGTTTGGCACTCTTCACTGTTGAAATCACCATCCCCGTTGAGAGATTTGATGAATTGGGTGCGATCAACTAATATTTCGTCAAGGTTCCTCTCATTGACATCTATGTATTTACCTTTGGCGTTGGTAGAATTAAAGATATCATAGGATTGGGGGTTATAGCAAGTCCCAATAACTCGTTTCAATCCAAATTTTCTAAAATTATTGAGAAAATATTGGATAAACTGACTGTCTTCTGGATTGTCGCAATTACAGTAAATTGTTTTGTTATGAAGCAAATGCTTATAATGGTTAACTTCTCGTTCTATATCCTCATAAAGGGTATAGAACTCATCGCTTTTTTTAGCTTTGGCATTATGTAGACTGCCGTTTGTTGCTTTGCGTGGCATTTATTTAGCAGTTAATTGGTTAAATAAATCGCGGCCAAGCATTTTTAAAGAAGTGGTAGCGATTTCAAGCATAACCTTATACATACTTGACGCTGCCCATCTATTGCCATTGCCTTGAGTATAAATAGAAGCGGCTTGCAGCATAATCGTTTTATCGCCATGCTGCACAAATAAATTTTTGCATAGATTAGTGTTTATAGGCAAGCCATAATTTGCTGCGGTTAGCCTATCGAGCCTATTAAGCATCCCAGAGTTGTACTCCAAGACTACAACCCTACCATCTGGTCGGGTCACTGAAATAGTTTCAGTAAGAAAATTTGAGCCTTCAAGGAAAAGTGCATAAGGGAAATATGACTCACCCAACATGAAGTTTGCAATCTCGTCGATGTTTTTGTGAGATCTTTCAATGGCATTACCCGCTGCCATTATATCTTGGTCATTATTTTTCCCTACTAACTTACCAGCTTTTATGTTTTCTATGTCTTTCCCTTGATGTTTTGCCTCAGACACTAAAATCACTCGCCAGTTGCCATTATCGTCTTCTACCTCGATAATACCGCCATCGGGTATTATGCTTGAATGAGGTATGAATAAAGTTTGGCCTAATTCGGGACATACTTTTTGTAAGGCGGCATTTATCTCCTCCTTTGTTACACTTGGACGGTGACGGAAAGAAAGTTGAGGGTATTGCGCCTTCAGGCATTCTAATACTTTTGCCGCAATGTGCCCTACGGTGTAATCATGCATTCTAGCAACTTCGTTGAAGATGCCGATTACTCCGTGCCGCTCTTTATGTTGAAGGGTCAAACGAGTAGATTGAGACTTTTTCGCCATGAGGTTTTGCTATTTTTTGCAAAGTTAATGCTTCTTGGGGACAAAAACAAGGCGATATGGGGACAAAAAAGAGGATGTCGGGGATTTTTGTTGTCCCCAACATCCTCTGTATCAGCTTGCTTTTCAGTGTCTTTTGTCGCCTTTTGCTTTAGTATTCCTCTTCGTCGAAGAAGAAGTCTTCTTTGGAGGGGTAGTCGGGCCAGATGTCTTCGATGCATTCGTAGGTTTCGCCTTCGTCCTCCATCTCTTGGAGGTTTTCGATCACTTCGAGCGGGGCGCCGGAGCGCATGGCGTAGTCCATGAGTTCCTCGCGGGTGGCGGGCCAGGGGGCGTCCTCGAGCTTTGAGGCTAATTCAAGTGTCCAGTACATATTGGGTAATTGTTTAGTTGTTATTCAAATCAGGCTATGCCTCGCGGGCGGTTGTAGCCTTGGGGGCTTTCGCGGGCTTTTTCAAGCCGCGAAAATAGTGATTTTATAACAATCTACAATCTTTATCCCAAAAAAGTTCTTCGACTTGACCGTTAACGTTGCATAAACGCGCCAGGACGAAGAGGTAATCGCTCAAGCGGTTGATGAATCGGAGCACGGTGGGGTCGACGTAGGCGTAGTCCTGGAGCTGGAGCACGCGGCGCTCGCAGCGGCGGCACATCGTGCGGGCCACGTGGGCCAAGGAGGCTGTCTGAGTGCCACCGGGGAGGATAAAGCGGCGCAGCGGGGGCAATTGGGCGTCGATGCGGTCGATTGCGCGCTCGAGGGAGGTGACGTCGTCCTCGGTGAGGCCTTCGCAACGGGAGAGGTCGTCGTCGGGGTTGTCGGTGGCGAGGTAGGCGCCTATGTTGAATAGCTTGTTTTGGATGCCGCGGATGAGTTCGGCGTCGGCGTGGAGGGAGGGGGAGCCGCCAAGGACTCCGAGGTGGGCGTTGAGCTCGTCGATGGTGCCGTAGGCTTCGATACGGGGGTGGGTTTTCTTGACGCGGAGGCCACCTACCAAGGAGGTGTTGCCCGAGTCGCCGGTAGTTGTGTAAATGTTACTTTTCATCTGTGACGAATTTTATACTACTGAATTGGCTGACAAAATTACGGAAAAATTTCCATAATTAGCATACAATGGGTGAAAAATCGTAATTTCGCGGTAAATTATAAGCAGTTATGGCATTGAGTAGAAAGGATTTTGAGATAATGGCTCCGGTGGGGAGCTGGGACAGCTTGCGGGCGGCGATCGACGCTGGGGCCGACGCTGAGTATTTCGGCGTTGCGGGGTTGAACATGCGCTCGGGCTCGGCCGCCAATTTCCAGATTGAGGATTTGGCATCGGTGGTAAAGGAGTGCCGTGAAAACGGCGTGCGTAGCTATTTGACTGTCAACACTATAATGTACGACGAGGATCTGGAACGTATGCGCTCAATTATCGACGCGGCCCGGGAGGCGGGGGTGTCGGCGATCATCGCGAGCGACATCGCGGCAATCCTGTACGCTCGTTCCCGGGGGGTAGAGGTGCATATATCCACGCAGTGCAATGTGACCAACGTGGAGGCTGTGAGGTTTTACGCACAATGGGCCGACGTGGTTGTGCTGGCCCGCGAGTTGAATCTTGACCAGGTGTCGGCGATTCATAAGGCGATTGTGGATGAGGGGATTAAGGGACCCGGGGGAAAGGAGGTGGAGATCGAGATGTTCTGCCACGGAGCGCTGTGCATGGCGGTGTCGGGGAAGTGTTATCTGAGCCTTCATCAGATGAATTCGGCGGCCAACCGGGGGCAGTGCACACAGATATGCCGTCGCGGATATAGGGTGACCGATCTTGAAACTGGCGACGAACTGGAGGTGGACAACAAGTATATCATGTCGCCCAAGGACTTGCGCACGATCCATTTCCTGAACAAGATGGTCGACGCGGGAGTGAGGGTGTTCAAAATCGAGGGCCGTGCTCGCGGCCCGGAGTATGTGAAGACGGTTGTGGAGGCTTACGACGCGGCCCTGCGGGCTGTGTGCGACGGCACTTACAACGAGGAGACGGCCCGGGAGATGGACGAGAATCTGTCGAAGGTGTTCAACCGCGGCTTTTGGGACGGGTATTACCTGGGGCAGCGTCTGGGCGAGTGGTCGGCCAAATACGGGTCGTCGGCGACGCGCGTGAAGGTGTACGCGGCCAAGGGGGTGAAGTATTTCTCGGGTCTTGGGGTTGGGGAGTTTTTGATGGAGAACGGTGAGTTGCACGTGGGTGACGAGGTGGTGATCACGGGACCTACGACCGGCGCCTTGATCTTGACGGTTGATGAGATCCGCGTGGGGTTGAAGTCGGTGGAGATGGCTGTCAAGGGCGACGCGTTCTCGATTCCCGTGCCCGCTAAAATCCGCCCGAGCGACCGCCTCTACCTCTGGCAACTGGAGATTCAAGAACGAAGTGCAAAATCCGTCGTTCTGAATAGCCCCCTATT
>JAJPXC010000092.1 GCA_021205635.1 Bacteroidales bacterium | reverse complement strand
AATAGGGGGCTATTCAGAACGACGGATTTTGCACTTCGTTCTTGAATCTCCATAAGTTTTTTAGTTTTAAGTAGTTAGTTAGTTTTCACCAACCACTAATACCTCACCTTTGTGGCTTCGGGACCGCGGCGCAGGATGTAGATCTGGCCGGAGACGGGGCGCAGCACGCGACGGCCCATCAGGTCGTAGTATTCGGTGGGGTATTCCTGCACGGTGTCGTCAACGAGGGTACCGATGCCAGTCATCTGCGTGGGGTCGTAGGTGGCCTTGATCGGGTAGTCGATGCGGTAGAGGTAGTTGTCGTCGGAGGTCGACGCGGTGGCCTCAAGGTGTACCCTCTTGCCCGAAGCGCTTACCGAGCCGCTGTTGTCGGTGGAAGTGGTTACGCCCGAGTTGAGCGACGCCGTTACCTCGGAGATGGCTGTGGCGATCTCGGCCTCGGTGGGCCGCTCGTCGAAGAGCATCAGCGACAGCAAGCCGAGGTTGTCGTTGTTCTCCGAAGGCTCGTAGTTGGGGAACGAGTGGTGGGTCATCAGGCGATGGTTGATGGCGGCGGGAAGCTTGTACGAGTCGTACCACAGGAGGTCGTCGCTGGCGGCCGACGCGGCGCTTTCTACCCCCGTGATGCGCATGTAGTCGATGGCCTCGCATTCCGTCTGGTTGTCGGGCAACAAGCGGGAGAGCTTGGTGGGGGTATAGACGCCCGATGTGGATTGCTCCCACATAGCGAGGACGCCCGACTTACCGTAGGTCCACTCGTCGGGGATGAGCACTAGGTCGATGTAGGTGTAGCCCATCTCGGTTTGGTAATCATAATGGAACGTCAGGTCATTGTTGGAGCGGTTGACGCGGTTGTCGGGATACTCCATGAGGTCTACTTGGGGCTCGGGCCATTTCTCGGGCCACTGCTTGTATTTGTCCGGCGACTGGATTCGCTCAGTGTCGGAGCTCCACATGGCGTGGGTGTCGTCGGTCTCGCCGTAGATGTAGCCGGTGTGACCCTCGGTGTAGATGCCGCCCATGAGGTTGAACCATGCGTATACAGTGATGCAATCGTGGTCGTCACCGTCGCCGGGGAGAGTCTGCACGTTGGGGATGTAGATGCGCAGCTGCTCCGAGTCGTCGTATTCCTTGGCGTGGAAGATTTTCACCTCGCCCTCGGTCCAAGCATCATCGTGAGGATGATACTCAGTGAACAACTGGTTGCGCAGCAGCGTCTCGTCGTTCTTGTTCAGGGCGCCAGTATCGGTGGTTTTGGGCTTGGTTTCGCCATCGAGGTTAAATCCGAGGAATGTGGCCTTGACCTCGTCGGAGATAATGGCCTGCATGTCCACGGGGTAGTGCTCGGTGTCGTAATTGTCGCTCCAGTCGCTGGGGCGCACGTACATTTGGGTGTCGGCGTGGGCCACGGCGAGGGAGGTGCGAATGGTGACGTCGGCGTCAACCTTCTCGGGACGCACTTTCACGATAAGTTTACGGGCCGGGGCGACGGCGTAGTAACCGGTGTTGTTGACAAGGCTCTTGGCCGTCAAGTTGCCCGAGGCGTCGTACACTGCCACCCAGGCCACGATCACGTAGGAGTCGCGGTTGGCGAAGTCGGTCTTGGTGGCCATCCCGGGGATGTCGAAGGTCACCTCGTTGAAATCGGTGACCTGGGAGTCGCTCCAGTAGCTGTAGCCGGTGTAGGTGTCGGATAAGCCGGCGAAGTTGGTCGAGCCGGTGGCCAATGGGCAATCGGTGAGCGACAGGGTGGAGCCCGTGGCGCTACCCGAGTTGCGGAAATACACCTGGAACTCCAATCGCCAGTGCTCGCCCTCAAGCACCGAGATGGTCGAGGGGTCGATGCTTACCGTTACCGACGGCAGCCTCCGCGTGGAGCCCTCCATAAGCTTGCCAGTGTTGGCTTCGCTGTCGAGAATGTCGATGCGGAAGGTGGCGTTCTCGGGGTCGATATCGGGCTTGTTGAGAGTGCGCGGCTCGACGATGGTTTTAACCGTGTTCTCGGTGATAAACTCGATGGGCACCGAGTAATAATAGATATTGTATCAGTAGTCGCGATTACCAACGGTGCAATCCTCGTAAGCCGCGGGACGGTAGGGGAGTGGGTGCTCCTCGATTACGATACCGATATTTCCGTCCGTCTGGGCCGAAAGGCACGAGTAGCACGCGGCGTACTGATGCATCGACATCTCTTTGCCAGCCACCCAGCTCAGAGTGGTCGACGAGCCTGAGATGATATCGCTCAACGGCGCGGCCTTGATGTACATGCCGGCGCGGGAGCCTGAATTAAGCTGGCCGATGGAATTCTTGGATGTGGTGGCCGAGGTCTGCACGAGATATTTCTCGGTAGCTCCCGACGAATTGAGAGCCTCCATCACGATAAGGTTGGAGTTGCAAGGGCCAGCGGCGGTGCCGAACGCGCTGCCGCCGTTGGTAAGCTCCGTGAGGGTCCACACGGTGGTGGTTGTGGTTGTGGGTCGTCCCCAACCGGATGACGTTTGGGTAGTGACGGTTCCCTGGGTGTAGTCGCGCAAAGATTTTCTGGAGCTGGAAGTCCATTCGGGGTAGTGCCAGTTGCCGTCGGTGTCCTGGAAAAATTTCAGCAGGAACCATCGACGCGGGGTGGTGGTACCGCCGTATTCGTTACGCGAGGAGATGATGAACGCCTCGTCGTCGACTTGCACCATCTGGGTTTCGCCCCAGCCCATGTCGCTCAAGCGACCCATGTAGCCCAGACGTTCCCAAGTGTCGGTGTTCTCGTCGTAGGCCATCAGGTAAAGAGGGCCGTAAGTGTTGCCTCCGTTCACCCACGTGTAGACACAGAGGAGGATTTTGCCGGCGAGGTGGCCTTTCTCCACCTTCAACATGCGACCGGGGCCGGGACATACTACCGCCTTCGAGGGATTGTAACCGTCGATGGAGGTGGTTGTTGTGGTGGTGCCACCACCCCAAGGGCCACCGCCAGAGGTAGTCGTGGTAGTGATGGAGAACAGGTCGGGATCAATCATCGTGGGCTCGCCCCAGGAGCGGCCCGAGGTGGTGGATACCGAGTAGTAGATCGAGGGGCCGTCGGCAGGTGCCGAGAGGGCGCTACCACCGATGTAAGCCGACAGCACGTTGCCCGGAGTGGCCAAGTCGCACACGGCGCAGTCGCCGTAGCCGAACACCTTGAACAACCCGGTCGACGTGTCTTTGTCGGTAGAGTTGCATGCGTTGCCGGTGCCGTTGAGGCCGTTGCCCTGGGCGAGGATAGCGGCGTTGGTCCAGGTGCGGCCGTTGTCGGTGGAGGTGCGAGACAGGATATCGGAGTCGTTGCGCACGTCGTGGTTGTGGAACTTACGGGCATCGGAGGTCACCACCAGCGTGCCGTCCGACAGGTCGCTAAGGCCGGGGATACGGTAATAGCGCGAGTAGCCGTCGTAGGGGGTGAACATAAGCACGCGCTCAGGCAGCACGGGGCGCGAGAGCTGGGACTGATCCACTTGGAAGTAGTGGTAACGGTCGCTGCCGGTGATCACGTCGCCCGAAATGGTTCCACCCCAGCGATCCAAGTAGGCGCTCTTGGCGTTGATTTCGTCGGCGTCGGTACAGGTGTTGGTGCCCATCTTGACCTTTGTCACCACGGCGCCCACCTGCGCATAGTTGCCCTTGCCGTCGTTGGTGGAGGCGTTGGCGTCGACGTCGGCGCAAATATATAGATAGAATCGGGGGTCGAAGTATGTATCGGCCCCGGTTTCGCCCAGCACGTCCACAAGGTTGTTGTAAACCTTCGACAGGCTGTTGTAAATCTGCTTGGCGACGGTGGGGGAGATTTTCACCTCCCAGTCGGAGCCGTTAGCGGGGTTGGCGGCGATCTCACCGAGGTAGTAGATGGTCTAGTTGGACGCGTTCAAGGGGGCGCGGTGGTCCCATACGCCTAGGTCGATGGCATCGTCAATCCCGCAACCGCCACCGATTGTGCCCGAGCCTTGATTGCCGCGCAGGGGGTTGCCCGCGGTCCAGGAGACATTTCCGTCGGTGCCCATTACCGCGACATTTTGGGGATATACCTTGACGTAAGCTTTCAGCCTGGTCACCAGCTGTTCGTTGTTCATCGCGTTGAAATAGAGACGGAAGCCGACGGAATAGTAGTTGTCGTCGGATATCATTTGTTCGTACGCGGTATTGAGGTTTGTCCAGTCTTGTGTGTTGAAAAGCACTCGAGTAAGCGGTTCGTTTTCGTTTCGGCCACAATAGGTGCGCGTTTGGTCCACCAGCCACGAGTTGCCCGAGGAGACAACGATCGCGGCGGTAGCCAACGATGAGACGAAAGCCAAAACGGCCAACGTCATAGTCAATGCAAAACGTTTCATCTTGTGTGATTCAGATTACTATTCTATTGTATGTTACAATACTCAGTTAAATTTTAATTTAAGTCGTTGAAAATTAATAAGCTAGTTAACAAAGTTTAGCATAATAGAATTGGTCAAGTGCTTGATTTTCAGTAACTTTAATGGTTCACTACCACGCATTAA
>JAJPXC010000160.1 GCA_021205635.1 Bacteroidales bacterium | reverse complement strand
GTTAATGATTTTTTTTGCCTTAGCCACCTGTCTCATTTTGCGGGGGCATTACAGTTGACTTCCTCGTGACCAATGACCGTGTTGACCCAGAGAGCGTAGGCATTCTCGGCATCTGCGGCTGAGGCGGACTGGCCATCAACGCTGCCGCTGCCGACCCGCGTATCAAGGCCACTGTGGCCAGCACGATGTACGACATGAGCCGTGTGAATTCCAACGGCTATTTCGATGCCGACGACAGCGCAGAAGCACGCAACGCTCTGAGAAAGAAACTGGCCGCGCAGCGCACGGAGGATTTCCTGGGCGGCTTTCAGAAGCCCGGAGGCGGTGTGCCTGATGAGTTACCTGCCGATGCACCGCAGTTCTTCAAGGATTATTTTGCCTACTACAAGACCCCTCGTGGCTATCACCCCCGTTCGCTCAACTCCAACCAGGGGCGCAACGCAACAGAAGCCATTCCGTTCATCAACTTCCCGCTGATGAGCCGTGCCGACGAAATAGAAAACGCGGTTCTCATCATTCACGGCGAGAAAGCCCATTCACGCTACTTCGGTGAGGATGCGTTCAAAAAGCTGAAAGGCGACAACAAGAAGCTGATGATTATCCCCGGCGCAAGCCACTGCGACCTTTACGACAACTTGGCTGTGATACCTTTCGATGCAATAGAGAACTTCTTTACCACTTACCTGAAATGACAATAGAACAGTTTCAGCGCATGTTACCATCCTGCCTGGCATCACCATTGGCGATGGAGCTATTATTGCCGCTGGAGCAGTGGTGACCAAGGACGTACCAGCCAACGTCATCGTTGGTGGTGTGCCAGCCAAAATCATAAAAAAGATCTCCTGAACCCAATTATAACGACTCTGCAATGAAACTGATTTCACTGCTTCTTCCACTGCTGTGCCTGACAAGCTGCACAGCGCAGAACAAAACCCCAGAGAAAATGAACAACAAAAAAGTATTGGTGGCTTACTTCTCGGCCACAGGAACGACAAAGGCCGTGGCTGAGACAATTGCCGAAGCCACCGATGCGCAACTCTACGAAATCACAC
Organism: Bacteroidales bacterium; assembly: GCA_021205635.1. Classification (GTDB taxonomy): domain Bacteria; phylum Bacteroidota; class Bacteroidia; order Bacteroidales; family Muribaculaceae; genus JAJPXC01. Next base: position 23,929 of record JAJPXC010000160.1, on the reverse strand, counting down.
CCGAGACGCGCTACACATCGGCCGACCTCAACTGGCGTGACAACAAGAGCCGCACTTCGGTTGAAATGAATGACCCCGCAAGCCGTCCGGCTCTCGGCGGCGAAGCCATCGATGCATCGGCTTACGATATCATTTTTATCGGTTACCCGATATGGTGGGATTTGGCACCTCGCATTGTCAACACGTGGATTGAAAGCCAGCGGCTCGATGGCAAGAATGTTGTCCCTTTCGCTACCTCTGGCGGCAGCACGATTGACGGAAGTGTAAAAGACCTTCGCCGATTATATCCCGGCATCGATTGGCAATCGGGGAAGTTGTTGAATGGCGGGCCATCAAAAGCCACTAATTGGGCAAAGACAATCACGGAATAAAAGGCGGGCAGACAGATAATGCGCGATAATCTTTTTGGCGTTCACTATTCCGATGGACTCACAAGCGTAATTTGTGGGTGGATATGGGGGTGGCGAGGAGGTAGAGGCCTGAGGGGAGGTTGCCAACGTGGACGAAATCATGGCTAGCGGAGATCTGCCGGCCGTCGATGGTGAAGAGGCGCAATAAGGGACGGTCGTCACCGGGAATGGTGACCGTGACGATGTCGCCCTGACGATTAACCACAGGCTGGGGGGTCGAGCCAAGAACGGAGCCAACGTTTGACGAGGCCATAGCCCGGGAAACAGCCGCTTGGGCGTCGACGCAACCTTCTCCCCAGCGGGGGTCGTCGATGTCGTCAAAGGAAGTGTTGGCCGTATCCAGAATTATATTCCTCACCTCGGCGGGGGATAGCGAGGGGTTGGCTTGCAACATCAACGCGGCCACGCCTCCCACCAATGGTGACGACATTGAGGTGCCACACTCAGCGCCCCAGTAATAGGTGCGTCCGTCTATGGTTACGGCATCGACCATGTGTGAAACTGATGATGGATAGACGTCGCCCGTATAGGAGGGGTAGGACGAAACGACATAGTTGCCTGGGCCCGAGATATGGGGCATTTTGCGGCCGTCGCGCAAGGTACCGTAGCCCGAGAAGGAGGCGATGTTGCCCACGGTGTAATCGTATCCCTTGGTGCCTCCCGAGAGCAGCGGCCATTCGTTACGGGAGGAGCAAGCGCCCACGGTAATCACGTTGTAGCCAGTGGCGATATTGGAGATGGATTGGGAGGAGTTGCCTGAGAGCATTCCTGAGTTGTAACCCCAATTGAAATAGTTGGCCGAGGAGTGGGCGTATCCGTCGACCTCCACACCGGGGTCGCCAATCACCACCAAGCGAATGTAGCATCGTCCAATCTCGTTTTCGCGCGTGTAACGATTGTGGAAATCAACTTGCACAGCCACGTTGTAACGGCCGTTCTCGGGATCGGTTCCATAGGATAGTGCCAAATACCCAGTGCCCCAATTAGCCATCTCGGATGACACTTGGGCTCCATCGATGCCGTAATTTTGGCTGCTCACTATCCATTGGCCTTCCTCGCCGTTGCCCACGACTGGGGAGGAGAATACCACGGACTTGTTGGTGCAGTCGAATAGCTCAATGCGCATGCCGAACGGGCGAGAATCCACGCTCCAAAAATCGGCAGGACCATAAACGTAACGGTCGTGCCACTCCCAGCCTTCGCACAGGAAGGTGGAGTATTCACTGTGCTCCTCGTCGAAGGTCAATTGCAGGCTGTTTTTGCCGTTACCCTCGTTACCAGCCGAGATGCACACCACTGCCTCCTGGCCAATTAGGTCGAGATATTGGCAGAAGAGCGACGAGCCATCGTGAGGGCCCGTGTAGCTGCCTACCGACATGTTGATGACAGCGGGTTGGCCTTGCTCACGGGCGTAATCCAGAATCTCCTCAGCCCCGGCAAGGATGCAAGCGTCGGTAAGCATCGACGTTGTGGCGACGATATCGGCACCTGTGGCCACACCGTGGTATTGACCGTAGCCACCCGCCATGATACCCGCCACGTGAGTAGCATGGTTTTCGGTGATGTCGTCCATGGTCCAGGAGGCGATTTCGGCCAAGGTCTCGGCTCGTTCCTCCACTGCAAGCGTGTCGCGGTAAGCCACGATTTTTCTCACTCTAGTATTGCCGTCCTTATCCAAGAAATTGGGGTGATGAGGCTCAAAACCGGTGTCGCAGAATCCCACAACCACTCCGGTTCCATCCCAGCCGTTGGGGTACTCGACCGTGGGGGCAACAGCTTCGTCGACCCGAGCCATGGGGCGTGCCAAGTCCATGTTTATGATGTTGCGATTGCCCAAGCTAGCCGAGTTGATGCGGGAGAATGTGGAGAGCCAACCCACTTGGTCGGTGGGGATGTAGGCGAGCACAAGGTCGTCGCGTCGGCGCAAAATCTTGCAGCCATTCTCCTCCATTTCGGCTATGGCCGAATCGTCGGCGACCCTCAGGATGGCGGGATAGTAGGATTGAGAGGATAGAGCCTTGAATGCTTCGGGTTGGGCGTGTCCAAGTGCCTGAATACCGGCGGCGAGGCGTGAACGGCAGTCGAGATTGGAGGAGGCGAAAAGGGTGGGGGAGGCGAGGAGCATCCCGGCTATAAGGTTAACGTGTAAGCGAGAGATTAAACGAAATGCCATACGAGGTGTTAGTGGTGGGATAAGAAGAGGTGGATACGAGAGGGGTGTTCACTTGGTGGTCGAAGAAAGCCGACACGGTCAAGCGCTTGCTCATGATGTAGGACGCCATGATGTTCATGGTAAAGGTGCGGGCTCCCGAAGTGGGCTGGGTGTAGCGGCTCTCCAAGCGACGGATAAGCGCCTGGGTGGTGGACAGGGAGAAGTCGGCGTTGATCGACAGGTCGTTGCTCACGCCCGTCTGCGAGCCCTTGATTTTGAGTACCGAGTTGAAGCCCACGATCTTCCAGCCGGCGCCGATGGTCAAGCCCTTGGTGGTGGATTCCACGATTTGGCCGGCCGATGAGTTGAGGGTCAACGTGCGGGCGTCGCGATACTCGGCGCTAAGGGTGATGTCGTTCTTCATTGTCACGCTCACTCCCAACAACGGGGCGAATTTCTCGGTAATAGCCACCGACGAGATATTGAACGGCGACGAGGGGATAGGCTCACCTGACAGCTCGTCGAGGGTGAAACCTCGGTTGCCGTCAACGCTGAGCCAGTTGAGGTAGGAGGTGTAAGAGCCAACTGAGTAGGTACACTGGTAGGCGTGGCTCAGGGTGAACGACTTGAAGATGTTCTTAAGGTTGCCGATGTTCACCAGGCCGTCGTAGGTGATACGCCAGTTGGGCAGCACGTGGGCGAACGACGGGAACGGGTCGAGCCATTGCTTGTTGGGGTCGGTGTTGCCGTAAGCCGACAGGAACGCGGGGATAAGCACGTCAGGCGAAGTCTCCGACACGGTGCCCACACTGGGGTCAAACGCCTGCCCAGCATGGATATTGTCCTTCATGAAGCCTGTGGTGGGGTAGGTGGTGCCGAGGTACATGTTCTCGTAGCGCTGGCGGATGATTGAGACGTTGTCGCAGAACTTCTCAAACGCTCCCGACCAATAACCGTTCTCGGCCTTCGACGACCGCAGCGAGGTGCCGATAGCGCAGTAGGTCATCGTGAACGAGCCAGTGCGGGTGATTGGCATGTCGTCGTACATGAATTGTATCTGCTTGGTGCGGTTGTCGGTGCGGTTGGTGGTCAATTGTATCTTCAGGCCACGGATAGGCTCAAGGTTTAGCTCCAGACTGAGCTCATTGCCTTGCGACCAGATAGCGGGCGATGTTTGGCCGTCATCGGTGATCAGCCAACCACGATCGAGGGCCTTGTTGACGTAGCTCTCGTCGGTAAAGCCGAACGCGAAGTCCAAGCCTGGCGACAATGGGCCATATTTGCCCGATTGGCCGAAGGCGTTGCCGATATCGTTCTGGAACAACGGGAGCGACATCGAGTGGGTAGATTTCCACTTCACCGATGCCGAGCGAGGGCTCATGACGAAGCGGGTGGCGTGGTCGCCTATTTCCTTCCACACCGAGCGCTCCTCTTTCAGGATCTCGGTGATGGCAAACTTGATATTGTCGTCGCCTTTGGTCAACACCTCTATCGACGATGCGTCAATCACCCGGGTCTTGACAGGGAACGGCGTGCCGTCGGTCTTGGTGGCTACCACCTTCACCTTTTTGTTGCGCAGGTTGTGCTTGATGACGATGGTGGTATCGGGCTTCAGCTTGTAGGTGCGCTCAAATTTCTTCGGTTTCTTGTCCTTGGAGGCCGTTTGGCGGGTGGAGGAGGAGAAGCGCTTGTTCACCTCCTTAAGGTAGTTGAACTTGTTGTAGAATGTCTCAAAGTTGACACGGCCGTCCACGTTCCAAGAGGCTTGGTTGGAGATGGTGTTGCCGAGGAATACGTCATCTACTGTGGCTCCGCGGTCCCAGCGATAGGTGGCGTTGTAGGTCACCGATCCGGTCAAGAAATCCAAAACGGGAATCTTGGAGAAAGGGGCCTTGTAGGTGCCGGTAAACGTCTGGTTGTAAGCCCAGGGGGTACCCAAAGAGAGGATTGACGACCACACGGTGTCCTTCCACTCCTTGTACTTGTCGGGGAACAGCTTCTTGTTCACAGCTCCTGTGGTCTCCTCGATGCGCGCCGAGGTGTTGGAGGTGAACTGGAATGAGAGCTGCTTGGTCAAGTTCCACTGCAGCGACAGCTGGCGGTCCCAGAGGAAGTTCTTAGACACGGATACAGGCATCTCGAAGTAGACGTCGGTTTCCGAGCGGGTCTGCTGCTCGTAGTAGTAGCGGCTCATGGTGGTGAGGAACGTGAGGTTGTTGAACATCCAGTTGATTTCCCACTCTTTGAGGAACTTCAAGTTCTTGTTCTTGCTCTTGATCCAGCCGAATGGGCGCAGGCCCTTGATGTAGGGGGAATAGGAGTACTGGAACGAGCCGCGGTAGTCGTTGGTGTACTCGTATTCGGTGGTGGGGTCCATCTTCGTCTGCTTGTTGAACGAGAAATTGAAGGTGAAGTTGGCTGGATCCCACGGCATGGGATTCTTGCTCTTGATGTCGAATTTCAGGCCTGAGATGGAGAAGCTCTTGATGGTGGTTTTTTCCACGGCGTAGTCCATAATCGAGTCGCGCTGCTGCTTAGTGGCGCAATCGTCGAGGGCGTCCTGGAGGAGCACGTCCTGGTCAAGGGGGTTGTACTTGGGTTCGGTGCGCTCCTTAGTGATGGAGTAGTAGATGGGAGCTGTCAATTTCACCTTTTCGGGCAACAATTTACCCACGTCGCCCTGCACGGCGAAGTTGTACTGGTAATAGTCGTCCATGTTGCGGTCATTCAGGCTCTGGTCGACGGAGCCGAAACCAGCGGTCTCGATATGGGTGCCGAAATTCAATGTGGCGATGTCGCTCAGGCCGAGGGTAGCGTTGGCTTTGAGAGCCCAGCCCCCATCCTCGTCGAAGTCGGTTACCTTCAATTCGTTCACCCACACTGTGCCAGCCTTGGTCACAGATGAGTTGTTGCGGATACCGATCAACATCACGCGCACATCGGACAGCGAAGGATTACCTAGCACCGAGATTGTATTGTTCTCGTTGTCGGGGTCACGGCCTGTGTAAAGTGTAGCATACCCGATTCCGGAGCCTTCGACAGCCTTCTCCTTGTTGCGGGCCTTTTTCAGGTCGACGAGGTTTTGGAGGGTGAGGTCCATATAGTTCTGCGTGGGCCACACTCGGGCACGGTCGGCCGAGTTGTCGTTGTATTTTCCAGCGGGGGTAAGGCTCAGGGGGATGGAGTACTCGTAGTAGTTGTTCTTGACGTCGGTACCCAAGCGCACGATCAGCGAAAGCTCGCCCGATTTGAGGTTGGTTTGGTCGTCAATGAGCGCCTCGGCGTGTACCCACATCTGCAGTTTCTTGTAGTTGCGCAGGTCGTAGGAAGTGTTGCGGTAAACGGCACGGGCGTCGCCAGCTTGTAGGCCTGTTACCTTAAGCGACATGGATTGCTCGTTGAGCTGGGTGATCTGTGATTGGCCGGGGTCGGTGATACGGCTCACACCGGGAGGCAACACGTAGTTGACCGGCTCGCGGGAGGAGTTTTCCTCGATGTTGACAATCGACACGTCGAGCTCGCCCTCGGCAGGGGTGTCGCCACGGGTGTTGAGGTTGAAATCATAAGTACGCCACTCGCCACGCACCAATTCCAAGGTTGCGAAACGGAGGTGGGTGACGGCCTTGAAGCCAGTCATGAACATTCGGGCGAAACGGATGGTGGAGAAGTCGGAGATGGAGCCAACCTTGCGCTCATAGTCGCTCAAAGGTATCTTGAACTGGTACCATTCCACCTCTTGGTCCTTGCCGTCACGGGTGCGCACGAGCGACACCTGCTTGTCGGTGATGTAATTGTGGCCCACCACCAAGTCCTCGGGGCGGATTGACACCTTGTACTGGTAGTAGCGCTCGTATTCGTTGAGAGTGTTGTCCTGGTTGATGTCCTCCACGTCAGGGGTGGAGCGTGACGACTGGTAGAGAGGCTCATCTTGGTCGTCGGGGTCAAGGGAGTTGCCCTCCACGCCGTTGTAACGCTTGTAGCGCTCTAGAATCGACAGGCGCTCCTCGTCGTAGTCGTAGCCACGGAAGAAGTGGTAGTTGTCGCCTGCGGGGTCGTTGAAGGGGGAGAACTTGTCGTCCTGCATGCGAGCGATAGCGGTGGATGAGAGCTTGGTGCGGAGCTTGTCGAGATAATCGGAGTAGCTGGCGTGGGTGAACTCCATGTCGTTGGGCAAACCGTCGAGACCCACGTCCTGCACCCTGCGGGAGCCAGAGTTGTTGTCAAAAGAGTAGGTCAACGACGTTTGGTTGGAGACACGGCCCCACACGGTCTCTTGGAGCGTCGATGTGCTGCCGTCGTAGGGGATGCCGTTCTCGTAGCTCTTTAATCCGTCCTTGAGGATGTCCTCGGAGCACTCGCCGAAGTTGAAATAAAGGTCGCCGCCCTCTTGGTTGTCGAGGTCGGGGTCGAGGAACGGGTTCATCAGCCAGAATTGCACGTATTCGATGTTGGACGACTCAAAGTCGGTGTTGTCCATCTTGCGCATGATGCCGCCCCAACGTTTTTCGGGGTATAAGAGGTTGCCCTCGTCGTCGATATTTGTGGCGTCGAGGTTGTAGGGGCCACGCTCGGTGGGGTAGAACGAGAGGTTGAGGGTTTGGATGGTGGACGACTCGCCGTAGGTGAGCTGGCGGTCGGGATAGATCTCTCGGGAGGTTACCTCACGCACGTAGGGGTTGGACAACTGCTCGAGGTCGGAGCGGATGTAGCCAGGGCATAGCGAGGAGTTGCGCTGGGTGAACATGCGGTCGATATAGTACCAGTTCAACAGGGCTCGGTTGTAGCCGTATTCCACGTTGTTGGACAAAGCGGCCTCGGGGAACAGCGCGTCGGTGCCGCTCTCGTAAGGGGTGGAGGCCAGTACCCAGGAGTAGGGGGAGCGAAGGTCGATGCCCGTCTGGGTCGATTCGAAGTCGTCGATATAGGAGCTGCCTTGGGTGGAGCCTGATTTCTGCTGATGGGGGACGAGTTGGGCAAACTCGGCCGTGAGGTTGAATTTCGAGGGCTGTGTGGCGTTCACCGTGGGTATTTTGTTCAGCCAGTTGGTGAGCCACATGAAATCCTGATTGTAGGCGAGATTCAAGCCCCACATGGTGTTGTTGATAATCTCGTCACCGATGCTCACCTTCTCGGTCAACGCTTTCTCGGAGAAGTGGAGAATGGTACCTCCGATGGTCAAGTTCTTGTTCCACTTGTACTGCAAGTCCAATCCCAACAGTGTCTTTCGCTGCATGGAGAATAGCGACTGGTTTTCAAGGGTGACGTTGATGCTTTGACCCGAGTCGATGATACTCTGGTTGGTGATCGTGACGATACCCATGGAGTAGTCGACGGTGTAATCGCTGTTCTCGGTAAGGGTTACACCACCAGCGGTGACGACAACCGACCCACGGGGCACATTCATGGCGTTCAAGCGTATCTGAGCGCCCGAGGAGGCTTGATATTGTCCCTTGAGGATGAATTTGTTTTTGTCGGCAAACTGTTGGGCCACCACCAAGGTCGAATCGTAGAGCTCTTGGTAGCAATATTGGTCGGCCAGCACCGAGTTGTTGATTTTCTTGCGCAGGTGGCTACCGAAAGGCTCAACCACGGGGAAGATAATCTTGCCGGTAGACGCCAGCACGGTGTAGCCCTCCAAGTAGTCGAAGAAGCCGTCGGAGTTGCTTTCCTGGTTGGAATCCAAGCGGTCGAGGTTCATCACCTGGAGCAGCGGCTTGTCGGAGATGCCGGTGACGGGGAGGTAGTTGATTTGCGTGCCTGTGGTGTCGCTCAGGTAGTAGATGTTCATCTTGAAGTTGGTGCTCTGCAGCTGGTAAGCGCCCAGCGAGTACACGTTCTTCATCATCAGCTTCCACATAGGCAAGCGGGGAGCCACGGTGGTGCCTTTCAGCATCTTCAGGTATAGCGACTGGGAGGTGGTGGTGATATCCGAGGAAAACTCACCCACTTGGTAAACCTGACCTCCATAGGTGTATTCGTAAGCCACAGCCAGCACCTCATCCGACGACAATGCCGATTTGAGCGAGATGTAGCCAAGGGTGGAGTTCAAGGTGTACTCCGACGAAGACAGCAGCCTCGCGCTTTCCACCTTCTCGAAGTCCTTGCCACCCTCGATACCGTAGGCTTGCAACAGCTGTAGGGCCTGTGTCACCTTGGAGATGTCGCGAGCGTCGGGGTAGTTGGTTTTGATCTCCGAGAGGAGGTTGTTGGCGTTGTTGTAAGGTATCTGCAAGCCACCGGCCGTCTGCCAATATGTGTTAGCGAGATTGTCGGAATTGGCCTCAGCCAAGTCCATGAAGCCCACGAAGTTGCGGCTCTCCGAGAAGTTGGAGTTCTTGTTGGTCACCCACACCTCGATACGGGTGATGGAGATGCCCGAGCTTACGTAGGGAAGCTTGGCGCAGAAGTCGTCGTAATTGTCGCGGAAGTATTGGGCGAGGAAGAAGTGGCGATTCTGGTCGTAAGCGTCGCAATTAATCTCGTAATCAGTGGTTTGCGAGCCGCCCTTGGAGGATACCGACTTGGATTCGGAATTCTGTTGCGAGACCAATGCGGTTGCGGTCAATTTGCCGAATTGCAGCTGTGCCTTTACGCCAAACAAGGCCGACGCTCCACGGATGAGCGACGACCCGGTGGTCATCGAAATGTTACCTGCCTCGATCGATTTCACGATGTCGTCCTCCTTACCCTCGTAGCTGAGTTTCAGGTTCTTGGAGTCGAAATCAAAGGTAGCGTCGGTGTTGTAGGTCATGTTGAACTTCAGGCGGTCGCCCACCGAAGCGTTCACCGTGGCCTGTATCTTTTGCTCGAAGTTGAAGTAGGTGTGCTTGCGGGCCGACATGGATAGCGAGGGGTTGTCGGTCTTGTTGGAGTTGATGCCCATCTTGATCTGGACCGTACCCTGGGTCTTCAATTGCACGCCTCCAGGGCCAAATATCTTCTCCAAGGGACCCAAGGCGAAGTTCATGTCAAGGATATTGAAGGGCTCCTTCACTTTGTCCTGCACCAGCTCCATGTTCTTCTCCTGGTAATACTCCTGAAGGGATTTGCGCAGCTGCCAGTCGTTGTACTGCTTCTCGCTCAAGAGGAAAGGAGTGGCTATCTCGTTGTCGCCCAGCTTGGTACGGATTACGTAATAACCAGTCTCGGGGTCAAATTCAGCCGAGGTGGTGATATTGGATGGAGTGGCCAAGTCGGCGGCATACTCGCTTTCTAGCAGGTTTTGGTAATCGGGGGGGAAGATAGGCGAGACCGGGAAGGGCATCATCACCGAGTCGGCCGAGTTCATCAGCGAGTTGGGAGCCTGGGGCACGACCGGCGGGGGAGGGGTGATACCACCCTGGTAGTATTGGCCGACGGCGAGGAACGACGATGCCGTGAGCACGCAAGCACCCACAGCAGCCATTGTCCATTTATATATGCGTCGTCTTAAACTACCTTTTCTCATTAGCCAAAATGCTGGCCCCAAGCTGTGGTTACATCATCGTCATCGCCTTCTTGATAGCTTGCTCTACCGTCAGGCCATGATTCTCGGTGTACAGCTTACGCAACACTTTGAGCGACTGCGCGCGAGGGAAACCCAAGATCACCAAGGCGGCCAAAGCCTCCTCTTGCGCTGCCGACTCTTTCGTGTCGGGCTGCAATAATAACGTATCTTGTGACGGTTTTATTTTATCACGCAGGTCCACTATTACCCTTTGTGCGGTTTTTACGCCGATTCCTTTAACATTTTTCAGCCTCGTGTGGTCGCCGGAGGTGATTACGACCTCCAATTCGGGCACGGTCAATGCCGACAGGATCATTCTCGCGGTTCCGGCTCCGACGCCCGACACGCCAATCAGCATCTCGAACATCTCGCGCTCGCGGCGCTCGGCGAAGCCATAAAGCGCGTGAGTGTCCTCGCGTATCACTTCGTATACCCAGAGCTTCACCACGCCATTCTGTTTCTCCAATGCGGTGAACGACGGCAGGGAGATATTGAGCATGTATCCCACGCCCGCGGTCTCAAGAACGGCGTAGGCGGGATTCAGCTCGGTCAATTCGCCTTTGATATATTCAATCATTCTTGATAGTTGTTATAAAGGCGGTTGCAACCATGTGGCTACAACCGCCTTTTTAAGTTGATTTCTTAAGGATTATAGGGCGTCCATTACCTCTTGCTCGCTCTCCTCGTCAACGGGGATGTCCTTGTTGACGTTCTTGGAGCCGATGAGGCCGTAGAACAGCAGATAACCCAGCATGGCCACAACCAGCCAGTAGCTCATCATGTAGCCGCAGGTGTCGGCGAGCCAGTTTTGGATCACGGGCATGATGCCGCCGCCCACAACCATCATCATGAAGATGCCGGAAGCTTGGGGAACGTACTTGCCAAGGCCCTCAACAGCGAGGTTGAAGATGCCACCCCACATTACCGAGGTGCAAAGGCCGCAGAGCACCAGGAACATTGCGCTGATGGGAACCTCAGTGGTGAAGATGCCGATGTTGATGTCCAGTACAGGCATCGACACGCGCACGCTAGCGGGAGTCAAGATAGCAGCGACCACCAAACAGATGCCCACGACAGCGACAGTAATTAGCTGAACACGAGAGGAAACGGCACCGGAGATCACGGTAGAGAACAAGCGGCCAACGAGCATAAGCAACCAGTACATGGCGGCGATGGAGCCTGCGACGGCAACGGCGTTCTCACCAAGGCCTGAAACAGCAGTGTCACTAAGGAAGAAAATCAGCACGCCCGGGATACCTACCTCGATACCCACATAGAGGAAGATACCCACCACGCCAAGCACGCAGTGACGGAAGTTCCAGGGGGAGTGGCTGTATTTCACTTTTTGGCCATCCTTGCGCATGTTGGGCTCGGGAATCTGCACAGCCGAGATCACCAAGAACGCGAACACGAACACGCCCATTGCGATGAACAACAAGGGGTTAACGTCGGTCATCGAGGTGTTGGCGGTGATGGCGCCAATCAGGGAGCCTGCCAACAGAGGGGTGAGGGTGCCCGAGAGGGAGTTCAAGGAGCCACCGGCTTGAACGAGCTGGTTGCCCTTCTTGCCGCCACCACCAAGGAGGTTAAGCATGGGGTTAACAACGGTGTTGAGCATGCACACCGAGAAACCGCAAACGAATGCACCCAACAAGTAGATGTAGAAGTTGACGCCAAGGCCGAACATCTCGGCACCGACGCCTACGAAGCTGGAAAGCCATTGGAATACCAAGCCCACAAAGCCCACGGCCATGGCCAGAAGGGCGGTGCGCTTGTAGCCGATCTTCACCAGCAGGTTGCCGGCGGGGATACCCATGAACAGGTAAGCCGCAAAGTTCATCAAGTTGCCGAGCATGCCCGACCACGAGTAGGTGTTCTTCCAGATCGTGCCCAGAGGTGCGGCCAGGTTGGTGACGAATGAGATCATGGCAAAGAGGAAGAACATAGCGATAATCGCTATGACCCTGCTTTTGCCCGCTGAAGTACTTTTTTCATTCATTGCTAATGTTGCCATTGGATTTAAAAGGATAAATGATTGTATGGTATTATTTATGTTGAATTAATTTTGCTACTTGAATTGGTTGATAACATCTTCAACTAAAGCTTCAAATAAAAAAGCTATTAACTTTAAACTTTAAACTTTAGACTTTAAACTTTAGTATTCCCGAGCGCCGAAAATATCGGTGCCGATTCTCACAAGGGTCGCTCCATGGGAGATGGCTAGCGGATAGTCGCCACTCATTCCCATCGAGATGGTGTCAAAGCCGCTGAGGCCCAGCGTGGGGTCGTCGCGGAGGGTGCGGAACGTGTCGGCGATCTTCTGGAAATCTTGAGAGACGCGCTCCATATTGTCGGTGTTGGTGGCCATGCCCATCACACCACAGATGTGGGTGGCTTTCAGGGTGGTATGGCCTCCGTTACGGAAAAATTCAATCAGTTCGTCGGGATAGAAGCCGAATTTGGTTTCCTCCTGGGCCACATGCAACTGCATCAGCACGCGGGTGGTCGCGCCGGCCTCAGCCGAGAGGTCGTCGATCTTGCGCAGCAGGCGCTCCGAGTCGACGCTCTCAATCAGCGTGGTGTGGCCGATGAGTTGCTTCACCTTGTTGGTTTGCAGGTGTCCGATGAAGTGCCATTGCACATCCTGGGGCATCTGGGGGATCTTGGCCACGAGCTCTTGCACGCGGCTTTCACCAAACACGCGTTGACCGGCGTTGTAAGCCTCCATCAAGGCCTCAACGGGGTGAAACTTGCTCACAGCAACCAGAGTCACCCCCTCGGGCAACCCGGCCTTAATCTTCTGCAAATGCTCAGCAATCTCAGCCACTTTAAACTTTAAACTTTAAACTTTAAACAAGGGAGGTATTAACTTTAAACTTTAAACTTTAAACTTTAAACTTTAAACTTTAAACTTTAAACTACTCCTTTACCTTCATCTTGAACACATCCATAATCGGTGTCTCCTGAATGGCTACGATCTCGAAATCGGCCAAGGTGCCGTTCATGCCGTCAAGGAAGTTTTTAAGAGCGCCCTGAAAGTCTTTGCCAGCCACCAAAGCGAGGTGCATCGAGCGTTTCTCGGCGGCTGTCTTCTCGTCGATTGTCACAAAGGCCACTTTCACTTGGTACCACTTGTCGGCCGAATCGTCCCAGAAGATTTCCTTGATACGGGTGCGCTTCACCGAGTCGATGGTGAACTCGCCTGAGATGAACGGCGTGAGCTCCTCGATCATGCGAGCCTCAGCCTCGGTAAACGACAAGGCGTCAACCAGGTAAGGCTCCGACACTTTCTTGGCGGCGCCATTTTCTTGCATTTTATCGTATTTTGCTTTGCATTCAAACCAATCTGCCATTATTTTCTCAATTCTGGATTAAACAAAAGTAGCAAATCCCCCTTTTTCGGGAATTTGCTACAAATTTACGAAGATTTGCCGAATTAGCAAGTCTTATTTTTACTTTGAATGTAAATGAGGCGAAGAATCCACGCTGTAAGGGCAACGCTGGCCACTACCCAGACTATGTCGATGGGGGATAGGGTGGTGCCGAGGTAGTCCAACTGGGATGCGTCAGTGCCACGGTTGGCAAGCCACGTGGTGAAAGCCACCATCGAGTTGTTGAAGGCGTGGGCGATCACCGGGAGCCACAGTGAGCCGCTCCACAGCATCAGGTAGCCGAAGCAGGCGCCCATCAACATACGGGGCACGAAGCCGTAGAACTGCAAATGGAACAGGGAGAAGATGAAGGCTGTTGTCCATATCGCTACGTGCTTGTTGACCCGCATGCAGAGCAACAATTTTTGCACACCACCACGGAAGAACAACTCCTCGGCCAAGCCCGTCAACACGCCGAAGATCAGCACGCACACCAGCAGGCTTCCACCGGTTGGCTCTCCCATCATCACTTTCATGGTAGCTTCCACCCCTTCCTCCATTTCTCGCATCCATTCCCATTGGCCCAGGAATTCCACCTGCTTGTTCCACTCCACGATGACGTTCATCAATGGGATTGAGGCGAGCACGAGGGCTAGGGTAAGCAGCGAGCGGGTCCAGCGGGGCGAAGTCATCAGCTCGAGGAACTCTGCGGGGTAGCGGGTCATCATCATCGCCGTCACGATCGGGGGCAGCATAAACAGCAACACGTCCTGTATCACTGCCATGATACGCAGCGAAGGGGTGGTGGCGCCGAATTTGGCCGTGATCACTTGCGTGGCGAGCCCCACGACCACCATCATGAGCACAAAGATGCAGAACAACAGTCCCAACCCCAATCCTGGGCGCAGGGCTGTCGAGTAGCGATTATTCATTTGACAAGAGGTAGTAGTCATTTCCATTTTCGTTTTTTTTAATTGGACGCGGCTGGGTCAAGATAGTTTCAGGTAGAATGACGAGACGAGCGATTTGTACTCCTCGGAGCCTATCAACAAGGTTTCCTTGACGCATGGCGCTGGCCTCACTGAGATTTCCCAGAGGAGGCGACGCGGAGCCTTGCCGGGGGCGGTTATGACCTGGGTAAGTCGGGTAGGGGAGAGACCCGCGAGAGCCGATTCCATCTCCACCTCCTCGCGACGGTTCACTGGCGTGACCAAGGCCAATCGACCTTCGGAAGAGAGCAATTGCGGGGCTTTCCGTATCAGAGAAGTCACTGTTAATCCTTCGCCATGCCGAGCCATTGCCCTTGAGGCAGAGGGGGAACGTAAGTGCTCGTTGTAGAAGGGTGGGTTGCTGATCACCAAGTCGTATTTCCGTGTGGGGAGCCACTGGGCGAAATCGGCTTGGAGCACCTGCACGTCCCATGGGGAATTAGCGACGTTTTCTTGGGTATCCTCCACCGCTCCCGAGTCGATTTCCAAGGCGGTAACCGGCGAGCAGCCTCGCTGGGCAAGCATCAGGGAGATTACCCCGCACCCCGCACCGATATCTATGGCCGTTTCCCCCTCCGTGACCCTCACCCATGCGCCCAGCAACACGCCATCGGTGCCCACCTTCAGCGGTGAGCGGTCCTGCCTGAGGCTGAACTGCTTGAAATGAAACTGTTCAACGGGCATAGGATTCATTCAAATGTCTGCGACGTTTGACAATACATAAGTATATCCCCGAGAGTAGAAGAAAAACTAATCCGAGATATATGTACTTGAATATTAAAGAAGAAATTGCAATAGCGATTATAGAGACTACCAGCTGGACCAGTGAATAAATCGAGGATACCAGCAGCGGATTCCATCTGTAGCGATACACCAGTTGCTGATACGCATGCTTCCGATGAGGCTTGAACACATTCTCATGTTGCAACAAGCGCAATAATAGAGTTAGGCCCGCGTCCACCAAATAGACAGCAAAGAATACTATCGTCCACCAATTATGGTTTACAACTAAAATGTTGCCCCATAAGAACATGAGAATAAAGGCTATAGACACCGATCCTACATCTCCTGCGAAACATTTGGCCTTGTTCCTGAAATTAAAAATCAAGAAGGCCAAAGAAGCACATATCACTACCAGGCTAATAACGAGGTTGAGGAATGTCGCGTCTTTAATGGATACCGGTGCGCAAAACATAAGCGGTAAAGCCACAGCGATGGTCATCGTCCCGGTAATTCCATTTATTCCGTCCATGAAATTCCAGGCATTCAATTGCCAGATAGCCACAAAGGCAGCTATGGGGACCATCCACCAGGGCCATATCTCGGCATGGGAATAGCATAATTGCCAAATCAAGGCAGCGACAGCCAACAGTTGGATTACCATTCGTGGAAACACCGGCAGAGGACGGAAATCGTCGTACCAACAAGTGAAAGCTAAAATCGTCAATCCTCCTACCCACACCTTGCATTGCCAAGGCTCAAAACTGCACAAAGTGACATATAAGATAACAATGGACACCCAATATATAAATCCGCCTCCCACGACCGGGGCCGATTGGTCTCGCTGATATGTGCGGGCTATCGCGTAATATATCCATTCAATTGCCGCATATCCAGCCACCATAAATGCTACTATGGGTAATATAATGGTCAATAACATCGCTGCTTAGAAGTCGAGGGTGAGACGCACGTTGAGCTGGCGGCCAGTGAGGTAGTTGGGCACGGCGTATTGGATGGCGTTGACGTCGGTCACCCAGTAGTAGGACGAGACGTTGGAGATGTCCAAGAGGTTGAACACGTCCACGCCGAGCCACAGGCTCTTGATCCATTTTGCCCAGCCGTCACGGGGTTCTCCCTCGCTGCGTGGGGATACCAGGGCGTAGCTCAGACCGATGTCGACGCGCTTGTAGGCGGGAGCGCGGAAGTAGCCTTGGTCACGCGAGCCGCGGGGAGCGGTGGTGGGCAGACCGTCGGAGAACAGCGCCCGCAGGGAGAATTTCAGCTTGGGGAACTTGGGGAAGTAGTCGGTGAAGTAGGCCGAGAAGGAGTAGCGCTGGTCGGTAGGACGGGGCACCTTCACACCGTTGAGGGTCTCTTGGGTCTTCATCAGCGAGAAGGATATCCAGGAATCGGAACCGGGGACAAATTGGCCGAACAACTTGAAATCCAATCCGGCGGTGAAGCCGTCGCTGCCGTTCACGCCCGTGTAGGTGATCTTCAGGTTGTCGACCTCGTAGGGGATAAGGTTGGAAAGCTTCTTATAGTAAGCCTCGCCTGAGAGCTTGAAGGGGCGGTCCATTGCCCGGAAGGTGTAATCGGCGCCAAAGATGAAGTGGAGGGAGCGTTGCGACTTGATTTGGTCGTTGAGCACGATCTTCACGTTGCCGTCGGTGTCGGTCACGGGCATGCGGTACTCTTTGTAGAAGGGTTGCTGATAGTACAATCCCGTGGCGAAGCGGAACGACCATCGGCTGTACCTTTCGGGGATGAATGCCACGTTGATTCGGGGCGACACGAGCGTCTCGGAGTTGAAGTCCCAATAGGAGAGCCTGAGGCCGGCGTTGAACGAGAAGTAGCCTGCCGAGGTGCTCAGGCGGTAGGTGTCCTGGAGGTAAGCTGAGAATTTGTTGGTGGAGAGGTCGTGGTGGGAGGTGAGGTTGTAGATCACCTGCACGCTCTCGCCAGTGGAGGGGAGGGAATAGCCAGCTGAGTCGCGCTGCTCCCACTCTCGGGCACGGTCCATGATGGTCTCGTGGTTGAATTGCACGCCATACGACAGGTTGTGGTGGTTGATACCCGTGTTGCCTCGCAGGGCGATGGAGAACACCGAAGCTTTAAGGCGGTTGCGGGAGTGCTCCATGTAGCGACCCACGCCCAATTCGCCGCCCACGCTGCCTTCTCCCGAGGGGTCGCCCGAGGTGCCTGCTTGGTCGAGCCAGTACTCGCCCGAGATGTCGTAGGTGACAAGCTCGTTGGTGAGGTAACCCGAGGTCAACAGGGTGAAGTCGGTCTTTTTGGAGGGCTTGTATTGGAGGGAGAGTGCGCCGAAGAAGGTTTCGAATTTGTCCTTTTCCTGGCCATCGAAGTATACCTTGAATTGCTTGGCGTCGGTGGATGTGCCGAAGTTGGTCTCGCGGTCGTGGGGGATAAATTTGTAGTTGTTGATGGCGATGTTGCCCAGGAACGACACGCGGAACTTGGACGAGGGCTTGAACACCATATTCGTCTGATAATCAAAGAATCGGGGGTCGTATTCGCCCTTCTCGTCCATGGTTGACAGCAGCGATGAGTTGCTTTTGTAGCGCACGCCGTGCAATTGGGAGAATTTCTTGGATGATTGGCCGAGGCATAGACTACCTCCCATCAGTGAGAGCGACACGGAGCCTTCAAATGCCTCTGGCTCGCGGTAGGTGATGTCCAAGGCCGACGACATTTTGTCGCCATATTCGGCCGAGAAACCGCCAGTGGAGAAGCCCACGGCACCCACCATGTCGGGGTTGATGATCGACAGACCCTCTTGCTGGCCCGAGGATACCAATTGGGGACGGTACACCTCCACGCCGTTGATATACACCGAGTTTTCGTCGTAGGTACCACCGCGCACTGAGTATTGCGACGACATCTCGTTGTTGGAGTTGACGCCAGCCATTGTCGACAGCATGCTTTCGATGGAGCCACCCGAGACGTCGGGGGCGAGCTTATAGGACGACGCGTCGATGGTCTGCATCTGGGTGGTTTGCTTCTTGAAGTCGGTTACTTCCACCTCGTCGAGCATCTTGGTGTTGGGTTGCATGGTCACGTTGAGGGTCACGTCGCCCTTTGCGTCGATAAGGTTGCGTTTCACCTCCTTGTAGCCCAGGCAGGTGAAAACCACGGTGATGGTGTCGTGCTCGGCCACCGACAGGGAGTAACCGCCGTCCAAGCCTGTTGTGCCGCCGATAGCGGTGCCGGCAATGCGCACGGTGGCGAATTCCAGCGGCTCCTGTTTCTCGTCAGAGACCTTGCCGTGAATCTTTACTTGGCCCTGCGCCTGCACCGACAGCATGGCCATTATGAGTATCGTGATAAAATTGATAGCGCGCTTCATTACTTATTAATAACGAAACGCACCGTGATTTATTTTATTCCTCTTCGTGGGAGTGGATGGGCACCTGACGCTTGAACACCTCCTTGAAGGAGATGAGCGACTCGGTACGGGCGAGGCCGAGCTTCTGCAGGTGCTCGTGGATAAGGTGGAGCAGGTGGTCGTTGTTCTTAGCGTAAAGCTTTATAAACATGTCGTATTGTCCTGTGGTAAAGTGACATTCCACCACCACGGGTATCTTCTTGAGCTCTTCAACGACACGGTCGAAGTCGCCCGGATCCTTGAGGAAGAAACCGATGTAGGCGCAGGTGTCGTACCCCACGGCTGCCGGCTCGATTTGGCACTCGGAGCCGCGAATGACACCCAATGAGGTCAACTTGACGATACGCTGGTGGATAGCCGCGCCGGAGACGTTGCACTCGCGGGCGATTTCCAGGAAGGGCTTGCGGGCGTTGTCGGCCAGCATCTGCAGTATTTTGATGTCTAATGAGTCGAGTTGGGGTCGTTTCATACCGTTTGGTGTTGTTTTGTTGGATTTTGCAGTGCAAAGGTATAAAAATCCTCGCAAATTCACCAAAAATACTTACAGATTTCGTAACTTCGCGATATGAAAATAACCCTAAGGCCCGTCAACGAGGCCGATTTCAAGATCATAGAGCCGCTGTATGTGGCTTCATTCCCCGCCGAGGAGCGCCGTGACGTGAAGGACCTCACGGAGCGTGCCCTTGACCATAGCGACCCGTTTTTCTCGCTCCAAGTGATTGAGGATGACGGCGTGACGGCTGGTTTTGTGACGATGTGGCGGCTTCCCTTTGTTGACTACATCGAGCATCTTGCCGTGGAGCCAGCCAAGCGTGGCACCGGCATTGGCGCTGAGGCTCTCGCGATTATCAAGGACAAGGCCAAGCGTCCCATCCTGCTGGAGGTGGAGCGTCCCGACTTGGCTCCCGACAGGGGCTTGGCCGAGCGTCGCATTGAGTTTTACAAGCGATTGGGATTCAGGGTGATAGACACGGTTGACTATATCCAGCCTCCTTACGCCAAGAATCTACCCGAGGTGCCGATGTTGCTGATGAGCGACCAACCCATCGCCGACATTGACACCGTGGTTTCCCATCTCAAAACCATCGTTTACAACCAATGAGGATCAACAAGTGGGTGATGTGCGTGGCCTTGGGCGCTTGCCTGACGGCTTGCGGAGGGAAAGGCTCGGATACGGGGAAATTGACCGTCACCGTGTCGATTCCTCCCCAGCGCTGGATGGTGGAGCAGATCGCGGGTGACCGCGTGGAGGTGAACACGCTAATGGAGTCGAACGCTAATCCTGAGACGTTTGAGCCGGGGGTGGCCCAAATGGGCGCCCTGCAACGCTCGTCGGCCTATTTCCCTGTGGGATTGCTGCCCTTTGAGGACGACCTGGCCAAGCGCACCGGGGTGAAAACCGTGGACACCTCCAAGGGGGTAACCCTGCTTTACGGCACCCACGACCGATGCCTGGGCCACGGCGAAGGCCATCACGACCACGCTGGAATCGCCGACCCACATATATGGTCGTCTATCCCCAACGCCCGGGTTATGCTCGCCAACATCCTCCACGGCTTGCAAGAGATCGACCCCGATAGCAGGGATTTCTACCAAGCGCGTTTCGACTCCATCGACCACGCGCTGGATTCCATCAACCAATTGGCCGCAAGCAAGATAAAGGCGGAATCGTTCCTGATTTGGCACCCATCGCTCAGCTACTTGGCACGTGATTACAACCTGCGACAGATAGCCATCGGCAGCGAGACCAAGGAGACGTCGCCACGGCAGTTGCAAGCCACGATTGACCAAGCCCGGTCGTTGTCGGCGCCGGTGCTGTTTTACCAGAAGGATATTGACCCTCGCCAGGCTCAGGCCATCAATACTGAAATCAACGCCTCGCTGGTGGAAATCAACCCGATGAACCCCGATTGGCTTGGCGAGATTACCCGTGTTGTTAACGCTTTGGAAAATGAATAAACCGCCGCTCATCACCCTGCAAGACATCTCGCTGGAACGTGACCACCGCACGATCCTCGACGACATCAATCTCACTGTCCATCAGGGGGATTTCATCGCCATCACGGGTCCTAACGGGGGAGGCAAGACAACGCTGCTACGTATTATCTTGCGGTTGCTGAAGCCATCCACTGGGAGTGTCACTTATCATAACCCCCTTGGCGAGGTTGTGAAGTCGCTGCCCATCGGCTACCTGCCCCAAAAGAACATGATCGACGCCCATTTCCCGATTGACGTGGAGCAGGTGATAGCCTCGGGCCTGCTCGCCCAAAAGGGGCTTGCCAGCCAAGAGCGGGAGCAGAGGGTAGGGGAGACAATCCGGTTGGTGGAACTGGAGTCGCATCGCCGCCATCCCATAGGCCAGCTCTCGGGAGGGCAGTTGCAGCGTGCCTTGCTTGGGCGAGCGCTCATCTCCAACCCCAAGATACTTGTCCTTGACGAGCCGCTGAGCTACATCGACCGTCATTTCGAGCAACACATATATAAGATAATCGCCGATTTGGCCCCCACGACCACCATCATCCTCGTCTCACACGAAATCACCACCATCGCCGCCATGGCCAACCGTCACCTGATTGTCAACCACACAATCCATGAGTGCGCCTCGGCTCACCATTTCGCCCGACTGGCTTGCGATGAGGAACTCACTGAAAATTAACCATGTAAACCATCAATATCACCCATGAACCAGTTCATCAAATATCCCATTCTGCTCGCTGTCGCTCTTGCCTTAGGCACTACCAGTTGCGTTGACGATGACGACAACGGCACCCCCGGCGACTCCAGCACGTTCAAATCGGCCTACGTGGGCGGCGACATCCTGTGCTCGGCCGACATGCTCTCATATATCGACGTCACAGGCACTTACACCGACGCCGACGGCAAGTCGCACACCGCCACGTTCTCCCAGAACTCGGTGACGATGGAGCGCAACAATATCTCCTACGTGATGTATCCCATTTCGGCCTCAGCCACAAGCACTTCACTGCCCGTGAACACCACCCTCGACATACAATTCTCGCTGAAAGAGGGTGTTGAACTGCCCACGAAGCTCTACTGGTACGTCGTGCGTCAAGGTTCGGCTATCGTCACTTACACCAGCGGGGCGAGCGCCACGCTTGCCTCCAGCTCCAACAGCCAGTTGATGGACGGCACCTCGTCGTCGCAGATTGAGACGGTGATTGACCTGCTCAACGCCAGTTTCTCTTATATCTCAGTGACAATGGACGAGGACGAGAAGGCTACCGTGTCGTTCAAGCGGCCAGCCTAGATTGCTTACTTATAGATATGTCACGGTGTCGGTGAGGGGCTTGCGCTTGAAGTGGTTGGGCAGGGGCTCGCCGCCGTCGATAGCGGGATAGCCCAAGTCGAGTATCATCACCACCTCCTCGTTTTGGGGCAGGCGCATCAGCTGGTGCAGGCGGTCGGGGTCGAAGTTGTTGAGCCAGCAGCTTTCCACACCCGCGTCCTTGGCCCCGAGCATCAGGTGGGTGGCCACGATCACGGCGTCCTCGATACCGCTCGTGCGTTTCCCTCCGGGGTAGGTGTAGACGTTGTCCTTGTCGTAGGTGACCACCAAGCATGTGGGCGCGCCGTAGCGACAGGGTGTCACCGCGTCAATCCACGCCAGGGCCTCTTGGCTTTCAAGCACGTAGACGTGTTGCTCCTGGAGGTTTTTGGCTGTGGGTGCCATGCGTCCAGCCTCGAGGATGGCGGTCAACTGCTCGCGGTCGACGGGGCGGCTCAGATACTTCTTGCAAGAATACCTTTCTTTTATTACTTCCTTGAATTCCATAACTATAAATTTTTCTATTTAGGGAACCACGAATAAACGCTAAGTGATCAACCCGTTGATGGCGGCGTAGACACTGAGGGCCGAGGTGGAGCGGATGCCTAGCTTGGCTTGGATGTTGCGGCGGTGGGTGAGGACGGTGTTGATGGATATGTTGAGATGGTCGGCGGTTTCCTTGTTGGTGTAGCCTTGGGCGACGCAACGTAGCACTTCCACCTCACGCTGGGAAAGGGCTTGGCTGCAATCCTCCTCGGCACGTTGTTGCACACGTTCAACCAACGCTCCAAGCGCGTCAATCAACTCGCTCTCGTTCAACGTTGTATCCAATGGCTTGCCCCGGCCGAATAGGGTTAATTTGTCACGGAATGAGCAAAGTGAATCGACCTGTGCCACGAGCGACTCTGAGTCGATCAGGACGCTACTGTAGCTTACCAAATCTTGCACGTTTTCGACAATTTCAGCCTTCACGTCGTGGTATTGGCGCAACAGTTGGCGCAAACCCACGGCCGAGGCCGTGTCCACCGACAAGATGGCTATCCGGGGGGTACAACCGTCCTTGATCATGGGCGAGACAATAGCTGGGTGTAGAGGGGTTTGAGGATAAGCTCGCGTATGCGGTGGTTTTGGCGGAAGTCGACCAGCAGGTCCTTGAGGGCGACGACGGTGGCGTAGCCGAGGTTGGCGTTGTAATCGCCTCGCAGCTCGGTGACGAGCATGTTGATGAGGTCGGAGAGGAGTTCCTCGACGCTGTCGCCGTTGCGGCGCACCACGAATCCTTTGCGGTAGGCCGACATGGGACGGTTTTCGGCCAAAGCGTCGATGTGGTCGTACCATAGGCGCAGGTCGTGGTCGATAAACGACTGGAGGTCGGTTTTCACCGATTCCCACATCTTGGAGAACACCTCAAGGTTGTTGTGGGGGCCGCTGCGGGCTACCAGCGATGAGAAATGGCGTTCGATATTGGGCACCTGAATGGTGGAATAGTACTCCAACGTCAGGCGCAAGTATTTGACTATCTGCACGATGTCAAATTCCAGCAGGTGACGCTCGGGGAAGTATTCGTCGTTGAGGTAGGTGTTCAAGATGGTGAGGACGAAACGGGTGTCAAGCCCGTGGTTCTCACATATTTGGGCAACGGTGTCACGGCCCACGCCCAGGCGGATGCCGAAGCGGTTGAGCACTGGGAGCACTTGTGGCTGCTCGATGATTACATCGGCAAGGCGGGTGGAGGGGTGAATGAGGCTCAAATTGAAGGTTTTTAGTTTCTAGTTTCTAGTTGATAGTTAATAGTTAAAAGTTTCTAGTTTCTAGTTTCTAGTTGATAGTTATTAGTTTCTAGTTTCTAGTTAATAGTTAAAAGTTTCTAGTTTCTAGTTTCTAGTTGATGGCTTAAGTTGATGGCCTTTCATCATTTAAAGGAGGAAAGGAGGAAAGGAGGAAGGGATTAAAGGGGCTATTTAAAGCCCCCGTTTCGGGGGTTTGGGGGCCGATCGCTATTTAAAGCCCCCGTTTCGGGGGTTTGGGGCCCGACTGTTTGGGGGCCGCGCCTTTCTTCTCTTTTGGAGCCGAAAGATTTAGGACCCAGCATTGGGAGTATAGGCGGGC
>JAJPXC010000148.1 GCA_021205635.1 Bacteroidales bacterium | reverse complement strand
TTTCGCCGAATTCTTATTTACCGAAATCGCCGATGCAAAATTACCGATTACAGGGCTACCCACTTGTACATATTTATGTAGCCAAGATACACCAGGTTGGCCAGCGAGTTGGCGCTGAGAGTCATCACTCGGTAATCCGACTCCTCGTCTGCCGGGGCTGAGGCAACGGTGGCGGCGATATAGTAGTCGCTATAGACATTGCTCAGTTCCGAGCCGATCGTAGTGCCGACAAGATCGCCCTCAGGGCTGATGGTGGCAAGAAGGGGAGCCACCTGGGCACCATTGGCGTTGTATCCGCTGACGGCCAGGCCGTCGACGGTATTCACACCCTGCAGGGCATAGGTGTAGACCGCTGCCTCAGAGTCGGCCAGCGCCACTTCCCATTGGGTGTCGAGGCTGCCGCTCTTGATGGCGCGTACGCGTCCCTCGATGCGGGTTGTGCCCGACGGTGTGATGGTGCCGATAGCAACAGGAAGTCCTTCGGGACCTTCTACAATGCTCTCGTAGAAGCCTAATTCGATGCCGTTTTCCAGTGCAACCACTTCACCTGTGGGGCTGAGCACGGCCAGGAAAGGATAATATTCATTGTAGGCACCTCCCACGTAGGTATAACCTTCCGCATCGGTCCATGCGCCATAGGCATACGAGCCGGAGGTGTAAGAGCCGCCAATCATAGTATTGAACGCCAAGGTGCCATCGGCGGCGACGCGTATCACAACCGGCTGGTTGATGTAGTCGGAGTTAGTCTTCCATCCCCACACCAGCAGTGAGCCGTCTTCGCAAATCTGTCCTTTGTAGGCCGTGAGATATCCTTCGGTCAAGCGCATGGTGGTCTCCCCCGCTGGATTGATTGTTTCCAGTATGACCCCGTTGTTCCAGGAGCTGTCGGAGCCTTGTGATAACAACTGCACGGTGCCATCCTCGAGCCAGCGCGCGTCGAGAAGGGTTGGGTATGAGGTCTGGTTGAGGTACTGCCAGCTTTCAACGTCGCCCTCGGCGCTGAACTTAGCCACCAGCGGGCGCGACTCCCAGTTGCTGATGGCATACGTGCCAGCCAGCGAGATTGAGCCATCGTCATTGAGGTGCACAAAGCGTCCCTCGCCGCCTACCTCCAGAGCCTTGTACCACTCCAGGGCGCCGGTGCTGTCGTATTTGCCCACGGCAGGATGGTTGCTTACCGTCAGAGCCACGATGGCCGAGCCGTCATCGAGTATGAGTCCGCTGCCAGGATAGTCGGAGGGCACGTGGCCACGGCCCGGGAGTATGGCAAAGACCGGAGCCTCGGTGTTGTCAACGTTCAGGGCTGTAAAGAAAGGATAGTTGCCCGTGGTGGTGCCGTCGTAGCGCAGCCAGCCGGCGAAGTAGAAGGTGTCATCCTTGAACGACGACATGTTCTCATAGCTGTAGGCCTGCGTGTAACCGTCGTCAACAAGCGTTGAGTATTCGCCGATTTTGTTGCCGTCAGCGCCGTTGAGCTCATACCAGAACACTTTCAAGTCGCCCGAGTGGCCGCCCGCTACAAAATTGCCGTCACCGGTGGTGCCCAACGTGTAAGCGAAACCGCCTGAAATCTCATAGTTGTCAAAACTATTAAGTGTCTGGCACCACGCTACGGTGCCGTCGGTGCCCAACACTTTGGCCACACGGTGGTCGTAATTGCTCTTATGCCAGAAGTACACGTTGTCGTCACCGGCAATTTTCACCACGGGGGTGTAGTAGTTGGTCGTGAAGTCGTCGCTCAACGTGGCGCTCCACAATGTGGTGATGGCGCCCTTGTCATTGATAGTGCAGCGCTTCACCGAGTAATTGCTTGAACCCAGCATTGCGAAGGCAAAGCCCTCGGAGTTGGCGTCGCCACACTGGTAATTGCCTTCGTCTACCACGGGTGCGTCATCCGACTCTATCTTGAAGATCACCAGCTTGCCGCTGACGTATGCTCCGCTCGAGAAGACAGCCACCAGCGCATTGTCGTTGGCAATGACGTCGTTGGGAATGCTCAGGTAGGTGCCTCCGGGAGCATAGGTGGCAGCGTTCTTTACGGCATAGTCGTCATAGCCTACGAGCTTGTAGAAGTAAGCGCCTGAATAGGTTGCTTCCTCGCGGACCGTGTAAAACACTGCCACGCCTTGTGTCAGCGCCTTGGCACCACCAATCACCACCCGGTCGTCGCCGTTGTCGAGGCGTACGCTGCCTTTTAGGGTGCCGGTGGCGCTGTCGAAGCCGGAGACATAAGCATAGTTTTTGCCCTCATAGAAGGTTGTGCCGACGACATACAGCGTGCCATCAGGGGCCTCTGCCACTTTCTTGGCAGTGGTCTGTGTGTCAATCTGTATTCTGGTCGACCACAGCTCCGTGCCCGTCGGGTTGAGTTTCACAATGCGTCCCTCATAGATGTCAGCGCCTCCACCGGTAGTGTACACGCCCACACTGTTGCCGTCGGAGGTGGGGATCAGTTGCCCGTCTTCGGTGGCTGTCTCGCCTTCGGCCATGTCAATCGGCGCGCTCCAATCTGTGCGCCAACTGGCCGGCCCGGTAGCCTCCGCTGCCATCAACAGCGAGGTATTACGTAAATCCTGCATCATTTGGGTGGCATGCGCCATATGCGAGCGTTGATGCTCGGCTGGTGTAAGCACTTTTGGCTCTTCAACTGGAGTTGCGGCGCTCAAACTGCCCGCTGCCACCAGAGCCAACAATGGTAGTAAGGGTTTAATCATAATGGAAATATTTGGTTGGTTTGGAGCCAAAGTTACCTTGCTTCAACAACAAACACAACATTTTAGACACGAACCGGGATTCTCGAGACACCAATCCGACTTTAACGGTCACCAAGGAGGGGGTTGTGTCGGTGTAGGCGCAGTCAGTGGTGTGGCGCCTCTTATCCCGCATCTCTTGTTCCATTACCCTACAAGTCAAGCTCCGCCATCAATGCATTTAACGGAAGAACCTTATTTTATCAGGTCAATATTAACTCCCGATGGGCGCGGATGGTTGGACGCAAGGCGTTTCTTCCAGTTGTAAAATACGAAAATTACGATCAGCGTCGCCCATTCCGAGGCTGGCATTGCGAGCCAGATGCCGTCCGCTCCGAGCCATGATGGCAATAACAAATAGGGCGGGATGAGGAAAACCACGCCGCGGAGCAGGGCGAAGATGGTGGCAGGCCAAGGCCGCTCCACGCTCTGATACCAACCTATCGCAGCGAGGTTGAGCACGAAAGCCGTTACGCCGATTGAGAACAATGGGAATCCGTCCACAGCGATTTTAGCGGCAGCGTCCTCCAAAGGTAAGAACAGCACCACCATCTCCGACGGCAGGAGCACGAAAGCGGCGGTCACGGCAAGCCCAAGCCCCAAGGCCGTAAGCAGGGCGTAACGCTGGGCCCTGACCGCGCGGGAATGGGAGCCGGTGATGTTGTAGCTGATGATGGGCTGGGCCGACTGGGCGATGGCGTTGCCGATCATGAAGATGAACGGACAGTAGTAACAGGCGATTCCGAAAGCGCCCACACCCTCGTCGCCAAGGTATCGCATAAACACTACATTGCCCATGAACATGAACACGGCCAGCGTGGCCTCGCCGAGCAACGCCGAGAATCCGATTTTACACTGGTAGCCGATGTTGCGAGCCGTCAGCCGTAAGCACTTGACGGTCATTTTCAGCCGGTAGAAACGCAAATTCCGGGCGTAACCCCCGAGGTAGACTATCACTATTATAGTGCCGATGGCCATCGCCAAGGTGGAGGCCAGGGCCGCTCCAAAAACGCCCATCTGGAGCGGAAAGATAAACCACCAGTCGAGCACCACGTTGACCAGAGCGCCGATGACGTTGACCCACATCGCCAATCGTGGAGATCCGTCAAGGCGCAGGGCGAACAGCCCGATGCTGTCCCACATCTGCAACACCAGTCCCGGGATGAATCCGAAAAGGTACAAAATCGTCAACGGTGCCAACGTGTCGGAAGCCCCTAACAGTCGGGCAGTCGCCGAGGGGAACAGGTAAATTAACGCACCGAACAGCAGGGTCAGCAATGTCGACACCGCAAGTGCCTGCGTTATGTTTATGCGGGCCGCTTTCTCGTTGTTGGCCGCAAGGTGGATTGACGCCACAACCGAACTGCCCACGCCCAACATCAGTCCCACACCTGTGAACAGCATCAACAGCGGGATGCAGAGGTTGACCGCGGCAATGCCCTCGGCACCCACGCCATGGCCAACGAAAATGCCGTCGACCATCGTCACGGCGCATATCGACAGCATTCCCAACAGCGTGGGGATGAACATTTTTCTGAATAGCGTCGACACACGGTCGCGCCCGAAATCAATCGCGTCTCTTTGCATAGTCACAAAAATTTAGCCGGATAAAATGAGTGGTTTTACCCAGTCATCTTATCCAGCCCATATCCTTTTTGAGCCCTCCGATGAGGATTCTTCTCCACACGAAGTGTCGCAAGCGACCAACTCCATAACGCCTTTTATCCGTGGTTTCGAGGACAAAGGTACTGCTTAAGATTTACATAATCAAGAATTGGAGTGCTTTTTTAGCGGTTGTAGAGTCAACAAGCAACTGCAAAATTAATCAATTGATTTGAAGAACACTCT
>JAJPXC010000091.1 GCA_021205635.1 Bacteroidales bacterium | reverse complement strand
CCCCAAACCCCCGCAACGGGGGCTTCCTGTTGTGAATCCATGTTTTCAGTTAAGCCATTCTCTGGGGAAGCCCCCGCTGCGGGGGTTTGGGGGCCTCTGGGGAAATAATTCAGCGCCCACACGACAATCGACGCCACCAAGATAATGCCTCCCATCTTGCGCAGATATTGCTGGCCCTTCCACCACATGTGGCGCAGCGACGCCTTGAGCGTGGGGATGCGATAAGGAGGCAGTTCCATCACGAAAGGCGTCTCGTCCTTGGTGAAGAAAAAGCGGCGTAATAGCCTGGCTGTCAGTATCGCCATCAGCACGCCCAGCACGTAGACGCAGAAGAACACCGTGCCAGCGTGGGCCGAGAAGAACGTGCCGATCAGCAACACGTAAATCGGCAATCTCGCCGAACACGACATGAACGGGTTGATCAAAATTGTGATCAGGCGCGACGAGCGGCTCTCAATCGACCTCGCGGCCATGATGGCCGGCACGTTGCAGCCGAATCCCATGATCAACGGGATGAACGACTTGCCGTGCAAACCAATCTTGTGCATCATCTTGTCCATGATGAACGCGGCTCGGGCCATGTAGCCTGAATCCTCCATGAACGAGATGCAGAAATATAGTATTAAAATGTTGGGCAAGAACACGATAACGCCACCCACGCCACCGATCACGCCGTCGGCTATCAGGTCCTTCAGCGCACCGGCCGGCATCCAGCGGTTGACCACCCCGGCAAGCCACGCCACGCCATCCTCGATCCATTCCTGCGGGTAGGCGCCCAAGGCGAATGTCGCCCAGA
Organism: Bacteroidales bacterium; assembly: GCA_021205635.1. Lineage (GTDB taxonomy): Bacteria > Bacteroidota > Bacteroidia > Bacteroidales > Muribaculaceae > JAJPXC01. Next base: position 3,809 of record JAJPXC010000091.1, on the reverse strand, counting down.
ACACCAAGAACATGATGCACAGGAAGATCGGGAAACCGAAAAGCTTGTTGGTGACGAAGGCATCGATAATGCGTGTATTGCTTGGCGACTCCTCGCCGGATCGGTCCATCGTCTCGGCCAAGGCACCGGCGATAAAGCCGTATTTCTCGTTGGCAATCAGCGAGGTAAGGTCTTCTTCGGGGCTATACAGGCGCAAGCGCTCGCGCTCCTGGGCGCAAAGATCGTTGACCGCCTTGGCATCGGGCGACTCGTTGACAAGCGTCTCCACTTGCTCATCGCCCTCCAACAGCTTGATAGCCAAGTAGCGGGGGGAGAAATGGCGGGTTACGTAAGGGTCGCGCTTGAGCGCGTCCTTGACAACGGTGACGCTGCGCTCAATGTCACGGCCAAGCGACACATGCACGTGACGGACGGCCTCGTGCTCCCCCTCGTATACCTTAATTATAGTGTCGAACAATCGGTCGATTCCCTGCCCGGTTTTGGCGGTCGTAGGAACGATAGGGACGCCGATCATGTGGCCCAACGTCTTGTAGTCGAGGTGGGCGCCCGAGGCCTCGAGCTCGTCGTACATGTTGAGGGCGATCACCATCGAGCGGTCCATGTCGATAAGCTCGGTGGTGAGGTAGAGGTTGCGCTCGAGATTGGAGGCGTCGACCACGTTGACGATCACGTCGGGCGACTTCTCGCGCAGGTAGTTGCGCACGTAGCGCTCCTCGGGTGAATATGTCGTAAGGGAGTAAGTGCCAGGGAGATCCACAAGGTTGAACGTGTAGCCACCGTGGCGGAAAGTGCCGGTTTTGGCGTCGACAGTCACGCCGGAATAGTTGCCCACGTGCTCCTTGGCACCCGAGGCGATGTTGAACAGCGACGTCTTGCCGCAATTGGGGTTGCCGATCAGGGCCACGTTGATCTCGCGCAAGCGGTCGCGGCGCCGAGTATTGGCGTCGGGGTTTTCCTCGACTTCCACGTTGGTGTGTTCCCCCATTCCCCCCTCAGCCTCGTCGAGGGGCACGACCTCAACAAGCCGGGCCTCGCTCAAGCGGAGCGACACCTCATATCCCATCAGCGAATATTTTACCGGATCGCGCAAAGGAGCCGAAAGCAACGGGGTAATTTCCCGTCCCTTGACAAAACCCATTTCGATCACGCGCTTGCGGAACGCGCCGTGACCTAAAATCTTCACTATGATACCCGTCTCACCGGGCTTCAAATCCGATAAACGCATATAGAACCAATTTGGCTTTGAATCGCTATCTTTGTCGCCCGCGAAGTTACCTCCTTTCCCCCACCCTCGCAATACCTATTTATGGGTATCCGTCCGAATATTTAACGAATGTTAAATAAAATACTGCGACAAAAGATGTCGTAGTAGCAATCTACCTTTGCGACGTAAACACTACGAAACCTATCAACCTACCGCCACTATGAAATTCATCTATCGACTAAAACAACTGTCACGCCGCAAGGACCTCCAAGGGCTGCGCAACCTTCTGGAGCAACTCGGCAACGATCCCGAGACGTTCACAGCGCCGTTCCAAGGGATGGGGAGTTGCGCCGACTGGCAACCGCTCTTTTTCTGCTACTCGGACAACGAGGCAGCCCTGGTGCTCATCGACACTCGCGGCGCTGAGGACGAGCTGGCCGACGAGGAGGAATTCGGCGACGAGCGCCCCTTGTGGTTCACCTCCAACGCCCATCGCGTAAGCCCCTTCGCCCAACTCTCAACCCTCCGTCGAGGGTTCCGCGAGTCTATTAGCGACCTCAGCCACAAAATCGACGACACACTGATTGTGCTGGTCTCCAACACCCACATCATCAACGACTGCGACATGGAGGAGACCTTCGAGGACGACAACGGCGTGGTGTTCCACCGAGCCAACGACCTCGACAACTGGGTTCTCCCCAACAACGCCAACAACCGCGACGGCAAGAAAATCTTCGATCAGTTCGCGCGCTCCCACAAGCTTTACGACAAGCTTTACGCCCTCTACCACCCCTACAAATCGTATCTTGAGCCCCCTACCCTCTTCAACCTTCCCGGTCCGCAGCACGACCCTGGGGTGGATCACGCTCCCTGCCCCGGCCCATGCAACGTCACGGAACAAATTCCAGCCGACTCCCTCAACGAGTTCTTCGCCCTGGAGGATCCCGATTTCCGCAAAACCACCGAGGCCGTGAGCCCTTCGGGGGAGCGTTTCACCCTCAAGCAGGACGACATGCCCCCAGTCGAAATCCTGGCCCCTCTGGTCGACCCCCACGAGTTTCTCAACCAGATGGTGGGACTTGAGCAACTCAAATCCTCCATGGCCGACATTGTGGCCTATGCCCGCTACTCCAAGCGCGTAAAGGAGGCATTCCCTGGGATGAACGCTCCCGGTGTCAACCTCCACACCATCATCACCGGCAACCCCGGCACCGGGAAAACCACCATGTGCCGCATCTACGGAGGCCTGCTCCACAAGGCCGGAATTCTCTCCCGGGGGCACACCGTCGTCGCATCGCGCAGCACCTTCGTGGGCGAGCATTTCGGCACTGAGGAGCAACGCATGCGTCAATGCCTCAAACTCGCCCAAGGGGGGTGCCTGTTCATCGACGAGGCAGGCCTGCTGTTCAACGGCCCTCACCCCCACGACCCCGGAAAAGGAGTGATCCAACTCATGCTCCAAGTTCTCGCCGAGGAATCGAATCGCGACATCGCCGTTGTCCTCGCCCTATACGCCAACGATAAATCCCTCGAGCGACTTTACCAACTCAACCCCGGCATTCGCTCCCGATTCATCAACGTATTGTCGTTCCCCGATTATTCCTGGGACGAACTCCTCGAAATCACCCACCGCAAAGCCAAAGCCCAAGGTCTCAGCTTTACCCCCAACGCCTGGCACGGCTTCTGCCGCCTACTGCGCGACATCTACGACCGCCGCGACCGCGACTTCGGCAACGCCCGCGAAGTGGTCAACCTGCTGCAGCGATGTCTGATACGTCACGCCGTGCGCTGCGAAAAGCAACAACTAACGGGACACGACCTCCTCCGCATCACCGTGCGCGACATCCCCCAGCCCCTGCCTACCCTCACCACTCCACGCATCGGCTTCAAATAACCCACTAACCACTAATCACTAACCATTAACCATTAACCATTAACCATTAACCATTAACCATTAACCACTAACCACTAACCACTATGAAAACCCTCCACTATCTTCTCATCGCCTCCTCTCTCCTCCTCAGCTCTTGCGCCAGCGAGGAGCTGATACTCACAGGAACCACGGTCGAAAACGTCACCTACTCCCTCGACAACGACCGCCATACAGCCCAAGCCACCGGCTATCTCGTCAAGGGCGGGTCTCTATCTCCCGTCCTATCCATCCCCGACGCCATTGAGGCCGTCAACCTTCACTACACCGTCACCTCCGTGGCCGACGCGGCCTTCGTCTACGGCAACTGGGAAACGGTCGAAATCGCCGCCAGCGTCCTCTCCATCGGCTCACGCGCCTTCATCGGCTGTGACCACCTCACCCTCATCGTCCTCCAGGGCGACATCGCTCCCACCATCGCCTCCGACACTTTCTCCCCCGACACCTACCTCACCGCCACACTCGTGGTACCCCGTAACTGCAACCTCGCCTCCACCCCGTGGGCCCAATTCACCAGCATCATCCACCTCTAGCGTGGATGATGGACTCGCGTTGGAGAAAAAGTTGCGGAAAAATTTGCGTGGTTGAGAAAAAAGTCTTACCTTTGCAACGCTTTTGATAAGCACGGGCGCTTAGCGCAGCTGGTTCAGAGCATCTGCCTTACAAGCAGAGGGT
>JAJPXC010000007.1 GCA_021205635.1 Bacteroidales bacterium | reverse complement strand
CCCCCCGCCCCCCCCGCCCCCCGCCGCCCCCCCGCGTGCCCCGCCGCGCCCCCCCTGGCCCCGCGGCCCCCGCCCCCCCCCCCCGCTCCCCCGCCCCCCTAGTCTCTACTGCCGCCGAAGAAGCGGAGCAGGAAAAGGAACAGGTTGATGAAGTCGAGGTAGAGGCTCAGAGCGCCCAGGGTTGAGAGGCGACCGTCGCCAGCGCCAGGGCAAGTGGCTGCCATCTGCTTGATCTGCTGGGTGTCCCAAGCGGTGAGGCCGATGAAGATCAGCACGCCAGCACCGGAGATGATCCAGTCGAGCGACGACGACTTCAAGAAGATGTTGACGATGCACACGATGATCAAGCCAAAGAGGCACATCATCAGGATCGAGCCAAATTTAGCCAGGTTCTGCGAAGTGCAGTAGCCGTAGACGGTCATGGCGCCGAACGTGCCAGCGGTGATGAAGAACGTCTTGGCAATGGAGTCGCCGGTGTACACCCAAAATAGCGGCGCCATCCACAGGCCCATGAGGATCGCATAGATGTAGAACATCAGAGCTGCCACAGGTGACGACAACTTGTTGATCGCGCCCGAGATGGCGATTACCATCACAAACTGGATGCCAAAGATCACCCACATAGCCCAGGTGTTCTGCATCATGAAGTTGAGGTAGGCGTAGGAATTGGCGCAGAACAGCGACACGAGCGCCGTAACGACCAATCCTACGGTCATTTTCAGGTAAACGCCTTTCATCACGCTCGACACGTGCTGGTCGAGGCTACGCTGAAACTCGGCGTGGGAGTAAACGTTGTTTTCGTTTCTGTTGAAATAGTTATCCATATCTTAGAGAGGGAATTAATAATTTCAATTACTTAAACCTTAAACTTTCAAAAGCCTAAGCCTTAAACCTTAAACCTTAAACTTTAAACCTTAAACCTTAAACTTTAAACCTTAAACTTTAAACCTTAAACCTCCAAAAGCTACATTCGCTCGGGGACATTGATGCCGAGGAGGCCCATGGCTGTTTTCACCGTGCGGGCGGTAGCGTCGCTCAGGGCGAGGCGCAGCGAGCGCTTGGCCTCATCCTCCTCCTTGAGGATCGAGAAATCGTGGTAGAACTGGTTGTAGCTCTTTACAAGGTCGTAGGCATAGTTGGCGATCAGCGCCGGGGAGTAGCTCTTGCCAGCTTCCTGCACTACCGAGGGGAAGTCGGCCAGCGACTGGATTAGCGCTATCTCCTTCTCCTCGGGTTTCACGCCTGCGTAGTTGCCAATGGTGTAGCCCTTTGCCTTGGCGTTGCGGAGCACCGAGCGGATGCGAGCGTAGGTATACTGGATGAAGGGGCCGGTGTTGCCGTTAAAGTCGATCGACTCCTTGGGGTTGAAGGTCATGTTCTTGCGGGGATCGACCTTGAGCAAGAAGTATTTCAGTGCGCCAAGGCCCACGGTCTCAGCCACCTGATTGGCCTCCTCCTCGGTGTAGCCCTCAAGCTTGCCAAGCTCGCTCGACACCTGCTTGGCGGTGGCTACCATCTCGTCCATCAGGTCGTCGGCGTCGACCACGGTTCCCTCGCGGCTCTTCATCTTGCCCTCGGGGAGCTCGACCATGCCGTAAGAGAAGTGCACGAGGTCCTTGCCCCACTTGAAGCCAAGCTTGTCGAGCAACAACGACAGCACTTGGAAGTGGTAATTCTGCTCATTACCAACGACATAGATCATCCGATCGATGGGAAAATCCTGGTAACGGAGTTTGGCCGTGCCAATATCCTGGGTCATGTACACCGAGGTGCCGTCGCTACGGAGCAACAGCTTGTGGTCAAGGCCGTCGGCGGTGAGGTCGGCCCAAACAGAGCCATCCTCCTTGCGGTACATGATGCCCTTTTCGAGACCCTCTAGCACTTTCTCCTTGCCCTCGAGGTAGGTGTCGCTCTCGTAGTAGATCTTGTCGAATTCCACACCCATGCGCTTGTAGGTGGCGTCGAAACCGGCGTACACCCACTGGTTCATCATCTCCCAAAGCTTGCGCACCTCGGGATCCTTGGCCTCCCACTTGCGGAGCATCTCGCGAGCCTCGGCCATCAGCGGCGACGCGGCCTTGGCCTCGTCCTCGGTCATACCCTTGTCCATCAGTTCCTTGACCTCGGCCTTGAAGTGCTTGTCAAAGAGGACGTAGAAGTCGCCAATCAGGTGGTCGCCCTTCTTGCCGGTCGACTCGGGAGTGGCGCCGTCGCCCCACTTCTGCCATGCGAGCATCGACTTGCAGATGTGGATGCCGCGGTCGTTGACGATGTTGGTCTTCACCACGCGGTTGCCGCACGCTTTGAGGATCAGCGACAGGGAGTAGCCGAGCAGATTGTTGCGCACGTGGCCAAGGTGGAGGGGCTTGTTGGTGTTGGGCGAGGAATATTCCACCATCACCAGCGGGCTGTCGTCGGTGGCCTTGGTCAAGCCCCAATCGGGAGTGTTCTCGATATGCTGGAGTACTGAGTTCCAGAATGTTGGCTCAATCACGATGTTCAAGAAACCCTTGATCACGTTGAAGCGGTCGACGGCCGGCTCGTTGTCGACGAGCCACTGACCGATCTCGGCGCCCACGGCCTCGGGGGCCTTGCGAGCGGCTTTCACCCAGGGGAAGGTAACAACGGTCAAGTTGCCCTCAAACTCCTTGCGGGTAGCCTGAGGGACAATCGTTTCGGGAGCCACATCCACTTGATATAGCTCCTTGACGGCACGGCTCACAGCCTGCGAGATGATGTTGTCAATTGACATATTTTCAGTTTATACGTTTGTTTAAGGGTACAAAGGTACAAATTTCGTGCCAATCCCACAAAATCACCTTTCAGCCACAAAATTCTTTTTAGCCACAAATGAGATTTTAGCCACGAATTTCACTAATTTACACTAAAAGGTAGCAAGTCCCATAAGCGTTTTTAGCCACGAATTTCACTAATTAACACTAAAAGGCAGTAAGTCCTAGAAGTGTTTTTAGCCACGAATTTCACCAATTTACACTAAAGGCTCCGTTCCTAAAATTTGTGCATATTCGTGAAATTAGTGGCTAAATTCAAGAAAATACGTGGCTATTCCTTGCAGCAAGCGGCTTTCTTGGCCGATACCTTTGCGGCCTTGGCTGGCTTCTCGGCAGCTACCTTGGAGGCTTTGCCGGTTACCTCGGTGGCGGTGTAACCGATTTTCTTAAACTCGGCCTGGAGATTGGCGACCGACGACTTGTCCTGGTCGTAGGTGACTGTTACGGTGTTGTCCTTCAGGGTGGTGACAATGTCGCTCACACCCTTGACGTAGCGTAGGTTCTCGGTGATTTTCTTCTCGCAGTTTTGGCACGACATGGCCGGCTCAACTGTAAACACGACGGTAACAGGTTTTGCGGCCCATGCAGCTACGGCCACCAAAAGGCTAAGAGCTAAAGCAATTTTTCTCATATCATTTTAAGTTTTAATGAATTAGCAGTTTTAAGGAGTTAGCAGTTTTAAGGAATTAGAAGAGTTTATTATCTAGCTAATGGACAGGCTCTTCCCTTCTCACCTGCTAATTCCTTAAAACTGCCAATACTAATAACGAGTTAATAGTGGGTGAAATTGTATCGGAAGCCCGCGTAAACGACAGCGCCGTGGAGCGGACCGTAGACCATCGTGGCGTCAAACGTGTCGCCCCACGGGGCAGAGGCGCCCACGATCGGGCCTTTCTGCTTGAAGCAGGTCAAGTTCTCGCCGCCCACGTATAGGCTCCAGTGGCGCCAGTTGCGGGTCACTTGGGCGTTAAGCGCGGGGTAGGCGTGGTAGGTCGAGTCCCACGAGGGAGTGCCGTCGGGGAGGGTGTAGGGCGTAGGCATGCGGCCACCTCCGTTTATGGCCAAGGTGATGTCGGTTTGCCAAATGCCCATGCGGGGTGTCCAAGACGCCGTGAACAAGCCTTTCGACTTGGATGTGAGCGGTTTGGCTACCATTCCTTGGCCGAAGTCGGTGCGCGAATCGGTGTAGCGATACGCCACAGTGAGGGCAAGGTCGCGGCGGGGATTGAACGACAGCTCGGCCTGAACGACGTGGGAGCGGGCCTTGCCGTGGTCGAGGTTGCGGAAAATCACCGCATGGGGGTCGCTGTCGAGGTCGACAGCAAGCTGGTGGTTGAACCGGGTGAAATAATACTCAACGCTCCAGTTTAACGTCTTGTTATCTACGGGGATAAAGCCGTCAACCCCAATGCCCATATTCCAGGCATCCTCTTGGGCCACCTTCTCGGGGATAATGATTTGGCGCGACGCGGCCATCAGGTTGTGCCACTCGGCCATCGGGTGTGGACTGCGGTAGCCGCGACCGATCGAACCATGCACGGTAATCTCGTCGCGGGGATTCCAGCGGACGTGCAAGCGAGGCGTCACCATCGAGCCGTAAATCGACGAGTAGTCGTAGCGTATTCCTGCCATCATCAGCAACTTACGGTCGACATTCAGGGTATATTGGGCATAGCCGCCGGTAACTGATTCGATAGTTTTTAATCGGCGCAATAACGCCGATTCGTTATCACGCAATAACGACAGTTCATTGAAATGGTCGTAATTCCATGACAATCCACAAGATAGCGAGTGCGTCGGCCCCCATTTGCGCTCAAGCATCAGCGAGGCGTAGAGATGTCCCTGCTTGCCGTCGTAGCGGCGCGCGCCGTAACGAGCGTCGATGTCGTGGTAGGAGCCTGAGAGAATTAGGGCGAGGTTGCCGTCGTTCTCAGAATCGAAGATCCAGGCCTGCTTGCTGAAACCTTCCCAGCGGCGCGTCTCCACATTAATAATATATAAGGGAAGGGATTCCTCGGGATTTTCGGGAATCCCGGAAATATCGGTAATTCCGGAAATATCGGGATTTTCGGTAGAGCCATGGGAGTGGTGGCTGTCTTGGCCCGAGCGTCGACGCTCCTGCAGGAATTTCACCCCACCCTGCCACACGACATCCGATCCCATCCACGCCCAGCGGTTCATCAGCGCCACCTGCCTCACCTTGGGCATATCCAAGAATCCGTCGCCGTTTTCGTCATGCCCCGCGAATGAGTTCTCACCATGGAGCAGCAAGGCGGTGGAGAGGCGGTTGGTGAGGTGGATGTTGCCGTCGGCGTTGACCTCGGCCTTGCCAAGGTGGTCGACGTAGCCGTTGGCCGCCACCGATTGGTCGGCTTGCGGCTTGCGCATCTCGATGTTGATCTGCCCGGTGATCCCCTCGTAGCCGTTTTTGACCGACGAGGCGCCCTTGGACACCGAAATCGACTGCATCCACGGCCCCGCGATGTAGCTCAAGCCGAACGGCGAGGCCGCTCCGCGCAAGTTGGGGATATTCTCGGTCAACATCTGCACATACGTGCCGGCCAGTCCCAGCAAGCGTATCTGCCTTGCCCCCGTGGCGGCGTCACTGTAGGCCACATCCACCGAGGGATTGGTCGTGAAACTCTCCCCCAGGTTGCAGCAAGCGGCCTTTTTCAGTTCGGCCGAGGAAATGATATGGGTATTATCTGCCCTTCCGCGCAACTTTGTAACACCTTTACGTTGGGTTACGGTCACCTCGCGCAGGGTATCGCAGGGTTCATTGGGCGATTGTGCGAAAATTGGGTTAAATGCCCATAAAGTGGCAATTGTTAACGTCAAACGGCCTATTTTCTTCATAATTCCGCCACAAAGTTACGGATTTTAGCATAATTTATTAGTCATGGATTTTACAATTTGGCTAAAAATTAATAAAAAACCTTGCGTATTTTTCACAAACATCGTATCTTTGTGCCGATTTTAACAACGTTATCTACCTTACAAAATGAAAAAATCATTACTCATTGCTGCCTTGGCATTCGGCGTAATGTCGGCATCAGCACAGGATCAAGCCATCGCTACTCCTCGTTTCGTTGACAATTGGTCGATCGGCGTGGACGGCGGTGTAGTTAGCCCCCTTAAGGGTCATTCCTTCTTCCAGAACATGCGCGGCGCTTGGGGTCTTCACCTCGACAAGCAAATCACTCCCGTATTCGGCATGGGCGTTGAGGGCAACGTAAGCATCAACACCTCTACCGTTAACGGTGGCGTAAGCAACAAGCTCGCATTCGACAACCTCTATGTAGGTCTCTACGGCAAGGTTAACCTGTTCAACCTCTTCTGCGGCTACCACTGCAAGGCTCGCTACTTCGACATCGACGCTGTTGCCGGTGCAGGCTGGGGTCAGGCTATCCGCAAGAGCAACCAGGGCGGTGACTGGAACTACTTCCAGACCACTGTAGGCTTGAACTTCAACTACAACGCCACTGAGAACCTCACGATCTCCCTCAAGCCCCGCGTTAACTTCAATATGACCGACGGCAACTGGGACAACACCTCCTGCGCTTATGACGTTCACGGAGCTTCCTTCCAGCTCTTCGCTTCTGTAAGCTACAACATCAACCCCGGCTTTACCTGCGTTCGTCCCTACGACCAGGCTGAGGTTGACGCCCTCAACGCTCGCATCGCCGACCTTCAGGGCCAGCTCGACGGTTGCAACGCCGCTTGCAACGACTGGCAGGCTAAGGCTAACGCCCTCGCCGCTGAGCTCGCCGCTTGCGAGGCTCGCAAGGCTGTCGTTAAAGAGGTTGTTACCAACAACAACAACTCCGTTCGCTACGTATTCTACAAGGTGGGCAGCTCCAAGATCACTTCCGATCAGCAGCCCAACGTAGAGATGATCGCTGCTTACCTCAAGAACCACCCCGAGGCTAAGGTTGTCATCAAGGGTTATGCTTCTCCCGAAGGCTCGCTCGAGCTCAACCAGAAGCTTGCTGCCGCTCGCGCTGAGAGCGTAAAGACCTCCCTCGTGAACAAGTACAAAATCGCCGCTGACCGCATCACCGCTGAGGGCGAAGGCATCGGCCACATGTTCGAGGAGGAGAGCTGGAACCGTGTAGCTATCTGCACCCTCGAGAACGCTAAATAATCTCGACATCCAGTAGAATCCACATCAACTTTTCATAGTAGAATCCCCCAAGGGCTCCGGCCCTCGGGGGATTTTCCTTTTAGAGATTTCCCTGGATTTCCGGGATTATCAGGATTATCGGAAATATCGGGATTTCCGGGATTTTCAGGATTCCCTGGATTTCCGGGATTTCCGGCTTTAGAGGACGATTTCCTTGGTGACCTTGCCGCCGCGGCGGACGATGTAGATGCCGCCGGGGGTGGGATTAGTCACTTGGATGCCCTGCAGGTTGTAGTAGGTGGCTGTGGTGTCGCTATCGGTAGCGGCTGTGGCGTCAACCGGGATTGACTCAACGCCCGAGAGGTCGAGCGTTCCATAAACAGCGTAGCCACCGGCAGGAACGGCTATCGTGCCCGTCTCGCTCACCTCAGGGGTGAATCCGTAGCTGGCGCTCATCAGCTTGTACTGCGAATAGTCCTTAGTGAATCCCACCGAGAGGTTGCGCACGGTCGAGGGCATCGGGTTGACGACCATCAGCAGCTCCGATGTGCCGTTGCTGAGCTTGATCGAGCGACCAGCGGCCCAGTTGCTTTGAGAGATGTTAATCGTGGTGGTAACGCCCTCCTTGAACAGCTGAGGGTTGTCGCCACGCAAGTGTAACAGCTCCACGTAGCTTTGGTGCAGCCCGGCATGCTGGGGATCGTCCAAATAGCTCCAGATTACCTTCTTGGGGGAGGTGTCGTTGCCGCCGGAGGATTCCTTGGTGGTTTGGTCGGCTCCAAACTCCTGGAACTGCCAAATCATGTGTGCGCCAGGGCACATCAGCATTTGAGCGGCTACCGAGCCGAGGCGGCGCATCGAAGCCTCGGTGTCGCCCTTGACTCCTGTGGTGCCAAACTCAGCCTGCTTGTAGGCCATGCGCTCCTCGTCGTGGCTCTCAGCGTAGCTCACGGTCGAACCCCACGTGCGGGAGTCGAGCGGCGCGTAGAATCGCTCCAGTCCTGAGCCTGAGCTGAAGCCCATGGCGAACTGGCAGGAGGCGTAATTGACGTTGGCCCAATTGGTTTCACCGTCCTTGGCCATGTCGTTCTCCTCTTCGGCCGTGGCGAGGTTCTCATTGATGAAATAGGCCGTGGGGTCGACCTCGCGCATGGCGTCGTGGATCACCTTCATGCGGGCCACGCGGGTGGCGTTGTACTTGTTGGTGTTGGCGTCCGAAGGGGTACCCCAAGTGTTGGTGGCGGGATAGTAAGTGTTGTCGTAGGAGTTGTTGTTGCCCAGGCCCTTAACCAAGTCGAAGCGGAAGCCGTCTACGTTGTAAACGGTCAACCAATACTGCACGCAGTCGGCCCACTGCTGAGCTACCAACGGGTTGTCCTGGTTCCAGTCGTTGAGCACGCTGTAGGCGTGGGGCGCCGAGCCGTTGTAAAACGGGTTCTTGGCGATCTCGTACATCTGATACCATGGGTGCAAGCCGTCGCTCTGGTTGAACACGATATCGAGGATCACGGCCATGCCGCGGGCGTGGCACTCGTCGATTAGCGCCTTGTACTCGTCGGGCGTGCCGTAGGCCTTATCCGGGGCGAAGTAGAAGTTGGTATTGTAACCCCAGGAATTGTTGCCGTTAAACTCCATGATCGGGAGCAACTCGATGGCGTTGACGCCCAAGCCTTGCAGGTAGTCGAGTTTGCCCATGACGCCTTTGAGAGTCCCCTCACCGTTGGCCACGCCCTCGGTGCCAGTAAAGTCGCGGATTAGCAACTCGTAAATCAGCAGGTCGCTTTGGTCAATTCGCTGGAAATCGGTGCATTTCCAGTCGTACTCCTCATAGGCAGTGTTGTAGATCGCAAGCGGCACATTCTGCACCTTGTCGACGGGATACGCGGGCAGATTGGGGAACACGCTCGAGGATATCCACTTGTCGTTATACGGGTCGAGCACCAAGCGGGCGTAAGGGTCGCCCACGCGGGTAGTGCCGTCAATCAGGTAATAATAAATGTAATCGGTGCCGTCCTGCAACCCGTAAATCGGCTTCCAGAAGTAGCGGTAGCCCTCGTAGGCCTGATAGTACATCGAGTTCTCGGCGAGCACCTCGTAATCGTCCCACGAGCCTACGATCACCACCTGCTTCTTGGACGGAGCGCCAAGACAGAAGATTGTGGAGCCGTCGTCGCCCTTGGTGTAGCCCATCTTGGGCACGCCGCCGGGGAACTCCTTGGCGATCGGGTCGGCAAGGCGGGTGACTCGCATGGAGGCCGTCTGGGTGTCGTTGCCGGCGGTGGCTACGGCGATAACCTCGTAGTCGCCCGCAGTAGCGAAGGTGTAGGTGGTCTCAAGCGTTGTCACGCCAGTGCCGGAAGCCAGCGGGGTGGATGAGGTGGAGTCGAGGTAGATGGCGATATTGGCGGCATAGGTAGTGTTGGCGGTGAAAGTGACGGGGTTGCCGTCAACTACCGAGCCTTGCGACGAGGTCAACGCCACTTGGAATCCGGCGGCCATCACGTCGACGAAGATGTCGCCCCCGCTCTCGGTTTTGCCCTCCTTGGAGCAGTCGCCAGTGCGGAACACGAAGGCCAATTGCTTGACAGTCACGCCAGCGGGAACACCGTAATAGGTGTCAATGTCGGGGATGGAGAGTGTCCAGGTGTTGGTGTCGACGTAGGTTAGCTCGTATTTCGACGAGTTGTCGCCCCAAGAGGGCGCGTACTGCCAGTCGCTGCCCGAGGTGGAGAGGTTGGTGATGACACCGGTGTGGGCATACACCTTAGTGGGAGGTTTCACGCCCATAAGTCCCTTGTTGCCTTGGTCGGCGTGGAAAGTGATCACAATGTTCTGTGTGTCCTGCTGGATGATAGCGGGCGTGGTGGTCACCACCTGAGCGGAGGCCCAGGGAGCGAAAGCGGCGCAGAAAGCTATCAGGGAGTAAAGATGTTTCATACTGTAGCTGGTATAATAGGGTGAAAAATTGAATCGCAATGCCTTCTTTATTAACACCCCAAGTGCCTCCTTTGTTGAAAATAAAAAACCCCGCTGCGAACGGGGGGCACGGTGACTGTTTTCAACCATTTTAGCCTAATTTTCGGTTAATTATACCAAGGATTTTTACAATGTCGGGAAAAACGCGTAAATTTGCGTATCAGAAAATCTGAAAACCAAAAAACTAAAAAGTTATGGAATTCCTGACAAACGAGAAGCTCACTATCGTAGGCGCCGCCGGTATGATCGGCTCCAACATGGCCCAGACCGCCATCATGATGCGCCTTACCCCCAACATCTGTCTCTACGACCCCTATGCAAAAGGCCTTGAGGGCGTGGCCGAGGAGATGTTCCACTGCGGTTTCGACGGCATGAACATCACTTTCACCGACGACATCAAGGAGGCCCTCACCGGCGCCAAGTACGTCGTTTCTTCGGGTGGCGCTGCCCGTAAGGAGGGCATGACCCGTGAGGACCTGCTCAAAGGCAACGCTCAGATCGCCGAGGACTTCGGCAAGAATGTGAAGGCTTACTGCCCCGACTGCAAGTTCTGCGTCGTGATCTTCAACCCCGCCGACATCACCGGCCTTATCACCCTGCTCTACTCGGGCTTGAAACCCTCTCAGGTTGCCACCCTCGCCGCATTGGACTCCACCCGCCTGCGTTCCGAGCTGGCCAAGCACTTCCACATCTCGCCCGACAAGATTCAAAACTGCCGCACATTCGGTGGCCACGGCGAGCAGATGGCAGTGTTCGCTTCCACCGCTACCGTCGACGGCAAGCCGCTGGTTGACATCATCGGTACTCCCGAATTGACCGAGGAGCAGTGGGCCGAGATCCAGCAGAAGGTTACCAAGGGTGGCGCCAACATCATCGCCCTGCGTGGTCGCTCGTCGTTCCAGAGCCCCGCTTACGTGTCGATCGAGATGATCGCCGCCGCTATGGGTGGCAAGCCCTTCACCTGGCCTGCCGGCACATACGTACACTCCCACGGCTTCGACCACATCATGATGGCCATGGAGACCACCATCAACAAGGACGGCATCCACTACAAAGAGCTTAAGGGTACTCCCGCCGAGGAGGCCAAGCTCCAGGAGAGCTACAAGCACCTCTGCGCAATGCGCGATGAGGTGATCGAGCTGGGCGTGCTTCCTCCCATCAAGGATTGGCACTCGATCAACCCCAACATCGACTAATCGACGGCTTACGCCATCGAGCCACTGTGCCCCGCGGTGCTTCCGCGGGGTTTTTTAGTGTCCCGCCGGGGACGGCGCGACTTCCGGTCTAGCCCGGGGACGGCGCGACTTCCGGTCTATTGTTTGTACAGGAGGGCGGTGGCGAGGGAGGCGATGCCCTCGCGGCGCCCGGTGAAGCCCAGGCGCTCGGTGGTGGTGGCCTTTACCGACACGCAATCCAGCTCCACGCCCAGGTCGTCGGCCATGTTCTGACGCATCTGGGGGATGTGTGGGAGCATTTTGGGGGCCTGGGCGATGATAGTGATGTCGACGTTGCCCACGCCATAGCCTTTTTCTTTGATCAGGTCCATGACGGCTCGCAGCAACACGCGCGAATCCACGCCCTTGTATCGTGGATCGGTGTCCGGGAAATGTTTGCCTATGTCACCCAAAGCCAGAGCGCCAAGCAACGCGTCGCACAAGGCGTGTATCGCCACGTCGGCATCGCTGTGGCCCAACAAGCCTAGCTCATAGGGGATCTCCACACCGCAGAGGATCAGTTTCCTCTCGGGAGCGAATGCGTGCACGTCAAATCCTTGTCCAATCCTGATCATCTACGCTTCTTGCCAAATACCTCGCGCAGGCCGTCCATGTCGAAGGTGAGGGTGAAACGAAGGGTCTGGTCAAGAGGAGAAGTCTGGGCGGTTGCCAACATGTAGGAGGCATCCAAGCGTACGACGTTGAGAGAGAAACCGGCACCCATCGAGAAGTATTTACGGTTGCCCTTGAACTCGTTCTCGTAGAAGTAGCCCGCGCGCACGAAGAACTGCTGGTTGTAGCTGTATTCGGCGCCGATCGAGAAAGTGATCTCGCGCAACTCCTCCTTGAATCCGCCGGGGGCGTCGGAGAACGACTTGAAGATACCCGTGATAGGCGACATGTCCTCCCACTCCTGAAGGGCGTCGAGGTAAGCCTGCTGGCCCTCGGTGTCGTCGGCGTAATCGCTCTCACGAGGCTTGGTGGGCACCAACAGCTTGTTCAAGTCGAGCGACAGGGCCAGCGTGTGGTAGTCGGCCAAGGGGAACATGAACGAGGTTCCCAAGCGCAGGTTAGTGGGCAGGAACGCGGGGTCGTCGCCGTTGTTGTAGCTCACCTTGGTACCGATATTGGAGATGTTCCAGCCCCACGACCATTGGCACTCGTTGCGGCCGATGATGGGGTAGGTGGTGAAGTAGCCGGAGATGTCGGCCGAGAACGCCGAGGCGCCCGACGACTGGTCGCCGACGTAGGAGTCGGAGAAGCCCAGGTCGGAGTAGATGTAGCGGAACACGACGCCCATCGAGAATTTCTCGGAGAGCTTGCGGGAGTAACCCAAGTCGAACGACAACTCGTAGGGATTCAAGCTCTGGGCGCCCACGCCCGAGTAGTCGCTGGTGGTAACCTCGCCGAGGGAGAAGTAGCGCAGCGAAGCCGAGATGGCTTGGTTGTCCTGTGAGCCCAGCTTGTAGTAGCCCGAGAGGTTGGCCAGGTAGATGTCGTTGACCAGTTTGCGCAACCACGGGGTGTAACTCAGCGAGAATGCGGCCTTGGAGTAGGCGAATGCGTACTTCGAGGGGTTCCAGAATTGCGAGTTGGCGTCGGGGTCGGTGGCCGCGCCCAGGTCGCCCATGGAGGAGCCG
Organism: Bacteroidales bacterium; assembly: GCA_021205635.1. Taxonomy (GTDB): domain Bacteria; phylum Bacteroidota; class Bacteroidia; order Bacteroidales; family Muribaculaceae; genus JAJPXC01. The sequence continues at coordinate 12,563 of JAJPXC010000007.1, read as the reverse complement.
CGGGCATCCGGGGCGATGCTCAACGAGGTTACGCCCGTGGTGACGGGGTTGAAATCGTCCTTGGTCTGCGCCATCATGGGCATCGCCATGACCGCGGCCAAGAGTATAAGGGTGAATTTTCTCACTGTATTCTTCATCTTTTACATTAGGTGGCCAGTTTTTCGAGGCCACTCCTTTACTATAACTCATTTGGGCCAAAAATATTGTATCAACACCGCCTTAGGCTCCGTGAATATGTTAATAATGCGAAAGGCGGGGGATTGTGGTGAAAAAAATCGTAACTTCGCGGGCGCAATTGCTATGCGGCCTCCGCAAGCTGTGGCAACACAGGTTTTTTAGCCTCGATTACAATATTTAACCCTTGGCCTACGTTACTACCTTGAATAATTGGCCAACTATTAACTTGCGATGAGAAAAAGTATATACAATATCTTGATGGCTTTAGTGTGCGTGGGCGCCCTCTGCTCATGCTCCTCTGGCAAAAACACATCGTTAATCTATTTTGAGGACCTCAAAGCGGCTGGCGACGGCCAGATCCCCGTGGGCACCTACGAGCTGCGCATCGTGCCCGACGACGAGCTGATGATCACCGTCACCTCCCTGGTTCCCGATGCCTCGGTGGAGTTCAACCTCCCCGTCATCAATCCCGCCGAGCGCGCCTCGGCATCGGTACAATCCAACCCCAAACAGCAAACCTACATCGTCGACAACCAAGGCTATATCAACTTCCCGGTGCTTGGCAAAATCAAGGTGGAGGGAATGACCACCCAAGAACTCACCCACTACCTTGAGGATCGCATCGGTGAAAGCGTCGACTCGCCGATCGTGCGTGTCGAGATGCTGTCGTTCCGCGTCAATGTCCTGGGCGAGGTCAAGAGCCCGGGCAAGAAGACCGTGGCCACCGAGCGCTTCACCCTGCTCGACGCCTTGGCCCTGGCCGGCGACCTCACCGAATACGGCGAACGCGAGAACGTGCTTCTCATCCGCAACGAAAACGGCAAGCTCATTTACCACCACTTCAACCTCAACGATTCCAAGACCATGGAGTCGCCCTACTTCTTCCTCAAGCAGAACGACGTGATTATCGTTGAGCCCAACAAGATTCGCAAGGACAACTCCAAATATAACCAATTCAACGCGTATAAAATCTCAGTGATTTCGACCGTGGTGAGCGCCTGCTCGGTCATCGCCTCGCTCGTGATCGCCCTTACCGTGAAATAACAGGGACACACAGTAAATAGTATGGCAAAAAAGCAAACTTCCGATCTCATCGACTTCAGGCCGATCTTGAAAGAATGGAAATCGAAATGGTATTGGTTTGCCATTTCGGTTGTGGCATGTGTAACCCTTCCCCTTCTTTGGCGCTCGATACAGATACCCAAGTATCTGGTGCAAGCCAACTTGCTCATCTCCCAGGACCAAGCCGACCCCACGTCGGCTATGGGTGGACTGGCATCCCTGTTTGGCGGCTCGGGATACGTCGAGGACGAGCTCTTCGTAGTGCAGAGCCACTCGGTGCTGCGCCAAGTGGTAAAGGACCTGCAGCTCAACAAGGTGCACATCGTCAAGGATGGCCTCCTCAAGCCCATTTTCCGCTATAAGGACTATCCCGTGGAGGTGTTCACCGACCCCGCTATGGCCGACACCCTGCGCGGCGGCGTGGATTTCAAGGTGCTGGTCAATGAAGACGGGAACATAAAGGTGCGTACACGCCTTCTCGGGAACAAGATTATCACCGAGGCCAAGAATTTCCCCGTCACGGTCGAAACCCCTTACGGCAAATTTGTCCTCAACAAAACCGAATACTTCGTGCCGGGCGAGGAGCTGGACACCCGCATCTACTTCATGGGCTATGACACCAAGGCCGAGGAGCTCTCCGAGGCCCTGGGCATCGAGATCGCTTCCCAGAAATCCAACGTCATCGGCCTTTGGCACATCACCACATGCATCGACTTCGGAAAGGATCTGCTTAACAACCTCATCGCCCAATACAATATCCGAGGCATCCAGAACAAGAGCGCCCAGGGCATCAAGACCACCGAATTCCTCGACGAGCGCCTTAACCTCATTGTCAACGACCTAAGCGAAACCGAGGCCAACGTCGAGAAATACAAGAAGGACCTGGGCATCATCGACGTGGAGACCGAGGCCAAAATCGGCGTGACCCGCAAAACCGAGCTCGAGGAGAAGATTATCGAGCTCCAAACCGAGCTGGAGATCCTCAAGATCACCTCGGAATTCCTCAACGACCCCAACAACGCCTACGCCCTCATCCCCATGTCGGGCAAGACCCCCGAATCGATGGTGAAATCGATGGAGAGCTACAACGAATTAATCCTTGAGCGCATGCGCTTGGAGGCCTCTTCCAAGAGCAACAACTCGGCCTTCCGCACCCTCTCGGAGCAGATCGACGCCGTGCGCAAGAACCTTATCAACTCGGTCGACCGCACCTTCGACCAGCAAGCCGTGGCCCTCAACTCGCTCAAAACGCAAGTGGCAGTAGCCCAAGGCAAGCTCAGCGGTATCCCCGAACAGGAGCGCAAATACCGCGACATCATGCGCCAGCGCGAGGTGCAGGAGCAGCTCTACCTGTTCCTGTTGCAACGTCGCGAGGAGGCCGCCATGCTGGCCGCCAACTCCCTGCCCAAGGGTATCGTCATTGACGAGCCTTACGCGCTGAGCGAGCCCGTGGGAATGAAAACCAAGATGGCTCTTGCCCTGGCGTTCTTCTTCGGCCTGTGTATCCCGCCGGTTATTCTCTACGCTCGCCGCGCCATGCGCTCCCAATTCCAGACACGTGAGGAGGTTGAGCGCCTCACCGACGTGCCTGTGCTTGGCGAGGTGTGCACCGCTCGCGGCGAGAACCCGCTGGTGGTAATGCCCGGAGGATCGTCGTCGGCCGCCGAGCTCTTCCGCTTGATCCGTACCAACCTCCAGTTCATGCTCCGCAACAAGGGCGACAAAGTGGTGCTCGTCACCTCCACCAACGCCGGCGAGGGCAAGTCGTTCGTGTCCATCAACTTGGCCGCCTCGCTCGCCCTGCTGGGCAAGAAGGTGCTGCTCGTGGGCATGGATATCCGCAACCCCAAGCTTGGCGAGTACCTCAAGATCCAACCCCAGAAGGGCTTGACCCAATATCTGGCCGACCCGACGATCGGCGTGGACGCGCTTATCCTCAAGGACGCCGTGGCCAAGAATCTCGACGTGATTGTGGCCGGCCCGATCCCGCCCAACCCCTCGGAGTTGTTGGCAACACAGGAGGTGGACAAATTTATCAGCGAGGTGCGCGATTCTTACGACTACATCATCATCGACTCAGCTCCCGTGGGCTTGGTTACCGATACCTTCGTGCTCGACCGCGTGGCCGACGCCACCATCTACGTCACCCGTATCGGCGTCACCAAGATCTCCGACTTCAACTTCATCAATTCCACCTACGAGCAGGGTCGCCTCCACAACATGTCGCTCGTGGTCCACGGCACCACCACGGCCAAGACCTACGGTTACGGCCACGGCCACAGCGAAAAGAAGAATAAGGAGTAACCCACAATGTCGGCAGCCAGGGGAGCACTCTCACGTATGCTCGGCCATGACGACGCCGACGCCGCCGTCGACCAGAAAAAGGTCGACGAGCGCCGCCCATTCGTAGCCGCTCCGGGCGAATGGGGCTGGGCCGCAGGTTGGCTTTTCTCTATGGCGCTGACCGGCTTGGAGTTCTACCCGGCTTACCTCATCCTGATGATCTTGCTCGTGCACAAGTGGCGCACCAACCGTTACGACTTCCTGGTGATGGCCACTCTGATGTTCGGCGGCTTCCGATTCCTCGACCCCGAGCAATTGCCCGCGATGAAGATCTACGACATCGCCCTTGTGGTGTGCTTCGCGGGGATATTCCTGCTGAAGATGAACAAGGTGACCAAGCGCGTCACGTGGTTGATCCTGGCCTACATCGCCGTGGTGTGGCTGTTCGCGATGTTGTCGGAGGAGGTGATGAGCGTGCAGATACGCCGCATGCGCTACACGTGGCTGGTGATTTACTGCCTGTTCCCGCTGTTGGTGTTCGCCAATCGCGAGTTCGACATCATGGAGATGTTCCGCAAGATGATGATCTACTGTATCGTCATCTACGTGTTGTATTTCATTGACGGCGTGATACTTAGCGGATTTTTCTTCATCCCGCTGGGTAGCTTCGGCGACTGGTACGGCGAGGGCCACTCCACGTTGGCCCACCCTTGGATCGACTTGTTCGCCTTCAACGTGCCCCGCATCTCGGCCACCCCAATCATTTTCACCTGTATCATCATCTACCCCGTGGCCAAGTTCTTCAACCTCCAGCGCTGGCAATGGGTAGCCTTCTGGGTGGCCAACCTCGTTTCGCGCACGATGTCCATCCTGGCGGGATTCATTGTCACCTACTTGTGCTTCCGCGGCTTGGGCAAAAAGGTGGCCATCGTGATTATTATCGGCCTGTTGGCACTGCCCGGGGTTTACTACGTGGACAAGGCTACGGGTGAATGGCTGCGCGTGGCCACGACCGTCGACCAGTTTATCGCCATCAAGGACGGCAACGTCCCCGAGGAGGAACTGGCCGAGTTCATGTCGGGCCGCATGGCGCAGGTGATCCCCAAGATGGATCTCCTTTACTCCATGAATCGCCAGTGGATAGGGTTCGGCTTTATCCACCCCAAATACTCCAAGTCGCGCAAATACTTTATCAAAAACGAGTTGTACGTCGACGTGTCGCAAAGCGAGGAGGTAGCTACCGCGGTGGAAATCGCCCAAGTGCAAACGATTCTCGACACTGGATACCTGGGCCTGATCGCTCAAACGATCTTCTTCATCCTCTTCTACCTGGCAGTGCGCAAAGAGGAATACGCCAACTATTACCTTTCGGTGCTGGTGATGGTGTCGATCGGCGGCATCGGCGGCATGTGCGGCTTGAATCAGCCCAACGGCCTGTTGCCCGTGGGCCTCGCTCTGGGCGTGGTGTTGCTGGCCAACCGCGACCGTCATAAAAAATTAGCTCAGGAGGGGGCAAAGCGATGAAAACCACGGTTCCCTCCCCTACCCCAACGACGTCGACCGAGAACAAGCGCATCGCCCGCAACTCGGTGACCCTCTACCTGCGCACGGCCATCATCCTCATCGTGGGCCTTTACACCTCGCGCGTGGTGCTCGAGGTGTTGGGGATCGACGACTACGGCGTGTTCTCGGTGGTGGGAAGCCTTATGACCGTGTTCATGTTCTTCACCATGGCCCTGGGCAGCTCTTTCTCGCGATTTTTCGCCTTTGAGCTTGGGAAAGCCGACGACAAGCGGTTGCATGAGGTTTTCGGCGCCACGATAGCGATAATATGCGTTATCGGGCTGATAATCGTGGTGTTGACCGAGACCGTGGGCCTTTGGGTATTCTGCCATCTCGACATCCCGCCTGAAAGCCGCGACGCAGCGTGGTGGGTGTATCAATGCTCGGTGGCCACGGTGTTGCTGTCGGTGGTGCAGACAGCCTATACCTCGTCGCTGATTGCCCACGAGAAAATGGGAGCGTGGGCCATGCTCGACATCGTTACGGCATGCTTGAAGCTGGGAGTTGTGTTCGCCCTGAAATGGATCGCGACCGACAAGCTAGTGCTCTACGGGGTTCTGATCCTGGCCGTATCTATCATCGTCACGATCACGGGCTGTGTGTACACCCGGGTGCACTGCCCGGAATGGCGCGGTCGGGTGCGCTGGGATTGGCCCGTCATCAAGTCGATGCTGGGCTTCTCGTCGTGGAGCCTCTACACCACGCTGTGTAACACGCTGCGCCCGGCCGGCATAAACGTGGTGCTCAACTTGGCGTTCGGCGTGGCCGTCAACGCCGCGGCGGGAATTGGCCTCAACGTGATGAGCAACGTGCAGAAGTTCGCCTACTCAGCCTTCCTCTCTTTCAAGCCCCAGATTATCAAGAAATACGCCGCGATGGCGTTCGATGAGATGCAGCGGCTGATGGACAACGCGTTCCGTATCGCTTTCACCTTGCAGCTTTTGGTGGTGATCCCGCTGATCCTGGAGATGCCCATGGCATTGCGCGTGTGGCTGGGCGAATATCCGGCCTACAGCGTGGTGTTTTGCCGGTTGCTGGTAGTCTCGCTTACGCTGGAGATAATCGTAATTGTGTGTGAGTTCGGGATCAACGCGACAGGCCGGTTGAAATTGTTCTCGCTTTTCAATTCCACCCTTTTTATGCTTACGGTGCCGCTGGCTTGGCTGTCGCTCAAGGTGGACGCTTACCCCCCGCTTGTGTATGTTACGCAGATCATCGTGGTGGCCGCATGCTGCCTGGGCGACTTGTTGATACTCAAAAAATTGGTGCCGCAGCTGAGCATAAAGCGATTTTGCGCGATCTTCCTGCGAGTGGGAGTGGTGGCCGCGGTAGGCGTAGGGGTGGCACTGGCCCCTTGGCTTACGATGGAGGAAAGTTGGGCACGGCTGCTAGCGGTGGTGGCCAGCTCGCTCGCGGGCGTCGCCGCGGCCGCGTGGTTCCTGCTTCTTCCCGAGGACATGCGCTTGAAAATCAAGTCGAAACTCCCGAAATGCAAAGTTCTTAGCCTTCAATAAACGACGTCATGAGCCTGAAACGCAAAATCGCCCTCCTGTTATATTACGGCATCGCCTATAACCTCCCCGACAGCTACATGCCGGGAGTGGGCCGTTGGGCCAACAAGATGAGAGTGGCTTGCTGCAAGCGCATCTTCAAAAAATGCGGCAAGCTGGGCACGGTGAACCGGAAAGTATGGTTCGGCAGCGGACACGAGATTGAAATCGGCGACGACTCGGGATTCGGAGCCTACTCCACTTTCCCCAACAACATCAAAATCGGCAACCATGTGATGATGGCCCCCGAATGCTACTGCGTGGGAGTCAATCACCGCTTCGACTTGCCCGACGTGCCAATTGGCCATCAAGGAGAGATCCCCGCGCCCCCTATCGTGATCGAGGACAACTGCTGGATAGGAGCGCGGGTGATCATTACCCCGGGGCGACGCGTCAGCGCCGGCACAGTGCTAGCCGCCGGAGCCGTTGTAACCAAGGATTTCCCGGCCAATAGCATCGTGGGGGGCAACCCCGCCAAGTTAATTCGACCCCGATTGGGCGACAACGACGATTGAAAAAATGAAGATCCTGATTGTCACCAATATGTATCCTTCGGCCGAGAAGCCGTTCTACGGGATTTTCGTCAAGGAGCAAGTCGAGGCCCTGAAAAAGCGCTTCCCCGACCTTGATTTTGACATCTTCGTCATCCCCGGCAACCGGTCCAAGCTGGAATACGTCAAGACAATCCCCGCAATACGCAAAAAGATAGCCAGCGGCGGCTACGACCTGGTTCACGTCCATTACGGCCTGTCGGGGTTGTTCCTTCTTTTGGGCAAGGTGGACATCCCGGTGGTGATGTCGCTGCACGGCGGTGACATCCAGATCGCTCAAAAGCTATGGGCGCAGGTGGCAATCACCAAGCGCGCCCTGCGTCGCGCCCAAGCCGCCTTCACCCTCAACCAATCGATGGACCAATTGGTAGCCCACTACTGCCGGCGCCATGTCCTTTGTCCTTGCGGGGTGGACGTGGACACCTTCCACCCCGAGGAAAACGCCGAGCGACCCGCGCGACCCATTGTCGTTTTCCCCTCCGACCCCGCGCGTTGGGTGAAAAACTACCCCCTGTTCGCGGCCACACTGGACATCCTGCGCCAAAAATACCGTCTCTACGTGGAGGAGCGCCACGTGAAGGGTATGACACGCCCCGAGGTCAACGACCTGTTCAACCAAGCCTCCTTGTTGCTGCTCACCTCCCACAGCGAGGGGAGCCCCCAGGTGGTGAAGGAGGCTATGGCTTGCAACCTCCCGGTGGTGACTGTGCCGGTAGGGGACGTGAGGGTAACGCTGCAGGATGTGGAAAACAGCACGGTCGCCTCCCAACCCGACCCTGAGGAGCTGGCCGCCCTGTGCGCCGAGATGCTCCAACGCGGCAAGCGCTCCAACGGCCGCCAGCGGATTCTCGACCTTGAACTTGACGCCGGCTCCATTGCCCGCAAAATTCGCGCCGTCTACGACGAATTGACTCGCCAGCCCTAAATTTTTCACAACTTTCGGGGATGAGTTAGTGAAATAATGCGTAACTTCGCACCGCGATTCTCTTGCCGAATAATTGCCCATTTATCTCCATGAATCAATTGCCAATTTATCACCATAAATCAATGAAACGTTTCATCACTTATTTCGCTCTCCTCGTTGCAGTTGCACTTACCGCCGTCACCCTCACCGCCTGTGGCGATGACGATGATGACGACGACACCGTCCAAACCTGGAACTTCTCCATCGGCCTTGCCGACGCCGACGGTTCCGAGGCCCTCGAGGTGCTCGCGTTCTTCGACGAGAAAATCCCCGCCGCACTGGGTGTAACCCACAACGTGTCCTACTTCCAGCTTACCGGCACATTCTCGGAGTGCCGCACCAAGATCGCCAACGCCTTCGCCTCGCTTTACGCCGAGGTCAACGCCCAAGGCTGGACCGGCTACTACACCGTGCAAGTAACCTGCATGAACAACTCACAAGTCGTAGTTCTCTATACCATAAACAAATAGCATTTAGCGTTAAGCCTAATAGCTTAGAGGCTACGCGACGTGATACAGTTAAATTGCCATCATCCAAGCAATCATACTTAATCACTCATCACTAACACTTAATACCCTCCCCCCGTGATTACCTTCATGATTATAGCCTTCGCGGCAGGCTATATAATGATTGCCTTGGAGCATGTTGTAAATATCAACAAGGCAACCTTCGCGCTGCTTATGTGCGGCATCCTTTGGAGCGCCTACTCCCTCTGTGCCCACGACCCCGAGCTCCCCACCGAGCTGATTGAAGCCCTGGGCGACACATGCGAGATCATCGTGTTCCTCATCGGCGCTATGACCATCGTCGAGCTGATCGACCGCTACGGCGGCTTCAACATCCTCGTCAAACGCATCCACGCCACCAACAAGCGCTCGTTGATGTGGATCCTAGCCATCGTCGCATTCTTCATGTCGAGTATCCTCGATAACATGACCACCACCATTATCATGGTGATGATGCTCCGTCGCATGCTCGCCGACCAGAAGGAGCGCTGGATTTTCGCCGGCGTCATCGTCCTCGCGGCCAACTCGGGCGGCGCCTGGTCGCCCATCGGCGATATCACCACCATCATGCTGTGGATGAAGAATTATGTGTCGTCGGTCGACCTGATCGTCAACCTGCTGGTGCCCTCGCTTGTGTCGGTTGTTGTGCCCGTGGCAATCGCTACCCGATTTATCAAGGCCGAGCCGGTTGAGACCCTCAACGAGCAGGACAAGCGCGTGGGCTACGAGCTGGCCGCCCACCATCCCGGGGTGTCGAAAGCCATCCTCATCTTGGGCGTCGTCGGCCTGCTGTTCGTCCCCGTGTTCAAGACTATCACCCACCTGCCCCCCTATATGGGCATCCTCATCTCGCTGGGAGCGTTGTGGTTGATCACCGAGCTGATTGTCCACCATTTCCACCTCGACGGCAAAATGGAGGGACGCATCTCACAGGTGGTGCGCCATATCGACATGTCAACGATCATGTTCTTCCTAGGAATCCTTATGGCCGTGAGCGCCCTGCAGCGCGCCGGCATCCTCGAGACCCTCGCCATCTGGCTCGACACCGAGGTGCATGAACCTTACACCATCAACGGCATCATCGGCGTGCTGTCGTCGATCATCGACAATGTGCCTCTCGTGGCCGCCTGCATGAACATGTACCCCGTCGCCACCGACGCGATGGTGGCCGCGGCAGCCGACCCAGCCTACATCGCCACGTTCGTCGAGGACGGCCTGTTCTGGCACCTGTTGACGTTCTGCGCCGGTGTGGGAGGTTCGCTCTTGATTATCGGCTCGGCCGCGGGCGTCGTGGCCATGGGTATCGAGAAGATACCGTTCATGTGGTACGTCAAGCGCATCACCTGGCTCGCCTTCCTGGGCTACTGCGCCGGCATCGCCACCATCTGGCTCGAAACACTCATCCTCGAAATCTAACGTTCAATTTTTGACCATAGACTTAAAGAAAAAGTCCCACCAACTCGGTGGGACTTTCTTTCTACAATAATTTTTGACATTTTGCTTTTAATTTGGAGTTATTTTCGTAATTTTGCACCCAAACAGCAGTGAAATGGGAAAAATTGATACTCTCGACAAAAAAATCCTATCCATAATCATGCGCAACGCCCGCATCGCCTCCAAGGACGTGGCCGTGGAGTGCGGCGTGTCGCGCGCGGCCATCCATCAGCGTATCCAGCGCATGATCGACCTCAACGTCATCACCGGCTCAGGCTACACCGTCAACCCCAAGGTACTCGGCTACGCCACCTGTACCTACATCGGCGTCAACCTCGAGCGCGGAGCCATGTACCGCGACGTTGTGCCCGAATTGGAGAAGATTCCCGAAATCGTGGAGTGTCACTACACCACGGGGCCCTACACCATGCTCATCAAGCTTTTCGCCCGCGACAACGAGCACCTGATGGACCTGCTGAACAACCGCATCCAGAACATCCCCGGCGTCACCGGCACCGAGACTCTCATCTCCCTCGACCATTCCATCCACCGCGAGATTCCCGTGCACCTCGACGAAGATTAACCATTTTATAGGTTTAAAGTTTAAAGTTTAAAGTTTAAGGTTTAAAGTTAATACCTAATTATTGGAGAATGGACAGCAGAGGAGATGAAACCTTTGCTATTCAAGCGCTTAGCGCGATTCTCGTTGTTAACCGCTCAAGGAGTGCAAAGCACGGAATATGCGGATGAAACATCACCTTATTAACCCAGTTTTTGAGCGCGCAGCACGGCTATTTTTCACATAGCCGTGTTATTTTTTTCGCCATGACTGTAACTTTTCCCCGCCCATTTGCGTCATATTAGTAAACAACCCACAAATCAACGCAATGGACAAAATCATGAAGCGCATACTCATCACCTTTGCCGTGGCTCTCGCAGTGGTTGCAACCGCATCTTGCAAAGACAACTCCTCGGTGAAGCTCACCGGCAAAGACGCTACCAACACCTACACGTTCAACAACGCCCTCGGCCTCTCCGTCTCTTCGGGCATTGAAGTGGAGCTAATCCCCAACAATGAGCTAGTAACCACCATCATCGAGGTAACGGCCGACGAGGCCATCCTCCCCTACCTCAACGTGAACGAAAAGGACGGCATGTTGACCCTCACCACCCATCCCTTCAACGCCTCCTGCAAGAAACTCGAAATCCGAGCCCGCGTCACCGGCCCCGCGCTCCCGCGATACCTCATCTCAGCCAGCGCCGAGGTGAAATGCGCCAAGCAAATCCAAGCCACCGACATTGAATTCACTTGCGCCTCATCGGCCGATTTCGACCTCACCGACGTCGTCGCCACTGGCTCGATAACGGTCAACGCGGCCTCTTCAGCCGACTTCGAGTGCAAGGTACTGCAGGCCCAGACAATCAACCTCAACGCCGCCTCGAGTGCCGACATTGAGGTCACTAAGGTGCTGGCCAACATCCTCATTGCCAATGCGGCCTCATCGGGCGACATCGAGACCAAAATCACCAAAGCCGTCACCATCTCGGCCAACGCGGCCTCGAGCGGCGACATCGACCTTAAGGGCATCGAGGCCACGGACGTCGCCGCCAACGCGACCACAGGTGGCGACATATCTCTCGCCGGCACCGCCGCCTCCCTCAACAAAGCTACCTCCAACGGCGGCGAAATCCACGCCCGCGCCCTAACAACCGCCCAATAATCCTCCCCTTTTCTCCTTTAATCCTTTCCTCCTTTAAGGATCGGCATCGCTCCCCTTTCCACCTTTAATCCTTTCCTCCTTTAAAGGACAAAAGGGATGAAAGGATGAAAGATGGCCTCAAAATAATCTACTTAACTTTATTTAACTGTGTGATTAGCTGGGGCGAAGATAGAAAATTTCTATCTTCGCCCCCAAATTACGTTAAACCGCAGCCGAAATTTCAAGTCAAACAATCAACAATAAATCAAAATCACAAGCAATTATGTTAAAGAAAGTGCTCCTCGGCGCACTCCTCGCAGTCGCCTCCATCACCGCCTCAGCGCAAGTATCCATAACCAAAGTCGACCGCGTGGCCCCCACCGACGAGATCTACATCGACATGGCCACCGGCGCCGCCAAGGGTAGCCAATACGGTGGCGCGGCCATCATCATCAACAACGCCTACAAGTGCGCGGCCGCCGGCACTGCCGCAATCGACGCCGCCAAAGCCGCCCTCGAGAAAACCTCGGCCGACATGTCGTTCGGCACAATCTACACCGTCAACGAGCCTACCACCGAGGCCCTTCGCGCCATCTCGGCTCGCGGCGTGGGCAAGGTAGTGTTCGTCAACCCCAAGGACAAGGTGATCGCCGCCGGCGTATACCCCGCATCGGCCTACGACCCCGACACCACCCTCGTGGTCAACCTCCAGCAGATCGACTACGCCCCTGCAGCCGCGCTTGTTAAATAGCGCCCCTCCCCACCCCTACAAT
>JAJPXC010000032.1 GCA_021205635.1 Bacteroidales bacterium | reverse complement strand
GCTACCGCAAGGCATGGCCAAAGGGGCCGGGTGGTGGAGCGGGTGGTTTCGGTGGAGGATTCGGTGCGGGTGGCGGTGGATGCGGAGATGGTGTCGGTGGAGGATTCGGCGAGGGATGATTGGGCGGTGGCTCGCGGGCGGTAGATGACGACGCGGGGGGCGGCGATGGGGGTGTCGCCATCCGCGCGGCAAGCCCCCGCCGCGGGGGTTTGGGGGCCGACCACGATAGAGTCCGCCTCCCAGCTGGCCACGCTCTCCACCACGCGCTGCCACGACCGCGAGGATTCCACGCGGGCCGTGTCATTATGCACTATGCACTCCGCGCTATGCATTGAGCTACGGCAAGATTGCGTCAGCGCGAGGAACGCCAACGCCGTCAACGCCGCGCAGAACATCGCCAGCGCGCGTATCAAAGTCCTTTCCACGGGGTCATCCATAATTCAGTTTTCAGTTTTCAGTCTTTATCCTTTATCCTTTACCCTTGGCGAAGCCTTTACCCTTGGCGAAACGCCATGTGGCGGTTCAGCTTTGGCGACTTGTAGGAGATATGCACCCACACGCCTCCGTTCTCCAAAATCATCTGGTCGAAGTCCAGCTTAATGTCCAGCGCCAATTGGAACAATCGGCGGTTGTCAACGATAGAGCCTACCGTGATGTCTGCCGCTTGCCCCTTGGTGTGCTGGCTCGCGCTCACGCCTCCCACGGCCTTGTTCACCGCTTGCGAGCGATAGCCGCTATTTACCGTTATCGGGCCTCCCCACGCCTCCCGCAACGGGTCGAGGACGTTATCGACCAACGCCACCAACGCCGCGCGCTCAACGCTGTCGGGGACGTTGTTCAACCCCCGCTTTTGCGCCGTGTCGCTATGCACCAATTCAGCTATAGTGAAATATTTCATAATGCAGTATTCAGTTTTCGGTTTTCAGTTCTCAGCAGTTTCAAGATGCAGGTAATCGGCCACCGCTTTCACGGCCTCTTTCGCGTCGGCTTGCGTGGATGCCTTGAGCACCATCGCGATAACGTCTTTCGCTTGCAGAGCCTTGGATTTGCGCTCCGTGGCGTGTTCAAACATGGATTTCACCTCCACGCCTATAAGCCCCACCGATATGACCATCGTGAGGAACGGCAACGGCCACCAAGAGAACGGCACGCCAACGAGGTCTATCAGAAACATTATGAAGATGAAACGGAAATACTCGCCTATCTTCTCGCCAGTGACGCGCAGCTTGTGCGAGTGGATTTTCTGCCCTGTCTTGCGGGCGGTGTACACCCCGTCCCACAAATCCACGAAGATGGCTATGGTGACGAGGATTGACAACACGAAACCGATGGCGAGATGCCGCCAAAGGTGGTCTAAAATATCGGGGTTGGCTATTACGTCCATGGGTCAATTACTATATTCGCTTGTGGGTTTTAGTTGGTGGTGTGGCCGCCGATTGTCCCCGCGCGGCGTTAAAGCGTTAAAGCGATACCGCGAGGGAACAACCACCGACCACGATGTTACTCTTCGCTCTTGACTTCTGCCTCTTGGCTTGCGGTCGCCGCCTCGGCCTCTTGCTCAGCGAGCCATTGGTTGTACTCGCTGATGTCCACCTCCTCGTAGTTGTCGGCCTTGTCAAGAATGCCGAGGTAGACGTAGGAGGAATACTCGTTCGTGCCGATTTTGCGGAGGATTTTCCCCTCGTCAGCGTCAATCGCTTGTATCGTGGTCTGTTTCATATGGATGTAAGTTTTTAGTTTTCAGTTTTCAGTTTTTAGTTCCCGCTGGATAGTCAAGCCCCCGCTGCGGGGGTTTGGGGGCCGTCTGCTTTGGGGGCCGATTGTTAGAGGGTGATACCGCTGATGGTGAACCCCTTTGAGTTGAGGAGTTTCAGCGCGGCCATCACCGAGGAGTCGGTGTTGCGCAGGTTGGTCAACGCCGTGGGCAATTGAATCGTCCTCGCAGTGTAGTCCTCCAGGTAGTGCTGGCCAGCGTCCTCAATCGCCGCCTTGAACGCCTCCAACGCCGTCAGCGAGGTGTCGGCCTTGTAGCTGCCGTATTGCTCCGTGAACGCCGCCACCTGCGTGGCCAAATCGTCAGCGTCATCGGCCAAAATCCACGGAGCAACGTCGGCCAAGTGGTCAACCCAGCCGTTGGAAGTCCCGTCCTCGTTGCGGCCAAGATTGGAAACTTGGTCGAAGCGGGAAGAGAGTGTCGTCTTAAAGAATGCCCAGCCCAGCGTGATATGGCGCAACGTGAGAGAACCGAACATGGCATTACCATCGGTCAATGCGCCGGTGTCCCAATTCGACAAGTCGAGGGTTTGGAGAGAGCTACAGCCCGAAAATAGGTTGCTCATATTCGTGACCTGTGAGGTGTCCCAATTCGACACATCGAGGGCTTGGAGAGAACCACAATTGTAGAACAGGTTACTCATATTCGTGACCTCGGAGGTGTCCCAATTCGACACATCGAGGGCTTGGAGAAGTTTGCAATTATGGAACAAATAGGCCATATTCGTGACCTCGGAGGTGTCAATATCCGCGATTCCCTTAATCTCTTTCAGTTTGGGACAGTCCCAAAAAACATAGGAGAAGTCTACTACTTTTGACGTATCCCACCCCCTGAGGTCAATCACCTCCAAATCCGCGTCGTGGGCGAAACAATACACGAAAGTAGTGGTCATCGAAACATCAAACCCAGTCACGTCAGCGTATCGCAACAAAGTGTGCTGGTAGAATTTCGACTGCATCGATGTGGCCTTGTTGGTATACCCACCGCAAATCATCGTGCAGGATTCCGCCTCGTCAGACCCAAAGGCCACGTCTTGCCAATGGCCTCGCTTGCCGCCATCCGCTCCTGGAATGTAGCCGTATAGCATCGCTTTCCCTGCGGCGGTCAGTCTCGCGGTCGCGGAATCAGCTATGTCTTGGTACCGCTCCAGCTGTTGCTCGCTCAGCCGTTCCTCGTTCGCGGCCACGCGGCTCTCAATCGCCACCACATCGCTCTTCTGCGCCTTGTTTATCGCCAGCGAGCGGATAGCGCCGTAGGCGGCCACATACACGCGGTCGCTCTCGGCGTTCGCCGTGGTGTTGCACACCACCGCGCGGCAAGTCTCGGGAGCCACTATCGCCCAATATCCGCTCGCGGGAACGCCTCCCGAATTGCGGAACAACGAGACGTAGCTGTCGGCCTCCACCACGCGCGTCATCGGCAACGAGGCGATGTTCTCGCCCTCCAAATCGTCAGTCCAAGTGCCGTCAGCCTCTTGTCGGTAAGCCTTGCCGATTTCATAGTCGTTGGTCGCCTCCGTGATTTCTCCGTTGCTGTCGTAGACGTACGACCACGTTATAGGCACGATTGACCGCTCCGTCACCTTGCGGGCTATCACGGCCACCGAAGGGTCGAACCCCTTGGACGCGGGGACGAGGTAGATGTTGCCCGCCACAAGCTGAATCTCGCCGCTGACGAAATACCCGCTCATGGCCTTTGTCGTGCCGTCAACGAGCATCGCCGTGTCCGTCTGCTTCACACAGAGGGCGATGATGTTCTCTCCGTCCTCAACTCCGTCCCAGTAATACGCCAGCCCGCGGTCCACGCGCTCGAGCGAGCCTTGCAGGGCGGTGTCGGCGGCGGCTCGGTCGGTGGCCTCTGCGGCTATATCGTCAAGGGTGGCGAATCGGTAGGGGGTGTAGTCGGTGTGGATTTGCCAAAGGTCGTAGCCGTGGCGGTAGATTTTCGCGGTGTTGGCCCGCCATAGCTGGCTGGCGGCTCCTTGGGTGGTCACGCCGCTGCTGGGTTTCTCCTTGTCAATGGCGAGCAGGTCGATGTTGTAGAGGCTGTCGGTTATCGCCTCGGTGGCCGTGGGTTGCACGTCCTCGGGGGCGCAACACCAAGCGGTGGCGGTTTCGCCGCGCTCCAGTTTGAGGTCGAACACGGAGAAGAACTCCCACTTGTCAAGGCATTCACTCGCGAGGTAGAGCATCAGGTATTGCGAGCCGTCAGCGGAGCCATCGGCGGTGGCGGTCAAGGTGGCGGTTATGCGGGTGCCGTTGGTCACGCGTTGGACGAGCGTGGTGGCCACTTGGTCGGTCAACGGGTTGGCGGCGGTGTTGTCGCAAATCTGCGCCTTGAACGACAGCAGGGGGTATGCGGTCAAGTCGTTGTAGGACGCGTCCCTGCCGTCAACGACAACGAGCGACACGGTGTATTTCTCGCCCGCCTTGATGATGTCGGGGCGAATCGGGAAAGCTATGTACTCGCTGGTGCAGGTAACGCCTTGCATATGGTCGAATCGTGCGTATTGGCCCACGCGGGTGTTGGTGCCTAACTGCGTTATCTCGCCTTGGGTGATTGCCACGGCGTTAACCCCAGTGCTGGCGTTGTAGCCGTAGGCCATCCAGCCGTTGCGGTAGAACCCGCTGGAGGTGGTGTCGCCGTAGCCCGCGCCGCAGTTGGTGCGCCGCAGCAGGTTTCGCCGCACGCCGCTGGTGCCGTAGTCGCCCTGCTCAACGGTGTAACTCGGCGCGCTCTCGGTGTCATCAGCGACCACGTTGACGAATTTCTGCTCGTCTTGCAGGTAGGTGATGCCGGTGGCGGTGGGGTCGTAGTCGTCGCTGGCCTCGTCGTAGACGTTCCTCGCCACGCCCGCGATGGGGTGGATGGAAACGGCGGCGGTGTGGTCGGC
>JAJPXC010000083.1 GCA_021205635.1 Bacteroidales bacterium | reverse complement strand
TCGTCCAATTGGGCAAGTCAAGTATGCTTTAATTTAATTCAACCAACAGGTTTTATCTTATTTAAGGCAAAGATATGACTAACGAGCAGAAATTTCTTATCCAGAGCATTACAGAACACATGGTGCAGTTTACCATGCGCGATCGCAATATTCCCATGGTGGAAGCTTTTCGAGCAATTTACCAATCTCCTAAATATCCATTGTTAACGGATATATCCACCGGTTTGTATTCTCAGAGTCCCAATTATGTATATCATTTCTTTAATTCATAGATTATGAAAGAGAGAAGGATACTGGTGGTGGAGGACGATGCGACGTTGAGGGAGGCGCTGCTGTTGAACCTGGATCTGGAGGGGTATAAGGCGGTGGGGACGGCGAGCGCCGAGGAGGCACTGGGACTGCCGTTGGCCGACTTCGACCTTGTGCTGCTTGACGTGATGCTCGAGGGGCAGAGCGGTTTCGCCCTCGCGCGTCAGATGAAAAGCGAGCCACGCACCTCCCATGTGCCAATCATTTTCTGCACAGCCCGCGACAACGAAGACGATATGGTGAGGGGGTTGACTCTCGGCGCCGACGACTATATCTATAAGCCGTACACCTTGCGTAACGTGCTGACCCGCGTGGCTACCGTGCTACGCCGCGTGGAGGCTCAAGAAGAGGCTGCCCATGCTCCAGCCAAGGGAATTTCTATCGACAAGAACGGAAGGCGTTGCTTATTGGACGGCGTGGACGCGCAATTGGTGCGTAAAGAGTTGGAAATCTTGGAGTTGCTGATGGAAAAACCAGGGCATGTATTTACCCGTGATGAGATACTCGACCGCGTGTGGAGCGAAGAAACGGTAGTGCTTGAGCGTACCGTCGACGTGCATATACGCCGCATCCGCTCCAAGTTGGGCAAATACGGCGCATCGATCGTCACACGCCCCGGCTACGGCTACTACTACGTGGAGCAAGATCTATGAAGTACCACTACCGACTGTTCTTGCTTACCTTGGCGCTTGTGTGGCTGCTCACCGGGGCATTTATCGCGTGGCAGTGGGCGCAGGAGAAACACTACAAGGCCGCGGTGCTTAACGCCCGGTTGCAGCTCAACAACGAGCGCGTTCTCGACAGCTACACCCCCGGCGACTCACTGCCCGATGAGATTTACCGATTGAATCTGCCCACTCCCGGGTTGCGCGTGACGGTGGTTGACACCACGGGCCGGGTGCTGTTCGACAACACCCCGGGACCGTTGCCCTCGGCCAATCACCTCGACCGCCCCGAGATCGCACAGGCACTCGCCACGGGCGCCGGTTTTGACAAACGCCGATCGGCCACCACTGACTCGGTTTATTTCTACTCGGCAACGGCTCGCGGGCCGCTCGTGGCCCGCTCAGCGGCTCATTACGATCCCTCGCTTAGCGAGATGCTCGCAGCCGACCAGACGCTATTATGGTTCATGATCGGTATCACCGTGTTGGTGAGCGTTTTGGGCTATATCGCCATGCGCCAACATCGAATGACATTGGCCCACGCCCAGGACACCCGTCGCGTGAAGCGCCAACTCACCCTGAGCATCAACCACGAGCTGAAAACCCCCGTGGCTGCCACCAAATTGTGCCTCGAGACACTCCAACAACATCCCGGGCTTTCGGAAGAACAGCGCAACAACCTGGTGGACAAAGCGTTGAAACAAACCGATCGCCTCACTGCCCTCCTTGCCGATGTGGCCACTCTCAACCGCTTGGACGACGACAATTCATCGATCGAGTGCACCAACGTGTCGCTGGCCAAGGTCGTGCGCAAAGCCGCTCAAGAGTATACGGGCGAGCAGTACATCCCCATACGCTTGCACCTCGACAACGACATGGTAATCAGCGGCAACGAGGCGCTGTTGCTGATGATCGTGCGCAATCTGCTGTCCAACGCCAACGCCTACTCGGAGGGGACGATTATCGACATCCGTCTTAACCGCGTGCCTGCAACCGGCGTTCCGCGCTTGATCGTGGCCGACAACGGTCGCGGCGTGGCTTCCGAGCATTTGGACCGCATATTCGAGCGCTTCTACCGGGTGGATAAAGGAAGGTCCCGCGCCAAGGGAGGCACGGGACTCGGGTTAGCTATTGTCAAAAATGCGGCCGCGTTTCACTCAGGCACAGTCACCGCCTCGGCCACAGTGCCCTCGGGGCTTACCGTTTCCATCACGCTGCCTGGCAGAGGCTGAACACTCAGCAACCTCAACGCCGCACCGGCCAATCGGCGAATGCTGCTCACCATCTCGCGTTGCTCCTGCAACATATTCAGGTAGACGTAGATAACACCTAATCGAGATGAGGAAGCACCGCGCAATTCGCTATAGAGGTGGGCTTTCTCCTTGTCAATCATGTTCTTGACATCGTCACAGCGATCTCGTAGGGCCTCCACCTCGTCGGAGTGGGGGGTGATGACGGCCTCAGTGGCGTCGGCCATCAGCGCGTCCACCCGTCGGGCGATACCCTCGCCGGCCATCGCCATGCCCGAGGGGAGCGCGGGGAAGTTGTTGTCGACATGCTCATGGCAAGCCTCGGCGATGCGGCGCATGTTGTAGAGCATCGACATCATGCACACGTACACCAGGTGGAAGGCCGACGACCGCTCGATGGCCAATGTGTGGTCGACCTTGGTCATGGCTAACGTCGCCCCTCGGCGCTGCGACTTCACCCATTGCTTTTCGCCCACAAAGGTGTTGAGTGCCTTGCCGATAGGCTTGGACGAGTCGCCGAAGAACCCCTCAGCCACTTGACGATGCACCTTGCGGGTGTAGCCCAGGAAGTCGACCATTCCTTGTGCCATGTAGGCGCAGAGCAGGCCCCAAGCGCGTCGCTTGTCCTCGCAAGCGAGGATGCGGGCCAGTGCGCCGGCCTCCGATTCGGCCTCGCGTTTCTTGCGCAAGTTGGAGCGGAGCAGCACCACGATGGCCACTATAGCCACTGCGATCATCACCCAAGTGCCACCTACATGCATGCCCCAGGCGATGAGTGCTGTTGCCAAGAAGGCGACGCCAGCGGTGAGGAACCATCCTCCGATCACCGAGATCACGCCCGTGATTCGGAACACTGCCGACTCGCGCCCCCAGGCCTTGTCGGCCAATGAAGTGCCCATTGCCACCATGAAGGTGACGTAAGTGGTGGAGAGGGGCAGTCGCAGCGAGGTACCCAGGGCTATCAGTCCGCTGGCCAACACCAGGTTGATGGAGCCACGCACGAGGTCGAACGCCGCGCCGTGCTCCAGCGTGGCCTTGTCGGGGTCAAGACGCTTGCGTATCCAGCGCTTCACCTCGCGGGGAGTGTTGCGGTCAATCCCCTCGGCCACACGTATTGAAAGCCTTACCAGCCGGCGCGCGAGCCGCGACGATCCAAAAATCTCGTCGCCCGCGTCCTGCCGACTGAGTTTAACCGTTGTGTCAACCACCTTCTTGGCCTTGCGGCTTGTGGCCAATGCCACCACCATGATCACTCCCGCGATGAGCAAGAAGTAGACCGGGGTGGAGGCCGGTGAGTTGAACGAATCCATCATGTAAGAGTTGGGAGCAACGCCCGTGCCGGTCCACTCGGTCAAAGCGGCGAAGCCCGAGAGCGGCACGCCGATGAAGTTGACCAAGTCGTTGCCGGCGAACGCCATCGCCAGGGCGAAAGTGCCGGCCATCACCACCATCTTGAACACGTTGATCTTCAACATGTGCAACAGTTGGCACAGAGCCGTGGCTACCACGAAGCAGCTAACGATGAGCAATGCCTGGTGAGTGGCTATCCACGCCTTGATGTCGGGAGTCATGAACGCCAGGTCCTTGGCCCCCTTGAACAGCAAGAAATAGGCTATGGCGGTGACCGAAGCGCCGCCAAACAAGCCTATCTTCCATCCCAGCCCTTTACGGTAATCGAAAGTGAACCACAGGCGAGCAAGCCATTGTACTATAGCGCCGAAGATGAAGGCCACGGCCACTGAGACGAATATGGCCATGATCACCGACAGAGCCTTTTCGGTGTTGAGCATCTGCCCGAGCGTCAATCCCGCCGAAGCGCTTGAGGCCAGCTTGACCAGCGATACGGCGAAAGCGGCACCGAGCAGCTCAAACACCATCGAAACCGTGGTTGATGTTGGTAATCCGAGTGTGTTGAATACATCTAATAAAAGAACGTCGGTGACCATCACGGCCATGAAGATCACCATGATGTCGTAGAAAGCGAAATGTTCCGGCCTGAAGATACCGTGACGAGCGATATCCATCATGCCGTTTGACATCGATGCGCCTATGAAAACCCCCACGGCGGCGACAATGACAACCGTGCGCCACGTTGCGGCCTTGGCGCCGACGGCCGATTGGAGGAAGTTGACCGCATCATTGCTGACGCCCACCGACAAATCGAATACAGCCAGTAGAAACAAAAAAACAATAATCCCGATAAATACATATTCCATAATTTACGTCGCCGGAGGGGATGAATCTCTTGGTGTCGAGGCTTAGCGACCGCCTCTCCGGTCCTCCGACGATGCAAAATTATCCCGATAATGTTTCACCCCTATTACCCCGATATTACATAAATATTAAATCTGCTCTATAAGTCAATTATTTGGCTATGAAGGAAAGGTGTAATGCCCCCGCAAAATGAGACAGGTGGCTAAGGCAAAAAAATCATTAACTTTGCACCACCATGGGCAACAATTCAAGAAAAAAACATTC
>JAJPXC010000005.1 GCA_021205635.1 Bacteroidales bacterium | reverse complement strand
CTTTAGAATAGCCTCTTCTCCCCTTCTCTTTAATCCTTTCCTCCTTTCCTCCTTTAATGCTTTAAAGATTTAGCGATTTAAAAACTATTAACTTTAAACTTTAAACTTTAAACTTTAAACTTTAAACTTTAAACTCTCCCCATGATCCATCCCGAGCGCTTCGAGGATAAAGTAGGTTTCACCCAGGTGAGGGCGATGGTGGCTCAGAAAGCCAAGTCGCCCATTGCCAAGGAGTTGGTCGAAGAAATGATATTCTCCGCCGACCCTACCGTCGTGCGCGCCCGGTTGGAGGAAACAGCCGAGATGCTGGCCATCATCAGCGGCGGCGAGGACTTCCCGTTGGCCAACTTCCGCGACGTGACCTCCCCGCTGAAAGCCATCCAAGTGGAAGGCACCTACATGTCGTCGCACGACCTCAGCCAACTCGCCAAGAGTCTCCGCGCCGTCGACGAGGTAAGGAAATTCATGTCGCAGCGGGAAAATGAAGATGCCCACGCCACGAAAGGTAGGTTGGCTGAGAAGGCGTCTTATCTGGATCCGTTCCCAGGGTTGCTCCGCTCCATCGACCGCATCATCGACGAGCAGGGCAACGTCAAGGACTCGGCATCGCCCGAATTGGCAACCATCCGCCAGCAACTCTCCCAGATGTCGGGACGCATCAACTCCATCATACGCCGTGTCATCGCCAAGGCTGTGGGCGACGGATATTTGGACAGCGATGTGACCCCATCGGTGCGTGACGGCCGACTGGTGATCCCCGTCGCACCCATGCACAAGCGCAAAATCAACGGCATCGTCCACGACGAGAGCGCCTCGGGCAAGACATTCTTTATCGAGCCTGCCGAGGTGGTAGAGGCCAACAACCGCCTGCGCGAACTCGAGGTGGAGGAGCGCCACGAGATGATCCGTATCCTTCAGGAGATTTCCCGAGTGATACGTCCCGAGATACCCGCTCTGTTGGACACCCAAGGGTTGATGGGCGAATTTGACTTCATACATGCCAAGGCGTTGTTTGCGCGGGAGATAGAAGCCTCGATGCCTCACCTTGTCGACCATCCCGAAATGGAGTGGTATCATGCCCAACACCCTGTGTTGCTACAATCGCTTAAGGCTCAGGGCAAGGAGGTGGTGCCATTGGACATTACCTTGACCAAGGAGAAACGCCTGCTGGTGATCTCAGGGCCTAATGCGGGAGGTAAGTCGGTGTGCTTGAAGACCGTAGGCGTGGTGCAGTATATGTTGCAATGCGGTATCCTGCCACCCTTGTACGACAACTCCCATGCCGGCATTTTCCAAGATATTTTCATCGATATAGGTGACAATCAGTCGATTGAGGACGACTTGTCGACCTACAGCTCCCACCTGTCGTCGATGAAACAGTGCCTGCTGAAAGGCCGCTCGACCTCACTGATATTGATTGATGAATTTGGCTCAGGCACCGAGCCGCAGATAGGCGGCGCGTTGGCTCAGGCGATGCTTAAGCAATTCAACGCCAAGAAGATGTGGGGCGTGGTAACCACCCACTACCAGAATCTCAAGCAATTGGCCAACGAGTTGCCGGGATTGGTCAACGGCTCCATGCTCTACGACCGCCAGAAGATGCGCCCCCTGTTCCGCCTGTCCATCGGTTCCCCCGGCTCATCCTTCGCCATTGAAATCGCCCGGAAGATTGGTCTGCCCTCGGCTATTATCGACGACGCCACCGAGATTGTGGGGAGCGATTACGTCAACCTCGACCGCTACCTGCTCGACATCGCCCGCGACAAGCGTTATTGGGAGCATAAACGTGACGCCATCAAGCAGAAAGAAAAGAAAATCGACGCCGTGCTCGAGCGCTACGAGAGCGACGCTACATCCCTGCGTGAAAAGCGCCGTGAAATCATCTCACAGGCTCAGGACGAGGCCAAGCGAATCATCGAGCAGAGCAACTCGCAAGTGGAACGCACCATCCACGATATCAAGCGATCGCAAGCCGAACGTGAAGCTACACTTGAGGCACGTCGCCGCCTGAAAGAGGAGAAGGAGCGCCTTGCCACCGAGATGCCCGACGAGCATCCCCTGCTCAAAAAGGCTCCCAAGGCCAAAAAGGAAAAACAGGCCGAGCCCAAGCAACCGGCCAAGGAGCTGAGGGTAGGGGACAACGTGAAACTCGACGGCCAAGGCACCGTGGGGAAGATTCTGGAGATCAACGGCAAACAGGCTGTTGTGGCCTTTGGCTTATTAAAGACCACCGTGGCGCTCGACCGCCTGGAGCCTACCCTTGCCAAGGTGCAAAGCGGAGCCAAGGCAGCGTCATTTGTTTCCTCGGCCACCTCCGAGAGGTTGCGTGACCGCCAGTTGCAATTCAAGCCCGAGATCGACGTGCGCGGGATGCGAGCCGACGAGGCTATCCAGGCCGTCACCTACTTTATGGACGACGCCATCCAGTTTGGCCAACAGCGAGTGCGCATCCTCCACGGCACCGGCACTGGCGCCCTTCGCCAAGCCATCCGCCAATACCTCGACACCGTGCGTGGCGTGGCCTCTTACCGCGACGAGCATCCCCAATTCGGCGGCGCGGGCATCACCATCGTCGACCTCTCCTAGAACGTCAGCACAGCCCGGGCGGGCCGGCTCTTGGACGGCCCATATAGAAGTATCGGGCTAATCGCGGGAGATTATTTTCTTGTGGGCGTTGCGATCGGCGACCTCGCTCACGGGGATCTTGCCGTTGAGTACCACGATGGCGTTATCTTTGGGGTCACGCGCCAGGATGATCATCTTCTTGACGTAGCCCTGTTTCTTATGGGCGATACCCCAGATATCGACAACTGAGCTGGAGCCAATTACCTCGATATACTGCTCAGCACCAATGGCTTCCATACGGGAGTAGATCATCGAATCAATCTGTTCCCACGGCCTTGCTACCTCCATTATCTCCATCGAGCTGACACCATCGATGCCTCCTTCGTCTCCATCATCGTCACCCATGTTGGCCAAGGCCATTAACATCCGGGGCAACGCCACCCGTGTGACATTTTGACCCTTCAAGTCGGGGAAGGTGCGTTGTACCGAGCATGAGCAGAAGGCCAAGCACATCGACAATGGAATAAGTAACTTTCTGATCATTGCGCTTGGGGCTGGTCGTCTTTCATAAATGCCGAGATGTCAATACGTCCTCGTATAGCCATAATCACATAATCCTCAGGGGTTTGAGTGATCATAAGCATACAAGAATCATCGACGGGCGTGCTAGAGACCGGGGCATAGAGATACACCTGCTCATTCTCGTCGCTATTCACCTCCATCAGAAGGTCGAGGGTGTATTGGTCGATAACCTTCTCAGCCATAGCGTCTAACGAGGGGATGGCCGACTTCTTTTCGGTGGTGATAATCTCGAGTGACTTCAGCTCCTTGATAGCGTCTCGGATATTGTCGTCGAGATCATCCAAGGCCGACTCCTGAGCCATGGCCAGGATAGCGGGACCAAGGTAAACGGTTGTTACTCCGGGGATTGAGGATGCCTCGGGCATCAGTTTGGAGCTTTTGGGAGCAGCGACCATCATGATGGCCACGCACGCCAGGATGAGAGTGGAAAATATACGTTTCATCGGTTTAGAGATATTCTTGGATTGCTTGATTTACAGTTTCTAAGGAGTTGACGGTAGTAGATGTTGCAGCTGAGGCTTGCGCCATGGTACGGTCGAGTTTTGAGGCCAATTTTTTGAGGATAGCGGCGGCTTCGGCAGGATCGGTCACCTCCGTTTCAGTAGATTTTTTGTCCTTGATGGTTTTGACCTTGGGAATGGGAGTAGCTTCTGCTACTCGTTGAGTAGGGATTTCTTCAACTTGTGGTGTCTCAACGATTTGAGCGGTGGCAATAGAAGCGTCAGGGAAAGCATATGGAGCAAGATCTAGAGCGGATTGTGGCTGCCAAGTGAGAGCCACTATCAGTAGTACGGCCGCGGCGGCCACACCCCCTAACCAAGCCATCAGTCGGATAGGCAATACCTTATCACGTCGCAACAACTTACCTTCCAAGTCGGTGTCCATTTCGGGCAACTCGCTGGACAACTGGGAGATAGCCAAGAATATAGCGGCATCGGGGTGCTCGGGGTGGGAGCGCATATAATCGGTGATGGCATCGACATCAGCCGTGGTCGACACGCCATCGTAGTAGCGCTCGAGCAATGGGTTGATATTAGGAGAGTTAATTGCCATGATTATAAAGTTTTTGGAATGTTTCTCTTAACTGTTTTCGTCCTCGGGAGAGGAGCGTGCGCACGTTTTCGTTTGTAAGTCCGGTAGCTTGCACGATTTCTTCGTTGGATAGTGCGCTTATAATACTCAACCTCAGTACTTTAGCTTGATTTACGGGTAAGGTTGACAATGCTTTGTCGAGAATCTCGGAACTGTTGTGGAATTGCGCTTGGTCGGAGGCGTCACCCTCGGATGGTGGGTCGGGAGCGTCCAACATCGACAGCGTTTCTCGCCGGGATCGCAACCGTGAGACCGCGGCGTTACGGGCGGCCACCGACAGATAGGGACCGAGCTGGGAATCGTCGGGCAGAGCGTCGCGAGCCTTCCACAGGCGCTCCATTGCGTCTTGCACAGCGTCGGAGGCATCTTGCTGGTCGCGGAGGATGCGGGCCGCTATTGTCCACATTTCGCGCCAGTGGGCTACGACTTTCCGGTTGAATTCTTTGGCGTTCATACCCTATTAACGCAGCCATTTAAGGATTTGTGACACTTGAGAGAATTTTTTATGGGCCGTTCAAGAGCCGGCCCGCCTAGGCTGCGCACACGCCATCACTAATTACCTAATCAACTCCCGGATGGGGCGGCAGGGATTGCCGACGCATAGGTGGTGGGGTGGTAGATCGCGGGTGACTACGCTGCCGGCGCCGATCACGCAGCCCTCGCCGATGGTCACGCCCGGCAGGATGGTCACCGACCCTCCAATCCAGCAGTTGGGGCCGATGGTCACAGGCTCGCTCCACTCTACTCCTGTGTTACGGTCGCGATACTCCAGTGGATGGCAAGGCGTGTAGATGCTCACGTTTGGCCCGATAAACACGTCATGGCCGATGGTTACAGGGGCCTCGTCGAGGATGGTGAGGTTGAAATTGGCAAATACACGGTCGCCCAGCGAGATGTTTTTGCCCCAGTCGAAGCGGAACGGCTGCAGCACCTTCACCCCTTGGCCCACGTGACCGATCATCGCCCGTAGTTGGCGGTCAAGAGTTTCATAATCCGTGGGTTGGAGGTCGTTGTACACCCGCTGGGCCTCCTTCACTCGGTTTAACCCCTCGATTAGAATAGGATTGGGAGCGTCGTAGACTTCGCCGCTGATCATTTGTCGCCAAAGATTGGTATCGTATAGGTGGCCGTTCTCGGCCAGTGAATTGTAAACTTGCTTAATCATACCGCAAATTTACAAAATTTTCGTAAATTTGTCACCGTAACCAATCATTCAAGCGATGAATCCCAAACGTGTCTTATCCTTAGCCTTATTCATGGCCTCTGCCATAGCGATTGCCGCTCAGCCAATTAATCGCCAAGTGATTATCGCTCAAGCGGATAGCTTGTTGGCATTGCCACCTGTGAGCGTGATGCAAAAGACGAAATTGCCCCGAAGTGGCGACAAGCACGACTACTACAGCCAGGCACGCTACTGTTGGCCTGACACCACCAAGCCCGATGGCCTCCCCTATATCCACCGCGACGGCGTGACCAACCCCGAAATCTACTCGCTCGACCGTCCTGTGCTGTCAACGATGGCCAACCGGGTGTCTGCTTTGTCCCAAGCGTGGGCGCTTACACGGGATGACCGATACTCCCAATAAGCTGTGGAGCAGTTTAATACGTGGTTTGTCGACCCCGAAACTAGAATGAATCCCACGTTGGAGTATGCCCAGGTTGTCCTCGGTGAGAATGGCGACCGTGGACGCTGCTACGGCATCCTCGACGGCTACTCCTTTGTGTATGTCATCAAGGCCATTGACTTAATGTTGGATTCACAGGCGCTTACACCTGAGATAAAGGGCGGTTTGCATAGCTGGTTCAGGGATTTCACCAATTGGCTTATGACCAGCGACCAAGGGAAAGAGGAATCCAAGGTAAGCAACAACCATTCAATCGTTTACGATGTGCAATTGGCCACCTATGCGGCTTTTGTGGGCGATACCGTCACCGCCAAGCGCGTAATCAGCGAATTTGTTCCCAAGCGTTTGCAAAAACAGGTGCTAGCCGACGGCTCCCAGCCCCACGAACTCGAGCGCACGCTCGCCTTCCACTATTCCGTCTACAACCTTGCCCACATGGTCGACATGGCCGAACTCGCCCGCGACCTGGGCGTACCCCTCGACCTGGCCCTTGTAAGAGCATCCGCCAACTTCCTTATCCCCTACATTGGCCACCCCGAGCTGTGGCCATATCAGCAGATTAGCGGTTGGGAAAAGGCTGAAGCAGAGTTGCTAAAACAGGTCGCCCGTTTGGCGTGGCTCACAGGCGATGAGCGCTATCTATCCTTGATTAATCCCAAAGAGGCCGCTTTCGCCCACGCGGGGTTTCAACTCTCACGGTTGGCTCAGCAAGCCGAGAATCAGGGCACGGGTTTCCCCCGTTCGGTGAATCCCGACGGGACGCTAAAATTGGTTGACGCCCACGACTGGTGCTCGGGATTTTTCGCCGGAAGCCTGTGGCATCTCTACGACTACACCCGCTCCCCCTATTGGCTTCGCCTCGCCCGCAAATGGACCAACCCATTGGAGGCTGTCAAAACCAAAACCGACACTCACGACCTCGGCTTCATGATCGGCGACAGTTTTGGACGTGGCTTTGCCCTTACCGCCGACACTCTCTACCGTGACATCGTTGTGGAAGCATCCCGCTCATTAGCAACACGCTACAACCCGGCAGTGGGATGTATCCGCTCATGGGATTTCAACCGCGACCGATGGAGCTATCCCGTGATAATCGACAACATGCTCAACCTCGAGATGCTATTCGAGGCAACCCGCGTCACTGGCGACAGCACCTATTACCAAATCGCTGTCAACCATGCGCTTAACACCATGGATAACCATTTCCGTGACGATTCCTCCTGCTACCACGTTGTCGACTACGACGAGGCCACTGGCGACGTGCGTTGGCGTGGTACATTCCAGGGCGCCCACGACGAATCCGTGTGGTCACGCGGCCAAGGCTGGGCCCTCTATGGCTTCACCATGTGCTACCGGTACACCTGCGATCAGCGATTCCTCAACCAGGCAGTAAAGGTAGCCGACTACCTCCGTTCCCTCCCCAACACCCCCTACGACGGCATCTTCTACTGGGACATGGACACCGATTCCCTCACCACGCGTCCTCTGTCGGTTGAGCGCCCTGCCGGCAACCGTAAGGTCGATTTCATCCCCCGCGACGCCTCAGCAGCCACCGTGGTCGCCTCAGCCCTCTATGAGCTCGCCAGCTACCTTCCTCAGGGAGCCGAATACCGCCAATGGGCCGACAGCATCCTCGCCACTCTCTACCGCGGCTACCGCTACCAGGGCACCCACGGCTTTATCCTTGACCACTCCACAGGCTTCCTCCCCGCAGGCTCAGAGATCGACGTCCCCCTCAACTACGCCGACTACTACTACCTTGAAGCCCTCCTCCGCCACTGCAACCTTTCGCCTCAATAGAATCCACTTGTCGTTTAACGATTTTTGTGGAACGGAGCCTCAGTGAGGGGATGGGTTTTGTCGCCGGCGGCCACCTCGGAGGCGTGGAGCGACAGTCCAAACATTTTCACCTCCGATTTGGATTTTCCCCCGCAATGAATTACCTTTGCAGTAGCGACCTTTAGGGCCGTTTCGGTTGTTATATAGGAAAAAGAGATCGAGATGACTGATTTGCGACATATGCTGTTCGACTTCGACTTCCCGACGGGCAAGCCCCGCACGGGCGCGCTGCTGGTGTCGGAGCCGTTCCTGCGCGAAGCCTATTTCAGCCACTCGGTGATCCTGCTGATCGAGCACGACGCCCGCTCCAACGCCATGGGCATCGTCCTGAACAAATCCACCAACTACACCATCGGCCAAGTGATCCCCGGCGTGGACGACGACGTGGACGTGCCCCTGTTCTGCGGCGGACCGATGTCGCTCGACCGCCTGTACTTCCTCCACACGCTCGATGCCCTGATTCCGGGCGGACGCGAGATTATCCCCGGGTTGTGGATCGGCGGCGACTTCGAGGCGATGACCGATTACGTCAATTCGCGCTACCCAACCCAGGGGCGCATCCGCTTCTTCGTGGGTTACAGCGGTTGGGACCCCCAGCAATTGGAGGGGGAATTGCGCAAGAAAGTGTGGACCGTCGCCGCTCCTCCCTCGCCGGCACGCCTGCTCACGGGTGATGACGACGCCTACTGGCACCGCATCGTCCATTCCCTGGGTCCCGAGTACCGCGGCTGGCTCTACCATCCCGAAAATCCCCGCGCCAATTAACACCTTAATTGCAGTGTGCCATTTATTGTGCGCTGTGCACTGTGCATTGTGCATTAATTTTTTGTATCTTCGCGAGAGTAACCAATCATTACTTGCTAAAATGACACTGAAAAATATACTCGCGGGCGTCGCTACCGCCATGCTGCTCGCCGCTTGCTCCTCCCAGCCGCGTTTCACAGTCGAAGGCACCGTCACCGGCGCCGAGGGCGACCAACTCATCCTTGAAGCCTCCCACAACGGATCGTGGTGGGGCGTCGACACCACCGAGGTGGGCAACGACGGCCGATTCCGCTTCCGCGCCGACGCCGCCGGCTATCCCGACATCTACCGCCTGCGCCTTGGCTCCGAGATG
The DNA here is from genome assembly GCA_021205635.1 of Bacteroidales bacterium. GTDB lineage: Bacteria > Bacteroidota > Bacteroidia > Bacteroidales > Muribaculaceae > JAJPXC01. The sequence goes on along the minus strand of JAJPXC010000005.1, from coordinate 16,896 downwards.
ATCTATTTCCCCATCGACTCCATCGAAACTGTCACCATCACAGCCGACAAAGCCGCTTTCGCAACCCAATACAGTCTGCGAGGCACAGCCGCCGCTGAGGCCGTGGCTCGCGTCGACTCCCTGCTGCGTGTCCACCAGCCAGTGGATTCCCTTACCAAGCGCGACCTCGCCCAGATCGCCCTTGCCGACCCCGCTGGTATAGTCGCCTATTACATTATCCAAAAGACGGTCAACGGCATGCCGCTGTACAACCCCGCCAATCGCCAGGACCTGCGCGTTATCGGCGCCGTGGCCAACTGCTACACCCAGCAACGCCCCTTGGACCCCCGCACCGAGTACCTCAAATCGCTCTACCTGCGCAACCGCAAAGCCTCCATCGCCCAAGCCGACACTATGGTCGTGGCCGCCCTGCCGCTGATTGATTTCGCCCTGAGCGACGAGACCGGAACCGCCCACAAGCTCAGCCAGATAGCCTCCAAGGGCGACGTTGTGTTGCTCAACTTCACCGTCTACGACGCCGACGGCTCGCTTGAGTTCAACCGCCTATTGGCCTCCCTCTACGAGCAACGTCACTCGCAAGGCCTTGAAATAGTGCAAGTAGCCGTTGACGACGACCAATTCGCTTGGGCAAAGTCGGCCAAGAACATCCCTTGGATAGCCCTCTACGCCCCCGCGACCACACGTGCCAAAATACTGATGAGCTACAACGTTGTCGACATCCCTACCACGTTCATTATCAACCGACAAGGCGAGCTGGTGGAGCGTGTCGACGACCCCGAGAAAATCCCCTCGGCAGTAAGCCGTTACCTCTAAACGCTCCATAGCATGCGTATCCTCCTTTTTGGCGACGCTAGCGGCTTCCACGCCACCTTGGCCATAGGGTTGCGTGCCCTTGGCCACGACGTCACCGTGGCCTCCCACGGCAGCTACTGGATGAATACGCCCCGCGACATCGACCTGCGGCGACATCCCGGCAAAATCGGTGGAGCAATCCTGTGGACACGGCTCCGCACTGTCCTGAGCCACCGCCTTAAAGGCTACGACATCGTCGCTATCACCAATCCCGTGCTGGTGGAGCAACGCCCTCACCGGTGCAAGCATCTGTTCGACTGGCTTAAGCGCAACAATGGAAAGGTGGTGCTTACCGCCCTGGGCACCGACACCCCTTACGTGGAGATGTGCGTCGACCCGTCACTACCCCTGAGATACAACGAATGGCGCCTTCCCGACGGCTCTCCGTCGCCCTACGCCTTGGAGCACCCCGAGATACTCCAAGCATGGCTCAACGACCCTCTGCGCGACCTGTGCCGCCACGTCTACCACCGTGTTGACGGCGTCATCTCGGCCCTCTACGAATACCATGTCGCCGCCTCCCGCTGGATAACCCCCGAAAAGCTCGCCTACGGCGGCATCCCAATCGCAGCAACTTCCCTCTCAGGAGGATGGAAGTCGGCCCCTCCCCGGGTCGACACCACCCTCTTTCTAGGCCGTCATCGCTCCCGCGTAGTCGAAAAAGGCACCGACCGCCTCGAATGGGTAGCCCGCGAGGTAAACCGCTTGCGTCCCGACAAAACCCGTGTGCAAATCGTTGAAAACCTGCCGTTTGAGCAATACACCGAGCTACTCAACCAAGCCGATATCGTATTTGACCAACTCTACTCCTACACCCCCGCTACCAACGCCCTGATGGCTATGGCACGGGGACAATTGGCAGTGTCGGGGGGCGAGCCTGAATACTACCGCTTCATCGGCCACGAGGGGGTCAAGCCCATCATCAACATCGTGCCTGGACGCGAGCAAGAAACCGTGGATCGTCTGGTCCATCTCATCGACCATCCCCAAGATCTCCACGACCTGCGTGTGGCCGGCCGCCAATTCGTCGAGGTCCACAACTCCCTTGCCGTCGTCGCCCGCCGTTTCGATCGTTTTTACCAATCCATAATGTGACTATGCGGGCCCTGATACTCTCCCACCGACCAGTGATCCCCCTCTTCGGGGGCGACCGCGTGCGCATCAACCAGCTAATATCACTTGTGGCCCAGCGATACGACACGGATGTGATGTATCTGGCCAACACCTTGGAAGAGTGTGGGTTGCTGTCCAAGGAAGTGCCTCGCAGGGTACACGCCGAGAAATGGTTCCATTATCCCCGGTGGCAACGCATCTTCAACCTCTCCACCACGCTGCTCAACAACAAGGTGCATATCGCCAACCATTTCAACTACCGCGAGATACGCCGATGGCTTGCCTCGGTGGCCGACGATTACGACCTGTTGATAGCCGCCTCTCCCGCAATGTCACCCTATCTGTTCCCTTACCAGGGCAAAAAACGATTGGTGGATTTAACCGATTCACTTACAATGAATTATCGCAACGCCGCCAATACCACCGCAGGTCCCAAGAAATGGTTTTACACGCTGATGGCCAAAAGGATGGAGCGGTTGGAGCGAAGGTGCCGCAAGGAGTTTGACGCATGCGCCTACATATCTGAGGTTGACATCCAATTCATTCAGGATGGCTCTAAGAATGTCCACCTGCTTTCCAATGCCGTGAAAGTGCCTGGCGAGGCCGATTGCACCCGTTATGACGCGGAAAGTCAGGAATTGCTGTTTGTGGGGAAAATGGACTATCTGCCCAATGTGCAGGCCGTTACCCGATTTGTGGAGCGGTCGTGGCCTGATATCGTGAAAGCATGTCCACAAGCCTCGTTCACAATCGCGGGCGCATCCCCGGCGGAAAGCGTTAAGGCGTTGGCCGACAACCGAATAACGGTTACGGGATTTGTGGAGTCGCTTTCTCCGTTGTTTCAGCGAGCCGCCTTGGTGGTAGCTCCGATGGTGTCGGGGTCGGGAATCCAGAACAAGATTTTGGAGGCGATGGCCCACGGTTGCTGCGTGGTCACCACACCTACGGGAGCCGAGGGGCTTACCGACGTTGGCGAGGCTCTTGTAGTAAAGCCGTTTGAAGAAATAGCATCGGCTTGCGTTGACCTTTTGGGCGATTGGCAGCGACGCCGACAGATAGGCGCCCAAGCCCGCCAATATGTTTCCGATCATTTCTCCAAAGATGTCGTATCCCGCCAATTCGACTCCATCCTGGCCGCTATCAACAAAAAAGCCCCGCTCAAATAATCAAGCGAGGCCTTACTAATTAAAACTGTCTTATTTTTCGCGCATGAACACGTTGATGGGCGTGCCCGTGAAGTCCCAATTCTCGCGTATCTTGTTCTCCAAGTAGCGGCGGTAGGGCTCCTTGACCCACTGGGGCAGGTTGCAGAAGAAGATGAACGTGGGCACGGCCGCTCCCTTAAGCATGGTCACGTATTTGATCTTCACGAATTTACCCTTGTTGGCTGGTGGCGGGTAGGCCGCGATGGCCACGAGCATCACCTTGTTCAATTGCGAGGTGGGCACGATGCGGTGACGGTTGTTGTACACCTCCATGGCCGTTTCCAGCACCTTGAAGATACGCTGCTTGGTCAACGCCGACGTGAACAGGATGGGGAAATCGGTGAACGGGGCGAAACGCTTGCGGATAGCCGTCTCGAAGGTCTTTATCGACTCCTGCGACTTGTCCTCCACCAAGTCCCACTTGTTGACGCACACCACCAAGCCCTTCTTGTTCTTCTGTATCAGCGAGAAGATGTTCAGGTCCTGATTCTCAATGCCTCGGGTGGCGTCAATCATAAGGATGCACACATCGCTGGCCTCTATGGCTCGGATAGAGCGGATCACCGAGTAGTACTCGATGTCCTCGTTCACCTTGTTCTTACGGCGGATACCGGCCGTGTCGACCAAGTAGAAGTCGAAGCCAAACTTGTTGTAGCGCGTGTAGATCGAGTCGCGGGTGGTGCCGGCGATGTCGGTGACGATGTTGCGCTCCTCGCCGATAAACGAGTTGATCAGCGACGACTTGCCAGCGTTAGGACGGCCCACGATGGCGAATTTGGGGATGTCGGCCAGGTTGTCCTCCTCATCCTCGGGCTTCTCGGGTAGCAGCTTCACCACCTCATCGAGCAGGTCGCCTGTGCCAAAGCCGCTCACGGCCGACACGGGGTAGGGGTCGCCCAAGCCCAGCTTGTAGAACTCGGGCACGTTGTAGAGCCAGTCGTTGGAGTCGACTTTGTTGGCCACCAATGTTACAGGCTTTTTCGACTTGCGCAGGATTTCGGCCACGTGGTCGTCGAGGTCGGTAACGCCGTTCATGGCGTCGACCACAAACAGTATCTCGTCGGCCTGCTCGATCGCCAGGGCCACCTGCTTGTTGATTTCAGCCTCGAAGACGTCGTCGCTGTTGACCACCCAACCGCCCGTGTCGACGATTGAGAACTCCTTGCCGTTCCAGTCGACCTTGCCGTACTGGCGGTCGCGGGTCGTGCCCGCCGTCTCGTCAACAATCGCCTGGCGCGACTGGGTGAGACGGTTGAACAGGGTGGATTTGCCCACGTTGGGGCGCCCTACGATGGCTACTAATTGTCCCATATCTTATTCTTTTTCGCGAAGTTACTAAAATTAGTCGATATACCCGAAGGCACGGAGCTTGTTTTCGCGGTTGCGCCAATTGGCCTCAACTTTGACGAACAGCTCCAGGTAGACCTTCTTGCCGAAGAACGCCTCGATGTCCTTGCGGGCCTCCATGCCCACCTTCTTGAGTTTCGAGCCGCCCTTGCCGATCAAGATGCCCTTCTGGGAGTCACGCTCAACGTAGATCACGGCCATGATGTGGATGGCGCCCTCCTTCTCGTCGAATTTCTCCACAATCACCTCCACGGAGTAGGGCACCTCCTTGTCGTAGTTGGTGAGGATTTTCTCGCGGATAATCTCGGTGACGAAGAATCGCGCGGGTTTGTCGGTGAGCGCGTCCTTGCCGAAGTAAGGCGGCGACACAGGCAGCAGCTCCACGATACGGCGCATCAGGTTGTCGGTGTTGAAATGCTCCTTGGCCGAGGTGGGGTAGATCTCGGCGTTGGGCAGCAGTTTCTTCCACCCCTCGACAATCTGCTCCAGCTCCTGTTGGCTCTTCACGAGGTCGATCTTGTTGATCACCAGCAACACGGGTATCTTCTCCTTGGCCACCTTGGCCAGGAAGTCGGCGTTCTTGGTGGGGTCCTCGACGACATCGGTGACGTAGAGAAGGATATCGGCGTCGGTCAACGCTCCCTCCGAGTAGCCGAGCATCTGCTCCTGCAGCTTGTATTTGGGGGCGAGCACGCCGGGGGTGTCGGAGAACACTATCTGGTACTCGGGCGTGTTGACGATACCCATGATACGGTGGCGGGTCGTCTGGGCCTTGGAGGTGATGATGCTCACGCGCTCGCCCACGAGATCGTTCATCAGGGTCGACTTGCCCACGTTGGGGTTGCCCACTATGTTGACAAACCCCGCTTTGTGCCCCGACGCCACTGCGGGGTTTTCGACTGAGGTTTCCTCAGCGATGTCCTGCGAGGTGGGAGCGGGCAGCTCGGGTTCCATTGGGGTTGTAATCTCTTGTTCCATTGTAGTTGATTTAGAAGTTACACTATCTTCTAAACAAAAATAGCACCTTAAAAGATGCTATTTTAGTGATTTTTATCGCGTGGGAGCCGGTTAAAGGTCCCAGATGATGTACATTGCTCCCCAGGTGAAGCCGGCACCGAAGGCCGTGAGGACAATCTTGTCGCCAGGCTTGAGCTGGCTCTTGAACTCGTCCAAGCAGATGGGAATCGAGGCTGCCGAGGTGTTACCCACGTGCTCGATGTTGACCAGCACTTTCTCGCGGGCGATACCGGCACGGTCGGCCACGGCCTCGATGATGCGCAGATTGGCCTGATGGGGCACGAGGTAGTCGACGTCGTCAACCGAGAGGTTGTTGCGCTTCATGATGTCCAAGGAGGAGGTAAGCATGTCGGTCACGGCGTGCTTGTACACTTGGCGACCCTCCTGGTATACGTAGTGCTCGCGGGCGTCCACGGTTTCGTGGGTCGCGGGGTGAGCCGAGCCACCAGCCTTCATCAACAAGTGCTCCAGGCCCGAGCCGTCGACATGGAAGATGCCGTCGATCACGCCCACGGGCTTGTCGGTGGGCTCAACCAAGACAGATCCCGCTCCGTCGCCGAACAGGGGGCAGGTCGAACGGTCCTCATAGTTGACCATCGACGACATTTTCTCGGCTGCCACCACGATCACCTTCTTGCGCATGCCGCAACGCACGTAAGCGGCGGCGTCCTCCAATGCCACGATAAAACCGGCGCAAGCGGCCTGGATGTCGTAGCCGTAAGCCTTGCGGAGGCCACACTTGTGGGCGATCACCGAGGCGGTGGAGGGGATGCGGTAGTCGGGGTTGGAGGTGGCGCAGATGATAAGGTCGATCTCCTCGGGCTTGGTGCCCGTGTCGGCCAAAAGACGGTTCACGGCCTGCTCGCCCAGATAAGACGAGCCCTCGCCGTTGTTGAGAATGTGGCGCTCTTTAATACCTACGCGAGTGGTGATCCACTCGTCGTTTGTGTCGACGATTTTCGACAACATCTCGTTGTCGAGGATATCATCGGGAAGGTAGGATGAAATTCCAGCGATCCTTGCGTTGTACATTATTGGAAAAATAGGTTGGTGGTTGGGTGACAATAATTGGTGTATGTATACACGACAACACCCCCAGGGATCCGTAGGCCTTGTTGTTGGTAGGCCGATTCGATCACCCCGGGAGAGCGGAGGGTTGCCGATGTTGAGGCTTGTGGATCAAGTTGATCCCAGCTGGATTACACAGCCGCGAATTTCTCGATGGCGAGCTTGCCGCGATAGTAACCGCACTCGTTGCAGACGGTGTGGTAGATGTGCCATGCGCCGCAGTTGGGGCAAACGGCGAGCGTGGGCATAGCGGCCTTGTCGTGGGTACGACGCTTGGCGGTGCGGGTCTTCGATTGCTTTCGTTTAGGATGTGCCATTTCTTTTTTATCTTTTTATTGTTAATATATCAATTGAGGTCCTTGAGGGCGTCCCAGCGGGGGTCGGTGCCGGTAGAGCCTTCGTCGGTGCTTTCTATTTGGTCGATTTCGTCGAGCAACTCGTCCTCCATCTCGTCGTCCGAGGTGCGCGCGCGGTGTTTCTTGAGCATGGCGCTCATGGCGCGGTTGCACTTCCCCAGGGGATGCACGTGCCTGGCGGGGATGGCCAGCACCACGGTGTCGTAAATCATGTAAGCGACGTTGAGGTAATTGTCGCTCTGGGGGATCTCGAGCACCTCGTCGCTGTCGTCGTTGTAGTCCTCGCCGTATTTCACGCCGATGTGGTAGGTGGCCTCGATCGGGAGCACGAGGTCGTCAAGGCAACGGTCGCACAGCAGGGTCACCTCGTCGGTGATGACGAAGTTGAGGTCGTAGAGGTCGCCCTTATGGGTGGCCGTCAACGACACGGTGATGTCAGCGCCCTTGACATCGGTGTTCTCCATATTCTCGAAGAACGCCTTGTCGAGGTGATACTCAATATCTTCGGTGCCTTGGGGCATCGATTTGAGCTGCAGCTTGAATTGCGAAAACTTTCCCACGGAGGTGATGTTTTACGAGTTGGTTGAAAAAACTTTGCAAAGTTAGCGTTTTCCCGCGAAACTACCAACTTTTTTCACAATTTAGCCTTTTTTCGTAACTACTCAGCGAAAAATTTTAACCACGAAAAACACAAAAGGACACTAACACGCCCTTTGTAAATCCGAATTTAGGCTCGTAAACTCGCTAAAGAACACAAAACCATCCGGATGGTTAGTGTTTTTGGGAGCTTGCGACCCCTTTTCCCCTCCTAGGTTTTGTGTTTTTTGTGTTTTTCGTGGTTAAAATTTTTTTCGGTGAATTGTTACGCGTCCTTTAGTTATTTTTTCCAGAAGGTGGAGGTGAAGAGAATCAGGACGGTGAAGATCTCGAGACGGCCGACGAGCATCAGGAACGACAGAATCCATTTGCCGGCAGCGGGGATGATCTCGTAGGAGGAGCCGTAGCCGGTGACGCCCGCGCCCAAGCCCGTGTTGCTGATGGCCGAGAAGGAGGAGAAGAAGGAGTCGACCAAGGGGATGTTCAACGCCGTCAGGGCGACGCCTCCAGCCATGATGAGGATCACGTAGAAGCAGAGGAAGGCAACTACCTTGGCCACCAGCTCGGAAGGCATCACCTTGCCCCCGACGCGCACGGCGTAGACCTGGCGGGGATGGACGCATTTGCGCAGCTCGTTTTTGACATACTTTTGCAGGAAGATCAGGCGGTCGATTTTGGCACCTCCGCTCGTGGAGCCCGCGCAGGCCCCGAAGAACATCATGGCGAACACCAGCGACAGCACGAAGGCGCCCCAGCTCTCGAAATTGGACACCGTGTAGCCCGTGGAGGTCATTGTGGAGACGATTTGGAACAACGGGGCGATGGTGACGTCCTCCCACGAGTGGGCCTGGCCGTTGATGATGATCGTCAACACGAACAGCACCATCATCACGGCGATGATACCCACGTAGGTGCGCAGCACGTCGTTGCTCCACGCCGAGCGTATTTTGCCCGAAGCGACCTTGACCAGCAGGGCGAAGTTGACACCCCCAAGGAACATGAACACGGTCACAACCACGTCGATGTAGACCGAGGAGAATGCGGCTATGGAGTCGTTCTCGGTGGAGAAGCCGCCAGTGGAGATGGTGGAGAATCCGTGGCAGACGGCCTCAAACAGGTTCATCGGGCCAATCCAAAGCAGGGCCATTAGTAGCACCGTGAGGGTGATGTAGAGTTGCCACAGGCTCATGGCTGTCTGGCTCACGCGTGGGCGTAGCTTCTCGCGGGTGATACCAGTGACCTCGGCGTTGAACATGGCCATGCCTCCCGAGGAGTTGAGCATGGGCAGCACGGCGACGGTAAAGAGGATGATCCCCATGCCGCCTATCCACTGCATCAGGCATCGCCACATTATTATACCGTGGCTCAGGTGGGCCATGTCCTCGAGGATGGAGGCGCCTGTGGTGGTGAAGCCCGACATTGCCTCAAAGAAGGCGTCGCTCAGCGACATGGGCGTGTGGCAGCGCATGAATGGGATCATGCCGAACGCCGAGAAGATCACCCACACCAAGGCCGTCAAGAGAAATCCCTCGCGCTTGCCCATGTCGTGGCGCTTGGGGTGGATTCCAAATGTCATCAGGGCTCCCGCTCCCACGGTAATGATTATCGACAGCAGGAAAGCCTCGTAATCGTTCTCGCGGTAGATGAGGCACGTAACGAAGGGTACCAGCATAAAAGCGGCCTCGATCATGAGCAGCCAGCCCACGACGCGCATCAGCATCGGCAGATTTATGGAGGTATCTTTAAACATTGGCTTTCAGCTTTCAGCTTTCAGTTAAAGAGTTTTTCGATTTTCGTTAGGGCGCCGCTGAGGCAGAACACCATCACGTGGTCGCCCGGCTGGATGAGGGTGTTGCCCTCGACGAGCATGCCACGGCCGTCGCGGATGAGTCCGGCGATGGTCATGTCGCGGGAGAGGTTGAGGTCCTTGACCGGGGCGCGGGTGATTTTGCTGTGGGGCTTGACCTCGATTTCGGCCACCTCGGCGTCGGCCAAGGCGAGGCACTTCGACGAGTCGGTGTCGGCATCCAGCAGCAATTGGAATATCTTGGATGAGGCAAGTAGCTTTTTGTTGATGATCGTGCCGATGTTAAGTCCCTCGGCCTCAGATATAAACTGGATGTTTTCCACCTCGGCGATGGTTTTGTGCACGCCCAGTTCCTTGGCCGAAAGGCAGGCGAGGATGTTGGTTTCGCTCTGGTCGGTTAGGGCCACGAAGGCGTCCATGTCGCGGATACCCTCGTCGGAGAGTACCTCGTTGTCGCGGGCGTCACCCAGGATGATTTCGGCGTTGGGGCACAGCTCGGCTAGCCATCGGCAGCGGTCGGGGTTCTGCTCGATGATCTTGATGCGGAATTCATCCCCGGCCAGGGCACACAGCCTGACGGCGATGCGGCTGCCGCCCATCACCATCACTCGCCTTACTCGCTTGTCAACCTTGCCACAGATTTCGCGCAGGGCCTCCACGTGGTCGCGCGTGGTGGTGAAATATACGATGTCGCCAGGCTCGATGCGGTCGTAGCCGCGGGGGATAATGGTCTCGTGCTTGCGCTTGATTGCCGAAACGTGGATGGCGGCTTGGATAGCGAGATCCTTGAGCATCTGACCCACGATTGTGGCGCCCTCGCGCACCTTCACGCCCACCAATATAATCTCGCCGTCGTGCAGCTCCAGCCAATGCCTTACCCATGAGCGACGCAGGGCGGTGACAATCTCCTCGGCTGCCAACAACTCGGGGTAAATCAGGTAGTTGACACCAATGCGGGTGAAGAAGCCGCGATGCTCCTCCTTCAGGAACTCGTAACGGTCGATACGGGCAACGGTCTTGTGGGCACCGAGGCTCTTGGCCATGGCGCAAGAAGTGACGTTCTCGGTCTCGTAAGGGGTGACGGCGATAAACAGGTCGCACTGCTCGACGCGGGCCTGTTTCAGGGCGGCGAACGACGTGGGTTGCCCCGTGACGGTCATCAAGTTGTAATTGCTGTCGAGCGGCGCAAGCTTCTGCTCGTCGGCGTCGACCAGCGTAATGTCTTGATCCTCTTTGGAAAGGAGTTTGGCCAAGTGGCTGCCCACCTCTCCGGCTCCTACAATCACTATCTTCATGACTTATTGGCTTTTATGATTGCTTGGGCGATGCTGTCGGCGTCCATGCCACACAGTTTTTTCAGCTGTGCGACGGTGCCGTGGGTGACGAAATTGTCGGGGATTCCGATGGTGGTCACGGGATTGGAGTAGCCGTGGGCTTGCAGCCATTCCATGACGGCCGAGCCGAAGCCTCCAGTGACGGCGCCATCCTCTACGGTGACAATGGGCTGGCGAGTCGCGCCGATTTCGGTGAGCATCTCCTCGTCGAGGGGCTTGACGAAGATGGCGTCGTAGTGGGCCGCGCTTACACCCTGCTCCTTGGCTTTTTCAATTGCTTGAGCGACTTCGTAAGCCATTGTGCCTACAGAGATTACCATCACGTCGGTGCCATCGGTGAGTTTCTCCCCCTTGCCGATGGGGAGGGAATGCATGGGTTGGAGCCAGTCGAGGTTGTGACCCGCTCCTCGGGGGTAGCGGATGGCAAATGGGCCGTGGTTGTCGGCCTGGGCGGTGTACATTAGGTTGCGAAGCGTCAGCTCGTCACGCGGGGCGGCTACTATCAGGCCAGGGATGGAGCGCAGGTAGCAGATGTCGAGCATGCCGTGGTGGGTGACACCGTCCTCGCCCACCAAGCCCGCGCGGTCGATGCAGAACGTCACTGGAAGCCGCTGAATGGCAACGTCGTGGATGATATGGTCGTAGCTTCGCTGTAGGAATGACGAGTAGATAGCGCAGAAGGGCCGCAAGCCGTCCTTGGCCATGCCGCCCGAGAAGGTGACAGCGTGCCCTTCGGAGATGCCCACGTCGAATGTGCGCTCGGGTAAAGCCTCTTGCATCACGCTCACCGACGTGCCCGAGGGCATAGCGGCCGTGACAGCCACGATTTTGGGGTTCTTCAGGGCCAATTCCACGAGGGTTTCGCCGAAAACGTCCTGATATTTTGGGGGTTGAGGGCCTTTGGCTTGGCTCAGGCGGTTGCCGGTTGAGGGGTCGAATTTGCCGGGGGCGTGCCACGATGCCGGGTCGCGCTCTGCCGGGCCGTAGCCCTTGCCTTTGATGGTGCGGAAATGGAGGATACGGGGTCCCTCCATGTCCTTCACGTCCTTGAGCACACGCACGATACGCTCCACGTCGTGTCCGTCAAACGGGCCTAAGTAACGGATGTTCAATCCCTCGAAAAGGTTTTGCTCATGGGTGAGCATGGCCTTCAGGGAGTTGTTGAATCGCAGGATTACCCCCTTCTTGCGCTCGGATATCAAGCGAAATTTGCGCAGGAAACGGTACACCTTGTAGCGCAGGCGGTTGTAGGCCTTGGAGGTGGTGATATGGGTGAGGTAGTCGTTGAGGGCGCCAACGTTGCGGTCAATCGACATGTCGTTGTCGTTGAGGATGATCAACAGGTTGTTGGGGGTGTTGGCCGCGTTGTTGATTCCCTCGAACGCGAGTCCGCCACTGATTGACGCGTCGCCGATGATGGCCACCACGTTGCGTCGCGGCTCGTCGTGGTTCAATTCCGAGGCCACGGCCATGCCCAGGGCGGCCGAGATAGAGTTGGAGGCGTGACCGGCGGTGAAGGTATCGTATTCGCTCTCGGCGGGGTTGGGGAAGCCGCTGATGCCGCCGTAGGTGCGTTGATGGGCGAACTGATTGCGGCGACCGGTGAGGATTTTGTGGGCGTAGGCTTGGTGGCCCACATCCCACACGAGGCGGTCCCTTGGGGTGTCGAACACGTAATGCAGTGCCACCGTCAAGTCGACGGCGCCCATCGACGAGGCGAAATGCCCGGGGTTGGACGACAACTGCTGGATGAGCTCCTGGCGCAGCTCGCGGCACACCTCAGGCAGCTGCTCGACGCTCAGGCGGCGCAGGTCGTCGGGGGAATTTATCGAGTCAAGGAGATTATTTTCTTCCTTTGCCATCGCGGATATATTTCTTATAAAGGGGCACAAAAATCACGATTCCCGATGTCACCACCACGAACAATGTCCAGAAATTCAAGTCGCGGGTTTTCAGCACGATGTAGCACAGCAACAGCCACAGAAGCAGCAGGCAAACGAATCTCGCAATCAATGCACCTTTCATATCGTTTTAATCCAAATAACTCGCAAATTTACAAAATTTTTCCGTATCATCGCAACATAATCCACCTGACACGCCTGACAGGCTAATCACCTGCCAAATTACCTAAATTATCAGAGTATCATTGTATCATTGTGTCGCTTCGGCGTATATACCTATCAATCACCACATTATCCCCAAATGATAAAGTGATACAGTGATACAGTGATAATTGGGTTTAGCGGGGGTGGCGGAGGGTGATGAGGATCTGGCGGAGGAGGCGCGTAAGGGGGGCGGAGAGGATGATCAGCACTACCGAGACGATTACCAAGGCCACGCCGAGCATCGCGCCGGGGCTGAGGCGCTCGCCAAAGGCAAGGATGCCCACGGCAAGGGCCGTGACCGGCTCAAGGGCGCCGAGGATGGAGGTGGGGATGGAGCCGATGTCGAGGATGGCCACGGTCATGGTCAACAACGACACTACGGTGGGGAAGATGGCCAATCCTGCCACGTTGACCCAAGCTTGGGTACACGTCGGCACGGGTTGCAGGGAGAACAGTCCGTCCAATTGCACCACGAACACCAAGATGCCGAATACCATGGAGTAGAAGGTGATTTTCAGCGTGTTGAGCCGTCGCAGGCAGCTTTTGTTGACCATCACCATGTAGACGGCGTAGGAGATGGCCGAGAGAAGCACTACCACCACGCCCCAAAGGTTGACACCCCCGTCGCCCTCGCCGTGGCCGAGCATGACAATTCCAACGATAGCCAAGGCGATGGCCGCGACGGTGACCACCGAGACTCGCTCGCCGAACATTACGACCATCATGATGGTGACAAACACGGGGTAGACGAACAAGATGGTCGAGGCGATGCCCACGTCCATCAGGTTGTAGCTCTCGAAGAGGAATAGGGATGAGAGGGCGAACAGGATGCCGGCGACGAGCGCCACGGGCAGTTCTTTCCACGTCAAGCGGAAGTCGTGGCCCTTGTAGAGCATGAGAGCGCCAAGGATAAAGGCGGCGACGAGGTAGCGGTAGAACAACACCGAGGGTACCTCCATGCCCATCTGGGCCAGAGGCCGTGCAAACAGTGGGTTGAGGCCGTAGGTGACGGCGCCCAACACCCCCATTACATATCCACGAGCGCGTTGATTCATTATTTATATAACAAATGAGAGGGAGGAGGGTTGAAAGAGGAGGCGAGCCGAGTGGCACGCCTCCGGGAAATTTTTTGACCACCGCGGCAACTGGCCGCGGGGCACGGTGGCCGTTTCTCCCCTCCCCTTAGATTTCGGAGATGGCGGGGGTTTCCTGCACGGGCTCGTCGTCCTTGGGGTCGTGCTCCTTGATAATGGTCACGCAGAGGGCGCCGATTACCAGGGAGATGCCGGCGATTACCATCATCAGGTACTGGGGAGCGAGCGATTCGGCGCTGCCAAGAGCCGCGAGGATCCAGCCACCAGCGAGTGCGCCGATAATCTGCGGGATGCAGATCGAGCAGTTGAACAGGCCAAGATATGCGCCGATGTTGCCGCCCTTAAGCGAGTTGGTGAGGATGGTGAACGGCCATGCGAGCATAGCGGCCCAAGCGCAGCCAATCAGCACGAACGACACGAACAGCAGGTAGGGATTGGTGAAGAAACCAGCCGAGATAAAGCCTCCGGCACCGAGCAACAAGCTGAGCGAGTAGGAGAACTTGCGGCTGCGGAAGCGAGGCAAAGCGACGGCCCAAAGCACCGATCCGATGGCTTGGATGGCGAAGAGGATGCCCACCCAGTTGCCGGCGTCGTTGTACTCCTTGCTCTCGGTGTTCAATACCACGTGGGTGGCAAACTCGGCCAAGCGTGGATGCTTCAACTCCTTTACCTCGGCCTCGTCGATAAAGAGGGCCCCGGTGTGGGGGTCGTGGGTGACGATACCGGCGAGGGTGATGTTGATGGGCTTGTTGACCTTGTGGATGATGCTCATGTGGTCAACCAGGGTGATCGACTGGGGAGCGTCCTGTGGCAGACCGCCGTTGATCGACAGCTTGGCGCCCTCGGTGTTGATAATCTCACCGAAGCGGAAGTTGGCCACGCCGTTGGTGGAGGTGATCAAGTCGTTGTTAACCACTTGCACGGGAGCGGCACCCTCGCGCAGGATTGCGAGCGAGTGTACCGGGATCACCTCTCCGGGCTTCTCGGGGCACTCGTAGCCGGCAACGGTGGCCTTGCCGTTCTCCATGATCACGGTGGTGTCGTTGTAGAGGATGTATTTCTTGGAGAATGTCTGGTCGCCGTCGGTGATGCCGTAAATAGAGGTGGTTTCGGGGCAGTCGAAGGCGTTCTTGGCGATGGTGCCGTTGGTGTAGGTCCACATGAACAGGAAGGCGAACCAGCAGAAGAACTGTACCAAGCCCACGGTCCAGAACGTTGTGGAAGCCTTGGCCAGAAGCTTGAAGACGTTGGTTTTCTCCTTCTTGCCTTCGGTCTTGGTCTCGCCACCGCCGTTGTACTCGGCGTAGATGTGCGGGGGCCACTCCTTGATCTTAGCCAGCGAGTAGACCACGCATAGCAGCAGGATTGCGGCGCCGATATAGAATGAGTAGATCACCGTCTCGGGGATAACGCCCTCAGCGGCAGTGTTTTGGAATCCAATCCAAGTCAAGATGAACGGGAACACGTAGCCCACGATCGAGCCTGCGTTGCACAGGAAGCTCTGGATGGAGTAGGCGAGTCCCTTTTGCTTTTCGTTGACCATGTCGCCCACGAGCATCTTGAACGGCTGCATGGCCATGTTGATCGAGGTGTCGAGCAACATCAGGGCGATCAAGCCGATAAGGATAGCCGAGGAAACGGCCAGGCCGAACGACCCGGCGTTGGGCAACAGGCACATAACAATCACAGCCACAAGCGCGCCGATGATAAGGTAGGGGAGGCGACGACCGAAGCGGTTCCATGTCTTGTCGCTCAAGGTGCCCACAATCGGCTGCACGATCAGGCCCATCAACGGGGGGAGGATCCAGAAGTAGCTAAGGTCGTGGGGGTCGGCGCCGAGGGTAGCGAAGATACGCGATACGTTGGCACTCTGCAACGCGTAGGCGATCTGCACGCCGAAGAATCCGAAGCTCAGGTTCCAAAGCTTCCAGAATCCTAGATCAGGTTTAGTTTTCATGCGTGGTTTTGAGGTAAATTTTATAAATGTAAGTATGCGGTTTATTATCTCTCATGGTTATTGCTCGTCGTTGACTTGGCTGTATAGCCAGGCGATTTCGTCGGCCCACAGGCAGTCGTCGGGGGTTTCGAGAATCAATGGTATTTCGTCGAATCGGTCGTTGCGCATCAGCCTGGTGAAAAAATCACGACCCAGGGCACCCTCGCCTATGGAGGCGTGGCGGTCGACGCGCGAGCCGCAGCCTTTCTTGCTGTCGTTGATGTGCATGGCCTTGAGGTAATCGAGACCAATCACGTCGTCAAATTCCTTCCATGCCTGCTCGTAGCCCTCCTCCGAGGCCAGATCGTAGCCCGCCGCGAGGGTGTGGCAGGTGTCGACGCACACGCCTATGCGCTCTTTGTCGTCGACCAATTCGATGATGCGTGCGATATGCTCGAAACGGTGGCCCAGATTGGACCCTTGGCCCGCGGTGGTCTCGATCACGGCCATTACGCCCGAGGTGGCCTCGAGAGCCTGGTTGATCGACTCGGCAATGCGCTGCAGGCACGAGTCCTCGTCCATGAGGTTGAGGTGGGAGCCAGGGTGGAAGTTGAGCATCTCCAATCCCAATTGCTCGCAGCGGCGCATCTCGTCGAGGAACGCCTCGCGGCTTTGCGCGAGCTTCTCTTCGTCGGGCGAGCCGAGGTTGATCAGGTAACCGTCGTGGGGAAGGATGTGAGCGGCGGAAAAGCCGTGCTGGGCGCAATTGGCGCGGAAATCGGAGATGTCGCTGTCGGTCAACGGCTTGGAAGCCCAGCGATTGGGGCTACGGGTAAACACGGCAAAGGCTTTGGCTCCGATTTCGGCTGCGCGAATCGGGGCTTGGGCGATACCTCCCGCTACTGAAACATGGGCTCCTATCCTTTTCAAGGCTGCTGTTAACTAAGATTCAACCCACAAAGTTAATAAATTTTTTTAAAAAGCAACTCCATAGCGGGGAATTTTTCAAGGATGTAGAGTCAACAAGCAACTGCAAAATTAATCAATTGATTTGAAGAACACTCT
>JAJPXC010000078.1 GCA_021205635.1 Bacteroidales bacterium | reverse complement strand
AAATCAGTCTTAAAAACAACGCTCAAGCCGGTCTGAGCCAAGGGAGTACTTCACACGGTTAAATCAGAGGGAG
Organism: Bacteroidales bacterium; assembly: GCA_021205635.1. Taxonomy (GTDB): domain Bacteria; phylum Bacteroidota; class Bacteroidia; order Bacteroidales; family Muribaculaceae; genus JAJPXC01. The sequence continues at coordinate 25,803 of JAJPXC010000078.1, read as the reverse complement.
AGTAAAAAGTTATCATACCGATTGTTGATGGGTTATTCTGAGAGGAAGATGAAGTCGGAGAGTGGGCGGAGGGTGGCGACGTAGGTGGCGCGGCTGCGGTGGAGGTCGGCGGGGCGGTCGATGGTGAGTTCTTTGGCGGGGTCGAAGTGAAGCACGATGTAGTAAGGGGCGTGTTCGGCCTCGAAGCCGTGTTGGCGCAGGGTGTCGGCGTTCCATATCTGGAATTTGCCGCGTTGGCGCAAGGGGAACAGGCGTGGTTGCTCGCCGCCAGTGTGGAGCAGCACGTAGTTGAGCCGCTCGAAGCCTGGCTTTACCAACAGGGAGCCTTGGGTGTCGCCCGCGCGCAGGTAGCAAATGCCCTTTTCAATCATCCGTTCGCGTGTAGCCGAGCGGGCATGGTTGACCAGCACGGTGCTTTCGTCGGGATTATCGGCCAAGCGTTTGAGAATCAATGCGCGGGAGGCTGGGTCGCCGATTTCCTCCTTGCGCTTGATACTGATGTCGAGAAAATCTTGCTCCAAGTCGATGCCCACATAGCGTCGGTCGAGGAGGTTGGCGGCGATGCCGGTGGTCGCACTTCCCGAAAATGGGTCGAGGACGAGGTCGCCAGGCCGCGTCGATGCCAACACGATGCGATGAAGTAGCTTCAACGGCTTTTGGGTGGGATGTTTGCCAAATCGCTTCTCCCATGGGGCGATGGCGGGAATACGCCACACGTCGGTCATCTGCGTGTCGCCGTTCATCCGCTTCATCAGCTCATAGTTGAAGTAATGCGGCACCTTTTGGCACTTACGCGCCCAAATCCCAAACTCGGTGCTGAACGTAAAGTATCGGCACGAGATGTTTGGCGGTGGGTTGGTTTTCTGCCAAGTAATCACGTTGAGGATTTTGTAGCCAAGCTCGGTGAGGTTGTGGGCTATACTGAAAATGTTGTGGTAGGTGCCGCTTATCCAAATCGTGCCGTTGTCTTTCAGCACACGCCGAGCCGCGGTGAGCCACTGGCGGTTGAAATCGTTGTCGGCCTCGCGCCCTCGCGACTTGTCCCACTCGCCCTTGTTGACGCTTACCACCTGCCCGCTCTGATAGCTTATGCCGCCGTTGCTCAGGAAATATGGAGGGTCGGCGAAAATCATGTCAAACCGTTGCTCGAGCTGATTCATCACCTCGACGCAATCGCCCCTATAGAGCGTAAAATCCTCCGTATTAGCAGTGAAGTAAGGAGACATAATTATGACATTAACCCACCTCCCCCATCGCCTTTATAAGAGTAGGCTTCTGACCACCCTGTCCGACCAATTATACTGATTGACTTAGGTGGTTGTAATTTACGATTTGAGCCACATATCTTCTCAAATGGGCAATGTGAAAATTTTTGCTCTGGCGGCAAGGATTTTATAAATTTTGACTGCGTTATGGCGATATAACCATCAGCATCTTCGCACGGCATCACCTTTTTGACAAGGTGCGCTTTCATCCCTCTTACCTTATGCTTGTAGCATTCTTGGCAAGTACGATTTCGTCCGCTATGCCATTTAAAGGTATGACCACAACTATCTCCTTCAAAAATGCTTAGGTTCTCTTGACAGAATTGTTTACCTATGACGCTATAAATAAAATAATCCAAAAGGGATGGACCCGATAGAGTTTCATCGGGATATTTTTGCTGCCAAATTTCCCATACAGTACGCCATGCCTTGGCGTTCATTTCCTCTATATGCGAGTATTGGTATGAGAAAATATCAAGGAAACTGGTTAACAGAGGGATTTCGGTGTGAATTATCCCAGTACGGAGAGCTACCTTTATAGTATTGATATCACTTGCAACGTCGATGGCATCAAAGTTTTTGACATCCCTCCACACGCCTAAAACCACCATGTCCCTTAGGAACATATCCGTTTTCTTGTTACCATATCCTGCGCCAATACAAGCTAAAAGGGCTTCTCTTATGGCCTTAATATCGTTGTGGAAAATATCGATTAACTCATAGGGAGAATCGCAATCGAGGTCTATCAAAAACTTGGCGACATTCTTGGCATACCCCGACCTTTTATCATTCTGACTTAAATCGCTTAAATTTAAGTCGGTCAAGAATTTATCGGGATTTTCATAGATATTTTGTATGTCAAAGATAGAATTATCGCTATCGTATATTTTTGCTAAAGATGCGAAATCCCTCGACCCTCGGAAATCTTGGTTGGCTGTAAGGAATCTTACTCTACACACTTCCTCGGGTGCCAGGTCGCAAGTATCATAAATTTCCAAAAATGCTTTGCCCCCAGTTAAGGTGTATATTTCATGTAATGCGTCAGCAACCTCGGCGCATTTTTGGCAGTCTATGCTGCAATTGAGGATTTCTTTGTGATGGTTAGCCCAGAATTTGTGAAACTCTGAGAAAAAATTCCATTCCTTTCCCAAGGCATCTATAGTTCCTATATCCTTATATGTTGTATATAGAAAATCGTTAATGGCAAGGACAGCCTTTCGTGCGCCTCCGATAGAGAGAGTGCCATCGGCCATTACGCAAGATTTCAGGCCATGTATGAAATGTTGGAAATCGTTCATCGTGAACAAATTTGGCTTAAGAACTTCGGTAATGTCGAGAGGTTGTAAATAGAGGGGATAGTGTAGAAAGCTTCTTCGAGTTTGCTCTTGGCACTATGCCATCCTATTCCATCAGTAATCCAAACGAACTCAAACCCAGGGCAGCTATTAACCTTGGGTGCCAACTCAGTGTAGGCACGAGACACTTCGTTAAGTTTTGAGCCACCACCACTATAGAAATTAACCTCAATCAAATAGGTCTTTTCAGGTGTATGGATAACAAAATCGAACCGCTTGGTGTCCTCTCCCAATACCGTGTGGATTTCTGGAAAATCATAAGAGTAAACTTCTTGGTGGAAAGTTACACCCTTGGCGGTTAACAAGTCCGCTACCATACCCTCCATGATGTGACCGCTTCGGTTCTTACGTGCATTAGAATCGAGGCCGACCTCTACTCCAAATACATAATCTACCAAGTTGGTGATTTGCTTGTTGGTGAAAACCTCTCGCAAGCCAGTCTCTCGGATGTACTCTATGACACCGTCTACTGTATCGAAATATGATTCAATCAAGCGCACCTTTCCTTCATCGTCAACCGCCTTCTTATGGTCTTTGGTGCGTATGGCGATGAGGATGTCGAGTACAGAGAAAACCTTAGGGTTCTCCTCCCACAATTCTCTGATGGCCTCATCCATATCGGCTTTACCAATGAGGTAGTTGAGTTGGTTAAGCTTGATGGCTATTCTATTGACGTTGGCATAACACTTTGGGAAATCTGTGTAAAAGCTAAGTGTAGCGTTGGTATCTACAAGTTGCGATAAGAAGGTTGTAAATTCCTCCTCGGTATGGGCTTTCATGGGTCTTAAAAATTAAACTGTGAAAAGAGAGACGGTTCTACATAATGATTGTTAATGTTAGAAATCATCAGCTCTGAGAGTTTTCCTCGCTTATCGGGGTTGGCGTTTACCATACGTGTAGCATACACACGCCGAATAGAGTAATCGCTATAAAGGTCATCGAAGAAATTATCCTCTGGATTTTTGCCTTTTACATCGGAATTGCTGAGAATAAATTTGCTACCATTAGCAGACAATTGGGAGCAGAAATCTCTCAAACGAATCTGTTCGTTATCGTCAAACACTTCTTTAACATAACTATTAAAGGACGATGTTTCACTTAATGGCTTATATGGAGGATCAAAATAGAATAAGGTCTGTTCAGAAGCGAATTGCGCGGTTTGGGCAAAATCGCCACAAAGAATTTCAACCTTTTGTAGAACATGTGAATCCGCGATAATAGTTTCAGCATCACAGATGGTAGGCTTGGAATATTTGCCGTGGGGAACATTGAAATTGCCCTTGGAGTTCTCTCGGTATAGGCCATTAAAACAAGTGCGGTTGAGGAAAATAAATAATGCCGCCTGTTCTATTCCATCTATGCAAGGGGTATTAAACCGATTGCGTTTCTCCATGAACATATCAGTTCGACCCTCATAAGCAAGAGGTAGGTATGTGTCTTGTAGCGTTTGTAGTTCCACAATCAACTTTTCGGGTTGATTTTTGATAGTGCGATAGACATTGATTAGCTTTTCGTTAATATCATTAATAACGGCTCGTTGGATATGAGGATATTTTTGAAGAATCCAAAAAATTACCGCTCCGCCACCTACGAATGGCTCAACGTAGGTGGTGTAATTGGTGAAATCGACAGGCAACGACTTCTCGATGTCGGAAAGAAGCTGCGATTTGCCGCCCGCCCATTTTATGAATGGTTTTGCTTGCCCGCTTATGGGGTATTTCATTTTGGAGTCGAATTTTATAAGTTTATATGCAAAGGTAATGATTAAGATTCAAACCTTAAAACGAAGTGCAAAGTTTTTATCAACACTACCGGCGCAAATATAAGGGTGAGGGTGTGCCAAATCACGACACAAGTGGGAGATTTCTAAGATATTCTTTATCTTTGTGACTGGAATGGAAAAGCTATGACGGAAGAAGAACTTAATTCATATCGCCTAACTTCATTGGAGGAGCCCTCTGATGAGATGTTGGCGGCTATCATGAAAGAAGCTGCTGAGGATGCTCGCAAGCGCAGCGAGGAGGCTACTCGTAAATTCTTTGCCGAACTCAATAGAGAAGCGCAAAAGATTATTGATGAGCGAAACAAAATAAAAAACTTGCCCTGAGCGCGCTGTTCTGATGGGAAGCGGGGCAAGTAGGTGGCCGCAAAGTTACGGCTTGTGACGGTAATCGCCAAATATTTTAGCGGCGACGGAAGCGGAAGGCGGTCTCGACGCGCTTGGGGGCTGCGGGTTTCATCATCTTGTGGGCTTGGTGGAGGCATTTGAGAGCCCAGATGCGGTCGTCGTCCTTGGGGTCGCGGCCCCAGGGGGATTGGTCGGAGGAACACCCACCGCCGCCGTTGGAGTGGGCGAAGTCGGTGGCCTTGTCTACCATGCCGGCGAAGAGCAGCCCCGCGCAGGTGACGATTTTGGAGCCGTTCTTGGTCAGGTCGCTCAACATGGTGCCGTCGAACAACTCTTTGTCCTCCTCGGAGGAGAGATGCGTGACCAGTTTGCCGAACGAGGCCACAACGGATTCGAAGCCCGCCTTCATGATCTGGGTTTGGATGCGCTCGGCTCGAGTCTGGGCGGTTTGGTCGCGCAACTCTGAGAGTGTTTCCTTGTTCTTGCCGATCTCCGTCAGAAGCGAGTTGAGGGTCTCCTGGGCGGTAGCTTGTTTGGCCTCTTTGTCGGTGATTTTAGCGTCGATGTCGGCGAGGGATTGCTCCTTCTCCTCAATCTGCTTCAACAACTCGTCACGGTCGATTGTGGCATCCACTGCCTGTTGTTTTAGCTTGTCGAGTTCGTCCTGGATTGTGGTTTTCTGCTTGCGAAGGTTTGTGAGCATCGTATCAAGCCCTTTTAGGGCTTTTTGCTTCTGACTGATTTGGTTGTTGAGGTCGCCGAGGGTCAAGCGGTTGTCTTCGATTTGTTGTTCCAACTCTTGGTTCTCACGGAGCTTGTCTTGGCGGTACTTCTCGGTGGTGCGGTGTTTCGCGCCGGTGAGTGCTTTGGGGTCACCGCGGTACAATCCCCACGGTCTGTTGACCTCGGCGAGACGGTCGTGGAGAGCCGTTGTGTTGTCCTTGAAATCGAATTTGTTCTCGCCCGCGAAGACGTTCTTGAAGTGGAGATGGTTGCGATGGTCAACAGGGAGGATGGTGGCGTGGATATGCGGATTAAGCTCGTCGAGGTGGCACACGAACGAGACCACATTCTGTTCTCCCCACTCCTTGCAGGCGAAGCGGTACATATCCATCGCCCAACGCTCGATTTCAGACCTTCGCTGGAGTTTGGAGTTGTCGCCGCCATCGAGGTCGATGGATTGCTTGCCGAAGGCTATTTCAAGCATACGCTCCCGCGAGCCGCCGAAGATGATGTTGGCGATGGTGCGGTACTTGGGTTCCTTCAACCCGATATTGCGGTCGATCAAGTCGCGCTCCTTAACCTCCTGTGCTATGCGTTTCGGGATGGAACGTTTGGTGTCGATGGGCTGGATTTTGTCCTTGACGATCTCGAAATTGAGATGGGCGCGGGAGCGGTCGTAATTGCCGTTGTGAGCAGCTTTCGCCCAGGCTTTCTCGCCCCAACGGCGTTGGATTTCATCGCTCATGCCACCCGGGACGCCTTTGTCGCCACGGATGTCAAGCACTTGTTTTGGTTTATTAATTTCGCTCATGATTTATGATTTATTTTAAAATTGTTATACAGATATTGGTAGCTGACGAGCTTGCTCCTATGTGGTCAGCTGTCCCCATTTTGGCTACAAAACGGGGAAGTAGGCTACCCCACTCATTCTTCGTGTGTATAACACATGCAAGCATGATTTCTGGAACAGCCGCTTTTGCTCGTTGGGGCTGACCACATAATAGCAAGCTCAGTCATGGATAAGGATGATTGTTAGTTGTTGAGTAAAGGGGTGGAATCATCACTCTCCTGGGCTGGCACCCTCCACCCTTCCGGAATACCTTCGAAGGTTGAGATTGGGGTTAGTTGGAGGGCGAGGATGAACTCGGCAAGTTCGGGATTGAGTTGCTTCATCTGTTCGACCACCATCCCGACTGTCGGCTCCATCAAGATGAAATCGGCTATATCCAACCCCATCTGACGCTGCTCCTCGGTGGCTATCTTGGTCAGACCGCCGAACAGAGTTACCGACCCGCAGATCGCCCGAAATTGCCCCATCCTGGCTCGCCACGTCTCCTCAGCCCCGAGGTCGGGAATCAAGATCACATCTCGATCACGGAGAGCTTCGGTCGGTTTCAGCATCTGCATCCCGCCAGTCGCGAGCCAAACGTATTGGGGCATCTTCCAGGCTCCAATCATCGCCGACTTCTCACTCTCGACGATGACCACTTGTTTTGTGGAATATTGCCGAAGAAGATGCTCCCCAAAAAGGCACTGTCGAAGGTCGAGCTTAATCCCCATCAGCGAGTGTATCCAAGCCACTTGCGGTTTTGGCTCCTTGACCCGATGGCCAGTCTTGGGGTCATAGCCCATGACCTTGCCTACTCTCACCCGACCACCAACATCGACCTGCCAAAACACGGTCGAGCCACCCCACGCCTTGGATGTTCCCACATTATATAATAGGAAGATTCGTTGTGCCTCACTCTCGCCCATAACAACTGCGAGGAATCTGAACAAAGGGTTAAGATGATATGCGGTCAGCGTTTTCTTCATCAACGCGGTCTCCATCGTTGTGGGTAAAACGATCTCGGTCGTGGATTCAACAGGCTGCAAGTTCATCGGTGGATTCGCTTGGCACTTCGTCCACTTTGTCCACTTGGGCAACTTGCTCGGCCTCGGAAGTGGACGAAGTGGAAAAAGTGGATTGGGTGTAATGACCTTTCTTCTCGGATTTCAACAAACCCTCATCGAGGAGCTTTCGGAGCAGTTTCTTCACTGAGTTGGCTTTCAGCGAGTACTTTTTCCCAACCTCGATTGCTTGTGCCGTGGTGAACTGTTCGGGAAGGTCGTGGAGGAACCGCTCGTTGCGCGTGAGAGCCAGTGCGTCCTCACCTAAATCCTCCATCAGTCGGTCGTAACAGTCCTCATAATACTCGCTCAGGGCGATGGCCGCCTCCACTGATTGAAGGTCAATGTGCTCTTTGTGAGATTCTGCGCATGCCCAACGAAGTAACTGCATGGTCAACGCCAAATGGGCGGCTATCTGCACCCGCTTGGGCATACGGCAATCCTCCATGTCGGGATTCTCGTTGAGAGTGTTCACCAACTCGTTACGCCAGGAGTAAAAGCGGCGACGCGCCTCGTCGGAGAATTTCAAAACCGTAGGCGTGGAATCTTGGTCGTAACCTTGTTCCAAAAGTTTCCTCACGATCCCTTCCCAACGCTCGGCAGGTGATGAAGTATAGGGAAAAGAAACCTCGTCAAGATCCCACAAGGCTACCTTGCGGTTCTTTGGGTAAACAAACAGCAGTCTGGCCAAGAAACCATTGTTGTCCAACCCTTTGGTTAAAAGCTCGGGTACACGGCGCGTCTGAATCGTGCCGATAAGATTGACGCAAGGCTTGGTGACATAGCACGGCTTGTCATCGCTCACTCTCACCTTCTTCAAAGCCGCTCCGCTAAAAGCCGTGAGCAACAGTTCGATAAGATTGCTTGAGTTATAGCGGTTTACGGTGTTGATCATGCCCATAAACTCGTCCACCTTCACCACCACGCCCTTGGGATTGTCGCTATGAACCTTGATCATCGCCTCGGGCGTGAAATCGTCGAGAATCACCTGGGCTAAAACAGGCTTCTTCTCAACCCCTTCCTCCCTTGCCTTGCAGTAGCGTGCTATGCTCTCAATGTCAAGTCGTTGAATCGGGGCGAAAGCCGCTTGTAAAGGCGGTGTCTTACCCAGGCTCGGTGGCCCCACCAAGACCATGAACAGAGAGGGATTGTTGATCCAACCGCCACGAATGTGGATGTGGTAGCTGTTGCCGATGGCGGTCGATGCCGCCGACAACATTGCCGAGGCCGAAAACTCAGGGCGATAGTCATCCTGCGCGTGCCAGTCGAGAACGATAGACTGCACCTTTTGCGGGAACACCTCCAAAGGGAACCCATCGAGCTGCGCCGTCTCACGCCGCAACCCATTCATAGCCATCTCTGCTATCATCGGCGACCCTCCTTGATTTCGTTCAGGTCACTTAGGCGGTAAGACTTCCTTCCGCCTGTCTGCACTGGGACAAGATAGCCCTCCTTCTCCCATCGCCAAATGGTTGATGGGTCTTTGCCCAAAAGTTGGCATGCCGCTTTCTTGGTAAGTAAGGTCTTGTCTTCTTTTTTCTCAAAAGCCTTGCGAGTCTCCTCGATTAGGATTTGGGCAAGGTCTGTCAGGTTTTCTTTACTAATTACAAATAGTTGTTGTGATGAATTGTTAAACATGTTTTAGTGGTTGTATGGAATTTAAGCACTTCGAGCTACCTGCGAACGTGGCTCGTTTTCGCTTTCGGCAGGCTCTCCCGACTTCGCAGTTTTCGGGTGCTTCTGCGATTACAAAGTTACAACCATTTTTAGGGAAAACAAGGTGGTGTTTCGTGGTAAATGAAAAATTGTTTACTGCTGATTGTCAGTGGAATAACTAATAAAGAATTCCCCATTGGTGGTTTTCGGTGGTTTTTGAGAACCAAGTTATAGATTACGCATCTCCACTATGACCGTTTTGACCTCTTGGAGGAAGTTTTGAGTGTCTTCCAACTGGTCGTTGATCGCCCCCAAATAGCAGTGTTTATTTACATATTCCACTGTCAGCCCGCACAACTCTGCGGTGCGGGTTAACCATATATTCCTCGCCTCGGCAGAAATTACATAATCTTTCAAAAGCCTTAGCATATATCCAACCGAAAACTTGTTTCTCCCTGCGATGACGATTGGGTACAACGGTTGACGGCCATTCAAGAAATTAGAAAAGTCGAGTGCCGACAGCTTGTGCAGCTTGGTATCGTTGTACATCTTATGAAGCTTGACGCAGAGCGGTATGTTCACAAGCTCATAGTACTTGCCGATATTGTCTAAGATCGTAGCCATGCTTCAAAATCGTTGTTGGATTCAATAAAGATGCACGAATCCTTGGCAATAGCGGCCAAGTTACTTATTAATATGTATAGACAAGTAGGTTCCCAATTCTTAATGAAATCTTTCATCGGCTTCAATTGAAGGGATTCTATCTCCTCGGGGAGCAACGGCATAGTACCCCCAGCATACTCATCTATAGCCTCGGAAAGATGTGGCAGAAGGATAGTCTTTGTTTTCTCCAATAGTGGAGCAGTACGTTGCCACACGTACTTGAACATCTCTCCTTCATACCATATATCGCGGAAAATTGGCAGATGGGCATGAAGTTCCTCAGGCTCCATAGCTCCGATATAGTCGATAATGGGATTGACCTTGCCATAATCTCGACTGAACTGATAAAGCACTTCAGCCAACTCATACCGATATTTCCCCCGCATCAAATCCATGGGGAGATACTGAAGATACATTGTAATCTTCCTTAGCCTATCCGGTATAAGTATGAGCAATTTACTGTCCATACTTAATAAACATCCCAACCTAATTTTTGTCCTCTCCTACAATGTTATATTGTGCTAAAATGTACCAACTTAATTCGTCTGTTGCAACCGACGAATTAGAATTGAAGTGCATCTAGGCTTCGAAATATATGCGCATCTCACGCAAAATGCGACCATTATTCGATGATGTTCAAATCTTTGTCGACGCGGTATTCGGGTTGGGAGAAGGCTGCGCACATCAGGGCGAAACGGTCGGGCAACTCCATCATTGTGTATCGCTCGACGGCTCTCGACCCTGCGCGGTGAAGGCCAGACGCATAGAGGTTAATTTGCACCTTACCCATCATATCGACGTGGGTGGAGCGGGCGAGCTTAGAACTGCCAAACTCGAAGATAGGGAGAAAAACATTGTCGCCTTTCTCATCGTCATAGACCTTAACCTTGCGGTCGATGCCACAAATCTCCAAAAGCTTCTTAATCTTGGCGTTGTAGCCGCTCTTGCCGCTGACATATTTCAAGATTGGAAATTTGAAGTAATATTTCTTGATGATGTCGAGAGCGAATTTCATGATTGGCGTCTCAATCTCAGCTTTGGTAAGATTGGTGTGCTTGGTTTTCTGAGGGAGGTAGTGGATATAGGGAATGCCCTCAGAGGTTACGGCAATTTTGCTCATGTTTAGAGCCTTAAAGTCACCCACGCGCGCACCGAATGAGCATTGCAAAAGGAACACATCCTTGGTCTCTTGCAACTCTTTAGGCACTTCCGTGGCCATAATCTTCTGAAACTCATTGACATGGAGAAAGCGAGGGTCGTCATACTGCTCACGCATCACTTGCACCTTGCGCTGTTTGCCAAGGCGACGGAACGGATTCACGATAATCTCCTCACGCGACTCAAGCTCTACGAAGAAAGCGTGCAATTTCTTCATCCTGGTCACAACAGTGTTGGCATCGCGTGGCTCCTTTGGGATATTGCGCTCCGACATATCCTTGTAGAGCTTGGGAAATTTCTTCACATATTTATATTCATTGGTGAAAAACTCTCGCAACTCCATGAGCATATCTGGTGTAAACTCGGATGGCGTTAAACTGGTATATCTTCGGATTTTCAAGAATCTCTCAAAGGATTCCAGGGTTACCTTATAGTGCTTTTTACGGATGTCACCAAAGATTCCATCGCGGTGGGCATCTTCAATGAACTTGGCAAACCGATCGAGTATGGCCATTTCCTTGGGTTTTTCCTCTTGTATAACTGGATGAAGTACTCGGTCAATTTCAGCCTCGAAGATTGATGAAGTTATGGCCATGCGATCCATTTTTTCACAGAGATTCTGATATGCAGTATACATGGCAAGAATTTCGGCCTCCAACGCATTTTTCAGAGCTATGTTTACAATCTTGCTGCGCCCTTTAACGCTTCCATCTTCGTTGAATCGCTCCATGTCTTTGGGTTTGGCCTTGATTTCGCTCTTGTGGTAGAGCTGGACTTCGCGTCCATCTCGCAGACGAAATCGCAGTTTAACTTCTTGGTCGGGGTCTTTGGTGGTTCTAAGCAGAAATGTCACTCGTTCCATAAGTCGGGGTTGAAGGTTTGATTTGAGGGAATAATTCTCGTGGTGCAAAGATACGAAATTTGCACCACCAAATCGCAATTTTGCACCACAAAAATTTATAATATTAAAATCATACGTTTTGTAATATGTTGATTATATGATGAATAGCGTTGAAAATTTGTTGCAAATGATTGCAATTTATGAATCCTTCCAAGGCAACAATTGAAATTTCCAAATTGCTGATTGACAGCGGTTTGGAAATTTTTCTTTTATCAATTTGCACAACTTTTGCTCCACAATAACGCGATAACGAGATAATGCGATAACGAGATTTCGTGATTGCGTGATTGCGTGATTGCGTGATTGCGTGATTGCGTGATTGCGTGATCATTGCGTGATTAGGGATGGGTCGACTTGGATTTTCCGTGGGGTGAAGATTAGGCTTCGTTCTACATTTTTTGTGGAATGGAGCCTAAGTTGAAAAAAAGTTGTATATTTGCTATGTTTTATTGATTTGTGATCATTTTTCATTTTCAATTATAGTAAACCAATTATGAAGAAGCTTGTTTCAACTATCCTCAGGAGACCGGTTTTGGTGCTCGCAACTGTTCCGGTGGCGATTATCGCGCTTACGGGTTGCGGTGGGAGTAAGGCGCAGGTGGCGGTTTCGCCTGACGGCAACATTGCGTGGCATTTCGACGACAGTGGGGAGACTCCAGCCTATTTCGTCACCCGGGGCAACGACACCATTATCCCGCGCTCAACGCTGGGTTTCCTGCTTACCGACGGTAGCAAGATCGGACCCGAGATGAAGGTGACGGGCGTCAAGCACGAGGAGCATCGCGAGGCGTGGGTGCCTGTATGGGGCGAGAACGACTCGATCTGTAACGATTACAACCAGATGACGGTGTCGTTGAAGGCTAAGGATGGCCTCAGGATGGATGTGGAGGTGCGCGTGTTTGACGACGGCCTCGGTTTTCGCTATGTGTTCCCCGATAAGGGTGACACCATCATGGTGGCAGAAGAGCTTACCCAGTTCGCGATGCCTGGCGATTTGACCGCTTGGTGGATTCCGGGCGACTATGACACCCAGGAATACGCCTATAATACCACAAAGCTGAGTGGCATCCGCGCGGTGAACGACAGCATTGACAACTCGGCCAACGTGTCGACCTCGGCCTTCTCTTCGACGGGCGTGCAAACGTCGATCCTGCTTCGCCGCGACAGCGACAGCCTGTACATGAATCTCCACGAGGCCGCGTTGATCAACTACCCGGCGATGCACCTCAACCTGAACGACACCACGATGGTGTTCACATCGTGGCTCACCCCCGGCATGGAGGCTGAAAAGGCGCTGATAGCCACGCCGTTCGCCACCCCCTGGCGCGTGATCATGGTGGGATCGGCCACCGACATCCTGGCCTGCAACATCGAGTACAACCTCAATGAGCCGTGTGCCCTTGACGACACGTCGTGGATACATCCCACGAAGTACATGGGAGTGTGGTGGGAGATGATCACGGGCAAGTCGATGTGGAGCTACACCAATCTCGACGACGTTGACCTCGCCACCATCGACTACACCAAGGAGAAACCGCACGGCCATCATGGCGCCAACAACGCCAATGTGAAGCGCTACATCGACTTCGCGGCCGACAACGGCTTCCAAGAGCTCCTGATTGAGGGTTGGAACATCGGCTGGGAGGATTGGATAGGCAAGGAGAAGAAATACGTGTTCGATTTCGTGACGCCATATCCCGATTTCGACCTCGACTCGCTTAACGCCTACGCCCATAGCCGCGGCATCAAGCTGATGATGCACCATGAGACCTCGGGCTCGGTTGAGAATTACGAGGCTCATATGGACACGGCTTACGCGCTGATGAACAAGCATGGCTACGACGCTGTGAAGAGCGGCTACGTGGGCAATATCATCGGCAAGAAGGACGGCCGTCGCGAGACCCACTACTCGCAGCGCATGGTCAACCATTACCTCGATGCCGTGAAGCGCGCCGCCCAGCACCATATCATGGTCAACGGCCACGAGGCTGTGCGCCCCACCGGTCTAGCCCGCACCTACCCCAACCTCGTGGGCAACGAGAGCGCCATGGGCACCGAATACCGCCAGCATATCCCCACCAATCACGTGACCATCCTGCCGTTCACCCGCCTCAAGGGTGGCCCGATGGATTTCACCCCGGGCATCTTCACGATGGATATGTCGACATTCGTCCCTGGCTCCCACGACTCGCGCATCACCACTGTCGCCAAGGAGTTGGGCACCTATGTGGTGATGTACTCGCCCCTGCAGATGGCGGCCGATATGCCCGAGCATTACCAGAGCAAAATGGACGCCTTCCAGTTCATCAAGGACGTGCCGGCCGATTGGAGCAAGAGCATTTACCTCGCCGCCGATCCTGGCCAGTACATCCTGGCGGCTCGCCAGGGCAAGGGTACTGAGGATTGGTTTGTGGGCGCTGTCAACTCGGAAACGCCGCGCACGCTTGACGTTAACCTGTCCTTCCTCCAGCCTGGCGTCACCTACGAGGCTACAATTTACCGCGATGCTCCCGACACCGACGCCTACACCAACCCCGAGACCTACGCTATCGAGCATCAAAAGGTCAATTCGGCCACGGTGCTGGCGGTACCGATGGCTCGCGGCGGTGGTTTCGCCATCTCCCTCAAGCCTGTCAAATAGACATCAGGCTGTCAATTAACGCATAAGGGCGTGGTCGACCGATCGACCACGCCCTTATGCGTTAATTGGAGGAGTCGGCTAGCCGACCCTGCGGTGTTTTTACTTCTTGAGGTTGTTGAGGGCATCTTTGGCCTGGCTGGCGGCGTCGGATAGGCCCTGCTTAGCGGCGTCAACCTTGTCCTTGGCGTCGGCTGCGGCGTCCTTTACCTCCTGGGTCTTGTCCTCAATGGCTTTTTCCTTGGCCTCGGCTGCGCTCTTGATGGAGTCAACGTCGGCGGTAGCGGTTTCGAGGGTAGAGGTCAAGTCGGGGAATTTGGCCTTAACGGCGTCTTTCACTTTGGCGATGTAGTCTTTGGCCTCCTGATACTTGCCTTCGTCGGCGAGTTTCTGGGCATAGGCTTTGGCCTCGTCAATCAGGCTCTGTGCTTGCTCCTGTGTGGTAGCCGAGTCGATCTTCACGTCAAGGGGATCGGCGGCTTCAACTGCCAGCGAATCTGCCTCCTTGGAGGCTTCGCTGCTACCACAAGATGAGAACGCGCCAACGGCTGCTACAGCCACTGCGAAAGATAAGATAAGCTTTTTCATAATCCTTTGTAAAATTGAAACTACTTTTAGATTGAAACAATATCAATTAATACAACAACGCAACCTCGAAAAAGGTTTTAATGACAACTGGGGACAAATTGCCCCCAGGTAAAGTGGGGTACTGATTGTACCCTAATAGCGTTAGCCGCCGAAGTTGTCGTAGTGGATGTTCTCGGGGTCGACGCCCAGGGAGTCGAGCATATTGTTGACGGCGGCGCTCATCGGGCCGGGGCCACACATATAATACTCGATATCCTCGGGTGCGGGATGATCCTTGAGGTAGGTGTCGTAAATCACTTGATGAACGAATCCGGGGGTGTATTTCACGCCGGCGGCGTCGGCTGCCGGGTCGGGACGGTCGAGGGCCAAGTGGAACTTGAAGTTGGGGAACTCCTTCTCAAGCTGCAGGAAGTCGTCGAGATAGAACACCTCGTTCAAGGCACGGGCTCCATAGAAGTAGTTCATGACGCGGTCGGTGGTCTTCAGCGTCTTGGTCATGTGCATGATCTGGGCGCGTAACGGGGCCATGCCGGCGCCACCGCCAATCCACATCATCTCGTTCTTGGTGTTGAAGATGGGGTGGAAGTCGCCGTAGGGGCCACTCATCCTTACCTTGTCGCCGGGCTTGAGCGTGAAGATGTAGCTGGAGGCGATACCGGGCATCACGTCCTGGAAGCCCACTTGTGGTTTCGGCTTGAACGGGGGCGTGGCGATGCGGACGGTCAACATGATGCGGTCGCCCTCAGCGGGATAGTTGGCCATGGAGTAGGCGCGTACGGTAGTTTCGGTGTTCTTGCACTTGAGGCCGAACAATCCGAACTTCTCCCATGCGGGCAGGTACTCGGGGCCGATCAGCGACTTGTCGATATCCTTGTCGTAGTCCATCTCGTAGGGCGGGATCTTGATCTGGGCGTAGGAGCCGGGGATGAAGTTCATGTGCTCGCCCGGGGGGAGGGCCACGATGAACTCCTTGATGAACGTGGCGACGTTCTTGTTGGAGATCACCTCACATTCCCATTCTTTGATGTCGAGAATCGACTCGGGAACGCCCACTTTCATGTCCTCCTTCACCTTCACCTGGCAGCCGAGACGCCAATGATTTTGCATCTCCTTGCGGGTAAAGTGAACAGCCTCGGTGGGGAGGATGTCGCCCCCACCCTCAAACACTTGGCAACGGCACTGCGCGCAGCTACCCTTGCCGCCGCAGGCCGACGGCAGGAAGATGTTTTGGTCGGCGAAGGTCGACAACAGGCTCTTGCCCGACTCAGCCTCGATTTTCTTTGTCTCGTTGAGGGTAATTGTCACCTTGCCCGAGTGAACCAGATAGTGCTTGGCCACGAGCAGCACGGCCACAAGCAACAGCGTGATCAGCAGGAAGAATCCCACGCCAGAGAGCACTGTGGGCCACATTTCGGCCATTAATATGATGCTTGAAATAGTCATAGTCTATCAAATTTTAATGCCTAAGAAGCTCATGAACGCGATGCCCATCAAGGCGGTAATAATAAAGGTGATGCCGATGCCCTTCAGCGGACCGGGAACGTTGCTGTACTGAGCCACGCGCTCTCGGATGGCGGCGATAGCCACGATGGCCAATAGCCAGCCGATACCCCAGCCGCCACCGGCGCAAACGGCGGTGACGATGCTCGGGAAGTCGCGCTGTTGCATGAACAACGAGCCACCCAGGATGGCGCAGTTAACGGCGATCAGCGGCAGGAAGATGCCCAGCGACGAGTATAACGCCGGAGAGAACTTCTCGACGGTCATCTCCACCAATTGGGTCATCGAGGCGATCACGGCGATGAACATGATCAGCGACAGGAAGCTCAGGTCGACGTTGGCGAAATCCTCGCTGAGCCAGCGCAAGGCGCCGTCGGAGAGCACGTAGGTTTGCAGCAAGTAGTTGATAGGCAAGGTGATTACCAGCATGAAGGTAACAGCCACGCCAAGGCCAAACGCCGTTTTGACGTTCTTCGACACGGCCAAGAAGGAGCACATGCCCAAGAAGTAGGCGAATATCATGTTGTCGACGAAAATCGACCGTATGAATATGTTGAAATTTTCCATTGTTCAGGCTTTCTTCTTTGGGGGTTACTGTTTCTCTTGTAGGTCGGGGTTGAAAATACGCTGTACCCATATGATGCAAGCCACGACGATCAGTGCCATCGGGGGGAGGATCATCAGACCGTTGTTGACGTATCCGGCGTCGTAGCACCATTGGGGGATCACCTGCACGCCAAAGAACGTGCCGCTACCGAGCAATTCGCGGAAAAAGGCCACGATGATCAGGATGATCGAGTAGCCGATGCCGTTGCCCACGCCATCTAGGAACGCCGGCCAGGGCTTGTTGCCCATGGCGAACGCCTCAAGGCGTCCCATAAGGATACAGTTGGTGATAATAAGGCCGATGAACACCGAAAGCTGCACCGACACGTCGTAGGCATATGCTTTCAACAGCTGGTTGACAATCACCACAAGGCCGGCCACGACAACCAGCTGGACGATGATACGGATGTTGGTAGGGATGGTGTTGCGCAGCAACGATATGATGACGTTGGCGAAGGCCAGCACGGCGATTACCGAGAGGCCCATCACGCAAGCCGGCTCCAGTTTAGCCGTGACAGCCAGCACCGAGCAGATGCCCAGCACTTGCACCACCACGGGGTTGTTCTTGGAGAACGGGTTGAAAAATACGCTTTTGAAATCTACTTTCTCGGCCATGATTATTTGGTGCTAAGAGTTTGTAGGAATGCTTGATAAGGCTCGAGGCAGTTGGAGAGCATGGCGCCCACGCCCTTGGAGGTGATTGTGCCACCCGAGATGCCGTCGACATAGTCGGCACCGTCGACCGGGGCAACTCCACCCTTAACGACCTCGATGGGGAGGAACTTGCCGTCCTTGAACACCCGCTTACCTTCAAATTGCGAGGAGAAAGCCGGTTTCTCGATCTCGGCTCCCAAGCCCGGGGTCTCTCCCTCGTGGGCGAAGTAGGCCCCATAGATTGTCGAGCCGTCGCTGTTAAACGACACATAGCCCCAAATCGGGCCCCACAGGCCGGTTCCGTAGAGCGGCACGATGTACTTGACGTCGCCCTCCGAGAGAGTGCACACGTAGACCGGAAGCTCACGTTTCGACATATCGACTATCTTGCTCTGCACCGACACGTTCACCGAGAAGGCGTCGTCGCCTATCTTCTGGCCCTTGTCGTTGACGACGAGTTGCTCCGTGATATAGTGGTTGAAGTCGGTGGCTATGGAGTCCTTGGCGGGGGTGATCAGCACCGAGGCCAGAATCTGCTTCATCTTGTCGGCGTTGACGTTCTCAATCTGGCGAGGCTTGAGGCCCATGGCAGTGAAGGCCAACGCGGCGCCCACTACAATCACCAGCACTATGATGTAGACTACGGTGTAGACGTTACTTTGCTTGTTCATTGCTTCGTGGCTTTAAGGCGCGCGGCGCGGCGGTTAATATTGGATTGAACTACACACCAGTCGATCAGCGGGGCGAAGGCGTTCATCAGCAGTACGGCGAGCATGGCGCCCTCGGGATAACCGTTGTTGTAGACGCGGATAAGGATGGCGATCACGCCGATGAGAAAGCCGTAGATGTACTTGCCCACGTTGGTGCGGCAGGCCGTTACCGGGTCGGTGGCCATGAACACGGCCGCGAATGCGAATCCGCCCAGACAGAATTGCTGCCAAATGGTGAGGTAAGAGGCCGGATAGGTGGGCGTGGCGCAGGCGTGGGCGATCAGGCTCATGATGGCGCCGCCAGCGAATACCGAGAGAATAATTCTCCACGAGGCGATACCGGCAAGCATCAGGATAGCCGCGCCGATGAAGATGCACAGCGTGGAGGTCTCACCGAACGATCCGGGAATCAAGCCCAAGAAGCAGTGCCAATCGCTCAGGTGCCGCCCCACAACGTCGACCAATTGCGCTCCCGGCTCTCCGGTAGCGACCTGTCCCAGCGGTGTAGCGCCCGTGAACGAGTCGGCAACGGTGCCTCCGAGGCCGCAGATTGGCTCGGTGGCAACGAACACCTTGTCGCCCGACATGCTCGCGGGATAGGCAAAAAATAGGAACGCGCGCGTAACTAGCGCCACATTAAAGATATTATAGCCCGTGCCTCCGAACACCTCCTTGACGAAGATCACCGAGAAGGCGGTAGCCACGGCGATCATCCACAGTGGAGTCTCAATGGGACAAATCATCGGGATCAGTATACCGGTGACGAGGAAGCCCTCCTGAATCTCCTCGTTGCGCCACTGGGCGACGATAAACTCGATACCCAATCCCACCACGTAGCTTACGATGATGCGGGGCAACACGGCCAGGAAGCCGTAAAGGAGCAGCTCCCAGAAGGGGAAACTTGTGGCACTGCTGGCCAACCAATGCTGATAGCCAGTGTTGTACATGCCAAATAGGAAGCAGGGCAGCAGGGCGACGATAACGATGGTCATCGTGCGCTTGGAGTCCATGCGGTCGTGAATGTGTACCCCGGAGCTGGAGGTGGTGGCGGGGGTGAAGAGGAATGGCTCAAACCCGTCGTAAACCGACCGCAACGCGTGCAGTCGTCCTCCCGGCTCAAAGTTGGGCTTCACGCGATCGAGATATTTGCGTAACGCTTTCACTAAGTTATGGAGTTTTTAGTTTCTAGTTTTTAGTTTTTAGTTTCGACTGAAATCGACTGAAATCGACTGAAATCGACTGAAATCGACCGAAATCGAGAGAAATCGACTCATTGTAGATGCATTATGCACTCACTGTGCACTAACTCAGCTCTTTCTTGAGGTAGTTGAGGCCGTCGCGCACGATCTGCTGCAAGGGCAGCTTGGAGGTGTCGACGTACTCGGCCATCGCGAAGTCCTCGGGAGCCACCTCGTAGATGCCCAGGGCCTCCATGCGGTCGATATCCTTGGCGATGATTGCCTTGATAAGGTACTCGGCCATGATGTCCATGGGGATCATCTTGTCGTACTCGCCCGACATGATCATAGCTCGGCGCCCACCCATGATGCGGGCATCGGGGGCCGCGGGACGCTTGAAGAAGTGGCCAAGGAAGGAGCGACTTACGCTCTGCGCCTTGGGTGAGAGCGATGCCCATCCCATGAACTCGGCCACGTCGTCGCCCTCGGGGATCACCGTCACTTGGCGGTAGGGGAAACGCAGATAACCGTCCTCGGGAATTTTGACACCCGTGAGGACATTGCCGGCGATAACGCGGTGATGGCGACCGTCGTCCTTAACCAAGCCCTTGAGCAGGGGAGCGACGTCGGCTCCGATAAGAGTGGTAACAAGCTGAGGATCCGAGAGCTCCGAGCCGGTGATGGCAACCAGCGTGTGCATCGGCACGGCGCCCGTGAGCATATACTCGCCGATGCGCTCCAGGGTGACGATGTCCAAACCCCAAACGGTCTCGCCCTTGTTGACGGGCTTAACGTTGGCCATCAACACGCCCACGTTGCCCGAGGGGTGCGGTCCTTTGACATCAACCATCTCGGCGCCAGGCACATCCTTGAGCGTTTCGCCGTCGCGACGGGAGATGTACACCTTGCCGGCGGTCAATTTCTGGAGTACCTCGACGCCTTTGGCCAATTCCTTCTCTTTGCCGTTGACGGCCTGGGCCAAGTCGGGGGCCAGGGGAGCGGAGTCGAAGCCGGTGATGAAGATGTCGCGGGGAGCGGCCTCCACGTCGGGCACCACGTCGTAGGGACGCTGGCGCATCATAGCCCAAAGGCCGGAGGCCAACAGGGCCGCCTTGATGTCGTCGGCTGTGGCTTGCGCGGGCACCTTGGCGGCGGGCTTGCCGGCGTAGGGGTCGACCTCGACAACCACGCGCTCGAGCTTGCGACGGGCTCCGCGGACGATCTCCTTGACGGTGCCCGAAGCCGGGGATGCTATTTTGATCTCGGGGTGCCACTTGTCGGTGAGCAGCGGCTGTCCGGCCTCTACCTTGTCGCCCTCGGCGACTGCCAATTTGGGGGTCAATCCGGGAAAATCATCGGGCACGACGGCCACGCGGTCAACAGTCACCAAACGGGGCTCGCCCTGCTTGGCAGCCCCTTGGAGGCACAAATCCAATCCTTTGTTGAGTGATAAATTTAGGCTCATGAGGGATTTTTTAATTTTTAACGAGTGCAAAGTTACCGATTTAATTTTTAACAAAGCGCGTTTTCCCCCAATTTTTTCTTCTTTGCCCTCAATCATGCGAAAATTCCCTCTTTTCTCCTCTTTTTCTCCTCCTTTCTCCCTTTATTCTTCTCGCTTTATCGCTATAACGCTTTAACGCTTTAACGCCGCGAGGGGACAGGGACACGCGGCATCGCCTTTACTCCTTTCTCCCTTTATTCTTCTCGCTTTATCGCTATAACGCTTTAACGCTTTAACGCCGCTAGGGGACAGTGACACGCGGCATCGCCTTTCCTCCTTATATCCTTTACCCTTTATCCTTGGCCAGAGGCCTTTTCCCTTTATCCTTCGGCGTTAACGCCATTATATGTTATGCGACATAATTTTAGAATATGAAAGTTAAGAAATTTGTCACCCGTGGGCTACAAAACGGCCCGCAAAGGATAATTTAAAAAATTTTGACACTACAAAATTTTGATAATTGAAAAATCAGCCCTAATTTTGCAAGAAGATTTGTGAAGAGCGCTCCGAGCGGGATACAAAAACACGCCCAGCGAAGGCCGCGACCCGCAAGCCTGACAACGACCAATGCAGCCATGAGCCACACGCCTTGCTAATGCCAAGCCCACAGCGACAGTCTCGGAAGCAATACGGTCAACCACCCGGCGGGGAAAGCGTTCCCACCGCCCAAATGGATAGTGTAACCTTGAGCAAGTACACCTTAACCAAAAACCAAAAATAGTATAGAAACTCAAAAAAACTAAACTAATCATATTAATAATCTAAAAAACGATTTTTTGTAAATTATGGAAGCTACTAAGCCCGTAAAGCCCAACAACTCTGGGAGCAACGTACGCGGTATCAAGAACGCATTCTTGGTAATCATCGCATGTTTCATCGTGGCCGTTTGCCTGTTCCTCTTCGTGTTTGGTCATCCCTCTCACTTCAACCTTGAGGGCAACCTTGAGGGCATCGACGAGGCCTCCCTGCCCAGCTCGATGTTCTTCAGCAACATCAACGCCCACCCCAACGACCTGGTTGGCACCATCTTCAAAGGCGGCGTGATCGTGCCTATCCTCCAAACCCTCCTTTTGACCGTTATCGTTCTCTCGGTTGAGCGCTGGATCGCCCTCCGTTCCGCTAAGGGCACCGGTAGCATCACCAACTTCGTCAAGGGCGTGAAGAAATGCCTCGAGACCAACGACATCGCCGGCGCACAGGCTCTCTGCAAGAAGCAGAAAGGCTCCGTTGCCGCTGTTGTTAGCGCTGCCCTCAACCGCTACGAGGAGATGGACAAGAACACCGTCCTGACCAAAGAGCAGAAGATCGCCACCCTCCAGAAAGAGGTAGAGGAGGCAACCGCCATCGAGATGCCTGCACTCCAGCAGAACCTCCCCATCGTCGCCACCCTCACCACCCTCGGTACCCTTGTCGGACTGCTCGGTACTGTGATCGGTATGATCAAGTCGTTCCAGGCCCTCGCCGCTTCTGGCGCTCCCGACTCCACCGAGCTCTCGACCGGTATCTCGGAGGCCCTTATCAACACCGCCTTCGGTATCGCCACCGGTGCGTTCGCTGTAATCTCCTATAACTTCTACACCAACAAAATCGACAACCTCACCTACGCTATCGACGAGATTGGTTTCTCGATCGTGCAGTCGTTCGCAGCCACCCACTAATCCCACGTTTCCCTTTCAACGAATCAATCCACAAATCTATTAATTCCAAAAGGTAAATATGGGAAAAGTAAAAATTAAAAGGAAGAGCACGCTCATCGACATGACGGCGATGAGCGACGTGACCGTCCTTCTGCTTACTTTCTTCATGTTGACTTCAACCTTCCTCCAGAAAGAGCCCACGACGGTGATCACCCCGTCGTCGGTATCGGAGATCAAGGTGCCCACGGCCAATGTCGCCTCGGTGCTCGTCTCCCCCGAGGGAAAGGTATTCATCGGCATCGCCGGTGACGCCGACGCCGATATGGCCGACATCTGGGGCTCGGAAGCCACCCGCAAGCAAGTGCTTGAGCAGGCTGCCAGCAACTACAAGAAGTACACCGGGAAAGACCCGCAGATCACGACGGCTGATCTCAATAAGTTCGCCAAAATCAACATGTTTGGCGTGCCGATGGAGAACATGCACGCGTTCCTCAACCTGTCCCAAACCAAGCAAGACGAGTTCATCTCCGACATGAGCAACCCCCAGGTGGGTATCCCCATGAAAGAGATTGTGTACACCGACGCTGATGGACAGAAGATCGTAACCAACGAGTTCCAGATCTGGATGCGCGCTATCTACAACTCAGGCAACGACAACCTGCAGTCGGCCATGAAGTCGGGTGAAGGTATTGCAGTGAAAGCCGACCGCGGCACCCCCTTCTCGACGGTGCACCAGGTACTTGACAACCTGCAGACCATGAAGATGAACCGCTTCAGCGTCATGACTGCCCTCAAAACTGAACAAGACTAATCATTATGGCACAGATAGAACAATCATCTGGTGGCGGCAAAAAGAAAAAAGGCGCCCAGAAAAAGATGCAAATCCACGTCGACTTTACCCCTATGGTCGACATGAACATGCTTCTGATCACGTTCTTCATGCTTTGTACCACGATGATCAAGTCGCAGACGCTCAACATCTCCCTCCCCTCAAACGAGAAGGTGGAAGCCGCTGAGCAGAACAAAGCTAAAGAATCAGAAGCCATCACGCTCATCCTGGCTACCGAACGCGACAGCCAGGGCAACGTGAAAAACGGTCCCGACGGAAAACCCCTGAATACCATCTACTACTACGAGGGCAAGCCCGTGGTAGAGGATGCCGACCACGACGGCCTCATCGACAACTCCAACCTCAAGGTGGAGCACTTCATCGGCAACGAGGGCGGCGAGACCCAGGGTATCCGTAACATCCTACACAACAAGAACAAGGAAGTTCTCAAGCGTATCGAAGAGCAAAAAACCAAATGGCGCAACAAAGAGATCTCGGAGGACGAGTATCAAGCGTTGGCCAAGAAGATCCGTAACGACTCCACCCTTACCCGCCCGGTTGTGATCATCAAGGCCACCCCCGAGGCTTCCTGGGAAAGCGTCATTACCGCTCTCGACGAGATGCAGATCAACCAGATCTCACGCTACCAGATCGACAACATCAACCAAGTCGACTCGGTGCTCATTCTCGACTACCTTGCCAAGAACCGAAAGTAACTGCGTGATGAATATCTATATTAACTAATGTAACACCGTAACAAGACAATGGCAAAAGATGTAGATCTTTCATCAAAAGAATGGCGCGACATAGTATTTGAGGGACGCAACCAGGAATTCGGCGCATATGAGATGCGCAAAGAATCCGACCGTCGCCACAACCGCGCTATGATAGCAGTAGTCATCGTGATTGCAGCCATCCTCGCTATCGTGTTCGTCATCGACAAGCTCCCCAAGCCCGAGGCCAAGCCCGAGGACCAGATCGAGCAGTCGCTCGCATCCCTGGCCGAGGCCGACGCTGAAGAGGAAGAGCAGGAGGAAGAGCAGCAGCGCGTTGAAGAGCAAAAACCTGAAGTACTCCCCGAAGAGGTGCTCAACACCGTGAAAGTAACCGAGCTCGCCATCGCCGCCGACAACGAAGTGCAGGAGGAGATCAAGAGCCAGGACGAAATCAAGGACACCCAGACCGCCGTTGGTACCACCAACTTCGACAAGGGTACCGATGACTTGAACGTCGTTCGCGAGCACAAGGACGAGATCGTCGTCGAGGAGAAGAAACCCGTAGAGGAGAACAAAGTGTTCACCGCCGTAGAGCAGATGCCCCAATTCCCCGGAGGCGAGGGCGAGCTTTACGCTTGGATCAGCAAGAACCTCCGCTATCCTCCCATGGCCGCCGAGAACAACATCCAGGGCCGCGTGGTAGTACAGTTCGTTGTTACCAAGACCGGTACTATCGGCGAGGTCAAGGTACTTCGCGGTAAGGACCCCGACCTCGACAAAGAGGCCGTCCGCGTGGTGAAGGCTCTCCCCAAGTTCATCCCCGGCAAGATGAATGGCCAGGCAGTGAACGTGTGGTACACCCTCCCCATCAACTTCAAGCTCCAAGGCGTATAACCCCTACCCCACCATAGCCCGACAGCCCCGCCCATTCGGCGGGGCTGTCGCATTTTCGTATTAAAGATTGTTAAGAGATTCAGCTAATTAGATAATTTTACATATATTTGCGGTGATTTAGCATAATAGCCAAAATTCATAGTGCAACACCTTGTTCACATCCCCGCGACCTCGTGCCCTACGCGCCATCCTAGCGTGTAGCGACACCCCTTATGCCAGCTAGGCTAGCCTAGCGCGTAGCGCGACTCTAATTGTTAACCGCTGCTCGGAGTGCGTAGCACGAAAGCTGCCGGACGACACCAAACAACCATCCCATCAGAGTGCGAAGCACGACTCTTTTACCGAAAATAACCATAATAAATAATTCCCTTAAACCAAAAATTCATCCAATGAAAAAGTTTTTACTTTCAGCGCTGGGCGTTGCTATGGCTCTCGGCGCAAGTGCTACCAACTACGTCGTGTACTCGGGTGACGAGCTCACCAGCGACGAGGTGTCGATGAGTCCCGCCTGGTATTGGTGGTGGAACTGCACCTTTGAGGAGCGTACCGATGCCGATGGTAGTGTTTCAGTCAGTGTGTCTGGGGCAGGGCTGCCGCCAGGCTGTAATCG
>JAJPXC010000016.1 GCA_021205635.1 Bacteroidales bacterium | reverse complement strand
GGGATCGGCCCCCAAACCCCCGAAACGGGGGCTTCCGGAAGCTTACGAGGCGATAAAGCGATAAAGCGATAAAGCGTTAAAGCGATAAAGCGTAAAATGAAAAATATATTTTTAATCCTATTAGTCTTTCCGTTGCTGGCGTCGGCGCAGGCGAGCGTCGACTGGAACGAGCTGGTGCACGATTTCGGCGCCATAGACGAGCGTGACGGCAACGTCACCTGCGACTTCCAGGTCAAAAACTCAGGCATCGTGCCCGTGGCAATTGTCTCGGCACGAGCCTCTTGCGGCTGCACCACCCCCAAATTCTCCACGTCGCCCATCCTCCCCGGTGAGACCTCAACCGTCGAAGTTACCTTCGACCCCATAGGCCGTCCGGGACGTTTCGACAAAAAGGTGAAGGTGGATATTTCCACTGGGGGCGACGACCAGAATATCTCCACCTCGCTGAGAATCAAGGGCGTAGTCGTGGGCGATGGTGCCACTATCACCCAGCGCTACCCGCAAGGCGAGGGCCCGATGCGGTTGCGTTCAACCGTGGCCGCGTTCGGCTCGGTGAAGAACACCCGCCACGGGTCGGCCATGATCGAGGCATACAACAACTCCAAGGACACGATCTGGCCCCACTGGGAAGGTCTGCCAGAATACATCACCGTGCGGCTCAACGGGGCCCTGTTCATCGCCCCGGCCGAGCAACGCACGATTATGCTCAGTTTTGACGGTCTAAACGCGCCCGATTACGGCCTCGTGACATCGACATTCACCCTCTACCCTGACCGTGGCGAGTCCAATCCCATCACGATCGACGCCGTTGCCATGGTGCAGGAGGATTTCTCGATGATGACTCCCACTGCCAAGGCCAAAGCTCCGGTTGTGGCCACCGAGAGCGGTACCATCGAGTATGGTACCATCTCCCGTGATGGAGGGCTTGTAACAGGTTCAATCTCAATCTATAACCGTGGCGATAACCCCTTGCTGATTCGCCGCGCCTATTCCAATGATCCTGGGGTCGTCTCGGTTACCGTTACACCCGAAAAAGTGAAGAAAAACAAGGCCGCGACCTTGACCGTCACGGTCGATCCCACCCAACTCCCTTCGGAGCTACTCAACGCCCGCATCTCGGTGATTACCAACGATTATCAAAACTCCAACCTTATTCTCCGCGCTGTCGGAGACGTTAAATAAAGCCATGGACACCCACCACCATCATCCCGAAAACGACGACCAATACGCCGGACTCACCGTCAACTCAGGCGTGGTCCAGCCGCCCTCGGTCAACCCATATTTCCGCCCACGGCGGCGCCGTATGCCCACGGTCGCCGAGATCGTCGAGGGCATTCTCAAGGGCGATGTGACGATGCTCTCGCGCGGGGTAACACTCATTGAGAGCCAAGCCCCGGATCATTACGCGCTTGCGCAAGAGGTAATCGAGAAATGCCTCCCTTACTCGGGTAAATCCCGCCGCGTGGGAATCACAGGGGTTCCCGGTGCCGGCAAGTCGACGTCGATCGACGTTTTCGGCCTCCACGTGCTGGAGAAAGGTGGCAAACTCGCCGTGCTCGCCATCGACCCCTCGAGCGAGCGCACCAAGGGCTCCATCTTGGGCGACAAGACGCGCATGGAGAAGCTCTCGCAACACCCCAACGCTTTCATTCGCCCTTCCCCCTCGGCCGGTAGCTTGGGCGGGGTGGCACGTAAGACGCGCGAATCGATCGTGCTGTGCGAGGCCGCGGGCTTCGACAACATTTTTGTCGAAACCGTAGGCGTGGGCCAAAGCGAGACGGCCGTGCACTCGATGGTCGACTTTTTCCTGCTTATCCAGCTTGCCGGCACCGGCGACGAGCTGCAAGGCATCAAGCGCGGCATCATGGAGATGGCCGACGGCATCGTCATCAACAAATGCGACGGCGACAACGTCGACGCGGCCCGCTTGGCCCAGACGCAATTCGCTTCGGCCCTGCGCCTGTTCCCGCTGCCCGAAAGCGGCTGGCGCCCCGAGGTATTGACCTATTCCGGCTATTACGAGCTCGGAATCAAGGAGGTGTGGGATATGATCGACCGATATTTCGAGTTTGCCCGGCGCACGGGATATTTCGACCAAAAGCGCAATCAGCAATCCCGCTACTGGATGTACGAGACTATCAACGAGCGTCTGCGCGAGGCGTTCTACGGCGACCCGGCCGTGGAGGAGATGCTCGCCGACCGCGAGCGGCTTGTGCTCAACAACCAGCAATCGTCGTTCATCGCCGCCCGCGACGTCCTCAACTTCTACTTCTCCAAGTAAGGATTTAAAGGGTTAATGTTTTAAATCATTAAATCCCTAAATCTTTAAGCCGCGACTATGTGTTATTACTAAAAAGCAAAGATTATGGAAACAACCCGCCAAGCCAAGATAGCCCGCTTGCTCCAGAAGGAGTTGAGCGAAATCTTCCGCCTACAGACGGCGAAAACCCAGGGTGTACTTGTATCGGTGAGCGCCGTGCGCGTGTCGCCCGACCTGAGCGTGGCCCGCGTGTACCTGTCGGTGTTCCCCTCCGACAAGTCGCAAACCATCCTCGAAAACATCAAGCGCAACGCCAAGACCATCCGCTACGACTTGGCGCAGAAGGTGCGCTTCCAGCTCCGCAAGACTCCCGAATTGACCTTCTTCCTCGACGACACGCTCGACTATCTCGAGCATATCGACGAGCTCCTGAAATAAGGGGGTAGGGGGAAGTCGGGCCGGCTTCCGTACTATCACTTGGAGGTATAGGCGTTGAATTGGGCGGTGTCGCCGATGAATGTGTTGAGGTCGACGCGTCCCCGCACGCCCGGCACTTTTCCCTTGTGGGAGAACTGCCACAGATGCCATTGGGCCGACGTGGGCGGGTCGGTGAACGAGCATATCCACAGGGGCAAGTCGTCCAAGTAGCCCTCCACGTAGCGAGAGTGGCCGTCCTTATTGGTGTAAATCATCACTCCATAACCCTCGGAAACAAGGATTTCGGCCATTGTCCGCACCTCTTGTCGGATGGTGGCCGTGGGGCGCGTGTAGGGATTGCCCCATTCCTCGATATCTATTACCAAGGGCAGATCGAGGTCGAGTCCGCGCACCGAGTTGAGCAGGTTCAGGGCCTGCATATAGCCCGAGGTTTCAAAGCGGAAAAAATGATAGGCCCCCACTTTCAACCCAGCGGCTTTGGCATTGCGAAAGTTACCTGAGAATGAGGGATCGAGGAAGGTGGCGCCCTCAGTGGCCTTGATCAATGCGAAATGGATCCCGCTTTCGGCCACTTGATCGAAATCGATCGGACCGTTGTGCGACGACACGTCAATGCCTCGCACGGGGTAGCGCTCGGGGTCGATTTCGGTGATTCCACCCGGCGCGGCGATCCACCAGATAGCCCACACGACGGCGGCGACGGCCGCAATCGCGACCACCGCGGCTCTTATGCGCTTATTCCTCGGGCTATACATCTTAGTCTTCAGTTTTCAGTTTTCAGTCTTCAGTTTTCAGTGATTTCCTTTCATTCTTTCCTCCTTTCATTCTTTCCTCCTTTCATTCTTTAAAGGAATAAAGGATTAAAGGAATAAAGCCCCATTAACCATTAACCATTAACCATTAACCATTAACCATTAACCGTTAACCATTAACCACTAACCACTATATCAGGGTCAGCTTCAAGTCGGTTATAAAGGCTTTTATCTCGGGGTTTTCGGCCATGTGGGCGAGCACCTCGCGCTCGTTCCAAGTCGAGGGCGACGCTGGGCCGTGATTCACCTCCACCTTGAACTCCAATGAGTCGTTCTCCACCGCGTCGCGCACGTATTGGGTAATCTCGGGCAAAAACCTCCTTACCAATTCGGCCTGCATGTCATTCTCCACCTTCACCGTCAATGGCGCCGTGGGCAGCACTGGGGTCTTGCCGTCAGCTTGCTGCGGCACTGTCATCACGCCGGCCGAGGGCTGGGCCTCGCGCATGGTGTTCTCGAGGATCTTCTCGGTGGGGTGAAGCTCTGGGAATTTGTTCCAGGCTGCGATGACGGCCTCGAGTGTGACGGGTTTGGCGCGCTTGGGAGCGGCCTGATGGGTTGCCTGGGGAGCGGGAGCGGCCTCGGGGGCGTGGCCGTGGATCGAAAGGCGGGAGCGGCGGGGCATAGCGGGGGCACTTGACTGGGCTGTGCGGTTACGGCCGTCCAAGGCCGGCCCCCCTAGGGCTGGCGCGGACGTTTGCGGAGCTGTGCGGTTACGGCCGTCCAAGGCCGGCCCCCCCAGGGCTGGCGCGGACGTTGTCCCAGCTCGGGAAGCCCCCGTTTCGGGGGTTTGGGGGCCTGTCCCGCTAACGGCGATGGGTTTTAGTCGCCCCTCTCCGTCGCCGTTACAATTGGGGGAGGGGCTCAGTAGTTGGCATAGTCGAATGAGCAGCAGCTCGACTAGGAAGTTTTTGTTCGATGCGTCGCGGTAACTCAAGTCGGCCGAATTGCACAGGCTCATTGCCTGGTAAAAGAATTGCGGCGAGGCTCGGTGGGCAAGTTGCTCCATATGGTCGATAACTTCCTGATCGCCCTCGAGCAGGGTCTTGGTCGCCGGGTTGGAGGCCACCATCAGGTTGCGCAGGTAGGACGCAAGGCCCGTGATGAAGAAATGGGCATCAAATCCGCGGTCGCGTATCTCCTTATATATAAGTAGGGCGTTGGGCACGTCCTGGCTAAGAAAACATTCCATCAGCCGCGAGTAGAAGGCCTCGTCGAGCACGTTGAGATTGTCGATAGCGCTCTGGTAGGTGACGTTGCCTCGCGAGGATGCCACCACCTGGTCGAATATCGACAGGGCGTCGCGCATGGCGCCGTCGGCCTTGGAGGCGATCACGCGCAGGGCCGGGCGCTCCACGGTGTACCCTTCCTGCTTGGCCACATACTCCAGATGATCGACAATGTCGGTGATGGTGATGCGCGAGAAGTCGTAAATCTGGCAACGAGAAAGGATCGTGGGGATGATCTTGTGTTTCTCGGTGGTGGCGAGGATGAACACGGCGTAGCTTGGCGGCTCCTCAAGTGTCTTGAGGAAGGCGTTGAAGGCTTGGTTGGACAGCATGTGCACCTCATCGATGATGAACACGCGGTAGCTACCCGACGAGGTAGGCACCTGCACTTGCTCGTTGAGGGCGCGGATATCGTCGACGCTGTTATTGGAGGCAGCGTCAAGCTCGATAATGTTCATCGAGCGGCCCTCGTTGAACTCGCGGCAGGAGTCGCATTCGTTGCAAGGGTCGCCGTCCGCCGTGGGGTGCTCGCAGTTGATGGTTTTGGCGAAAATGCGTGCGCAAGTGGTTTTGCCCACGCCGCGTGTGCCCGTGAACAGGTAGGCATGGGCCAGGCGATGGGTGGCGATAGCGTTTTTCAGCGTAGCCGTAAGGGCTTTTTGGCCCACCACGCTGCCAAACGTCGAGGGCCTGTACTTGCGGGCCGATACTATATAATGGTC
This sequence comes from Bacteroidales bacterium, assembly GCA_021205635.1. Classification (GTDB taxonomy): domain Bacteria; phylum Bacteroidota; class Bacteroidia; order Bacteroidales; family Muribaculaceae; genus JAJPXC01. The sequence goes on along the minus strand of JAJPXC010000016.1, from coordinate 20,805 downwards.
CATTACTCGGTATTAGGAATTAGTCACCCACAAAGATAGCAATTTTCTGTCAAACTTTTGACTTTTGACTTTTGACTTTTGACTTTTAACTTCCCGCTATCGCTGTCGCTTGATATCCTCGGGGTAGGAGACGCGTGCGTGGTACATCGTGCGCAGGCGGCGGATGAAGGCGTCCTTGATCGTGGCGATGTCGCGGAAAGATATGGGCGACTCCGAGTGCAACCCGTCGGCGATCTGCCCGTCAATAATTTTGTTGACCAAGGCGGTGATCGACTCGGGGGAGTAGTCCTTCAACGAGCGCGAGGCGGCCTCGACGGCGTCGGCCATCATCATGATGGAGGCCTCGCGGGTCTGGGGATTCGGCCCGGGATAGGTGAACAGGTTTTCGTCGATCTCCTCGTCGGGGTGTTGCCGGCAGTAGGTGTTGTAGAAGTATTTGGCTTTGCCGCGCCCGTGGTGCTGGGCGATGAAGTCCTTGATCACTTGGGGGAGTTTCTCCTTGGAAGCTCGGGCGAGGCCGTCGGTGACGTGTCGAATCACGATTTTGGCACTCTGCGTTGGGTCGAGTGCGTCGTGGGGATTCACACCATGCTGATTCTCAGTGAAAAACGCCGGGTTGTTGAGTTTGCCGATATCGTGGTAGAGTGCGGCCGTTCTCACCAATTGCACGTTGGCACCCACGCGCTGGGCGGCGTCGGAGGCGAGCGTGCTCAACGCCATCGAGTGCTGGAACGTGCCTGGGCACTCCTGCGACAACTCCCTGAGCACGGGATTGTTAATGTCGCTCAGCTCAACCATGGTCACCACCGAGGTGAACCCAAACGCCTTCTCGAGAATGAAAATCAACATGTAGGCGAACGACAGCAGCACGGCGTTGATGCCGAAGTAGCCGATCATACGGGGCGACACGGTGGCGAAATCACCGTTGAGCGACAGCTCCAATGCAGTGTAACTCAACGCATAAGCCACAAAAACCAGTGCGGCCGAGCGTATCAACTGGCTACGACGCGAGAACTCCTTCAACGAGTAGATTGCGGTCAATCCCGCTATTGTTTGCACAAATACAAACTCCATCGGGAACGTTGATAACGGCATCACTAGCAACACAATCATAATCAGACAGAAAGTGGCTGTGCGTGAGTCGAATAGCACGGTCAATGCGATAGGCAAGATGGCCAAAGGCACCACATATAGGGCTGCCCACACGAGCGTGTGGGTGACGGCCGCGAGGATGTACAGGCCCACGGTGAGGATCAAGATGCACATCACCGATTTTTGGCGGTCCCAGATGCGCTTGCGGAACAGGGCGAGGTAGAATCCCAGCGACGACAAGCATATCAGGATGTAAAAGAGTATGCCGAGCCAGGTGAGGTAGAGGGCGCCGTCCATCCCCGAGGCGTTGTTGCGGGCCATGTTCTCGTAGGTTTGGAGAATGGTGAACAGTTGGGGGGTGACGATGTCGCCTTTGTCGATTATGCGTTCACCCTGCTGGATGACACCGATGGGAGCCATGGCGCGTGTGATTTTCTCGTCGTAGAGGCGCTTGGTCTCGACTGTGTCGCGCAGCACATTGGGGTTGAGAAGCGACGAGAGTTTCAGGGCCTGGATATCTCGCTTGGCCTCGGAGGTAGTGAACTCAGCGTCAATCTGTTGGTAGGCTTGGCGCTGAGAGAGGAAATCCGAGGATAGCACGGTAGTAGCCACCGAGTTTTCGATGAATTTCATCTGGGGCAGGCTCCCAGCCTGGATAAGGGTGTAGGTGGGGTTGTCGATGATGCCGGTGGCGTAGACGCGCTCCACAGCCTTGGCCAAGCGCAGGCGCTCCGAGGGAGTGATGTTGGTGGCCTTACGAATCGCCTCGAGGATGGCGGCTTTCGGGGACTCGTCGCGGCGGAACACCGGGACGAACGACGCGTCGATAGAGTCGCGGATGGCCGCGGCGGCTATCGAGTCGCGCTCCACGGGGATGTCAAAGGGTGCCGTCAGCAGCGAGTAAGCCCACGGACGGTTTATCTCATAAGTATAGTGCCGGGTGTCGCTTCTGGGCCAAAAATAAAACAACAGAATAGTGGCAGCTAAAAATAATATTAGCCTTCCCCATATATTATTCGACAAATTGTTCATCTCAGTTTTTAGTTGTTAGAATAGCTTCGCCTCAGGCTCGCATCAACTTAGCTATCATACTTAATCACTAATCACTAACACTTAAAACCTAGTAGACTCTCCTCGCCTGCTTTACTCCGTCGATTTTCTTCACCTTGGAGCAGAGGTCGTCGACCACTTCGGCATCGTCGACACGCACGTCGAGGTCGCACTGGAACACCTCGCGCTGGGCCTCGATGTCCAATTTGCGGATGTCAAGATTCATCGACGTCGAGATCATCTGGATAAGCTCTTGGAGGATGCAGTGTCGGTCGACTCCCTCGATGCGGATATGGGCAAGGAACTTGGCGCCTTGACCGTCCCAGCGGGTGCTCACGATGCGCGGTCCATAGCTGGCCTTTAGCGCCGTGGCACGCGGGCAGCTGAGCGAGTGCACGATCACCTCGTTGTCGTCGTTGACGAAACCCATCACGTCGTCACCGGGGATAGGCGAGCAGCAGTCGGCCAACTTGAAGTTGGCGCCGGTTTCGTCGTAGTGGAGCACGTAGGTTTCCTTGAAGTTGATTGGCGGGTTCTTGGGCTTGTCGCCGGGGGCGGCTGGTTGTTCCTGCGACTTGTTGCGGCGCAGCAGCTTCTTCCAGATGGATGAGTTGTTGCCGGGCTGGCGTGGGAACATAAGGTCGGCCGGCAGCACCTCCTCGCGCCCGAGCATAAGGTAAAGTTCGTCGCGGTTGGTGAGGTGATGGTTGCCTAGGACCTTGGTTAGTAGTTCGTTGTTCTCCTCGAGGCCTTTCTCCTCGAGAGTTTTTTGCCATATCTCGCGGCCCTTGTCGATGATGGTTTGCTGCTCTTTGCGCAGGGCTTGGCGCAGGCGAGTCTTGCCCTTGGCCGTTGCGAGGAAGTTAATCCATTCGGGCTGAGGGGTTTGGCTTTGTGATGTGAGCACTTCCACCTGGTCGCCGCTCTGCAGCTTGTGGCTCAGCGGCACGAGCTTGTGGTTGACCTTGCCGGCGATGCAGTGCATGCCTATCTGAGAGTGGAGCGAGAAGGCCACGTCGAGCACGGTGGAGTTGTTGGGCAGGGTAATCAGCTCGCCCTTAGGGGTAAAGACGACGATTTCCGACGAGAACAGGTTGAGCTTCAGCGTGTCGAGGAAGTCCATGGCCGTCGGCTCGGGGTTGTCGAGGATGTCCTTGATCGTGCGTAGCCACACGTTGAGCTCGCTCTCCTCGTCGCCCTCGCCGATTTTGTACTTCCAATGGGCGGCGAAACCCTTTTCGGCTATCTCGTCCATGCGGCGTGAGCGGATTTGCACCTCCACCCAGTTGCCGTCGGGACCCATCACGGTGATGTGCAGCGCCTGGTAGCCGTTGGCCTTGGGGTTGGAGATCCAGTCGCGCAGGCGGTCGGGGTGGGGCTTGTAGAGGTCGGTGATTGCCGAGTAGATGTTCCAGCATATCTGCTTCTCCTTCTCCTGGTCGTCACATTCGAAGATGATCCTCACGGCATAAAGGTCGTATACCTCCTCAAATGGCACGTGCTTGGTCTCCATCTTTTTCCAGATGGAGTAGTTGCTCTTGACGCGGGCTTTGGCCTCGTAGTCAAGCCCCATTGTGTCGAGCTTTGCCTTGACGGGGGTAAGGAAGTCGTTGTACTCGGCGGCGCGGTGGGCCTCACTCTCGCGAATCTGCTGGGTGATGCGCTCGTAGGCCACGGGGTGCTCGTATTTGAACGCCAGATCCTCCAACTCGGTCTTGATGGCGAACAGGCCCAAGCGGTGGGCCAGCGGAGCGTAGATATAAAGCGTTTCGCCGGCGATTTTATACTGCTTGTTGGGGGCCATGGAGCCGAGGGTGCGCATGTTGTGCAGGCGGTCGGCCATCTTGATGAGCACCACGCGGATGTCCTCCGACATAGTAAGCAGCAGTTTGCGGAAGTTTTCGGCCTGCGCTGAGGCCTTGTCGCCGAAGATACCACCCGAAATTTTGGTCAATCCAGCGACCAATTGGGCGATCTTGGCCCCGAAATGCTGCTCGATATCCTCGACCGTGTAGTCGGTGTCCTCAACCACGTCGTGGAGCAGGGCGGCGCAGATTGAGGTGGAGCCAAGGCCGATCTCCTGGGAGGCGATTTTGGCCACGGCGATGGGGTGAAGGATGTACGGCTCGCCCGAGCGGCGTCGGATACCTTTGTGGGCCTCCTTGGCGAATCGGTAGGCGCGCTCGATGATTTCCACCTTCTTGCGGTGGTTGCTGCTGAGGTAGCCGTCGACCACGTCGCGGAACGCAGCCTCGATCATTTCGTCCTCCTGTTCAGGGGTAAGATGGGGCTTGGCGGGCGCGGGCGCGGGTGCTGGAGCGCCGGGGGCAGGCTTAGCTACCGGGGGGGCGGTCACAGCGCTAGGAGAAGCCGCAGGGATAGCCGCAGAGGGGGCCGTTGCAGGAGTGGCAGCGGCGGTTTTCGGGGATTTTTGCTCCATGTTTTTCTTCTTTTCCGCAAAAATACACGATTGCCACCACTTCTGCAAATTTTTTTAACCCTCTTTCACCTCTTTTACACCATCCGACGCTACATGCCTACAGCATGAGGCGGTAGATGGCGGCGGTTTCTGTGGCTGTCAGGGGGAGGTAACCGCCGATGGTGGCGCCCTTGGTGACGTGCAGGTTACGGGTCAAGGCGTCGATGTCGGGGTCCTCGATGCCCAAGCCAGCGAAAGTGACGGGCAGACCGATGCGACCGAAGAACGCCTTCAGGGCATCGATTCCCTCTAGCGCGGCCGTAAGGTCGTCATGGGAGGTGCAACCCCACACGCGGCGTGCCCATTGGGCCACTTTCCCTACTTTGTGATGGGCCATAAACGACAGCCAAGCGGGGAACACGACGGCCAAGCCAGCGCCGTGAGTCACGCCGTAGAGGGCCGAGATCTCGTGCTCCATAAAGTGGCTTACCCAATCCTCGCGACGGCCACAGCCGCAGAGGCCGTTGTGGGCCTGGGTGGCAGCCCACATGATGTTGGCGCGCGCTTGATAGTCGTCGGGCTTGGTCATCACCTTGGGTCCCTCCTCGATAATCGCCATCAACAGGCCTTCGGCGAGGCGGTCGGTCACCTCAACGTCCTCAGTGGGCGAGAAGTAGCGCTCCATGATGTGAGCCATCATGTCGGCGATGCCGCTGGCCGTTTGGTAGGGCGGGAGGGTGAACGTCAGCGTGGGATCGAGAATCGACCAGCGGGGCCGCAGGGCCGAGTCGGTGCGCAGTGACACCTTTTGATTGGTTTTTGTATTGGTAATCACCGAGTTGCCGGAGCCTTCGCTACCGGCGGCGGGGATGGTCAACACAACTCCCAGGGGCAGAGCTTTCTCCACGACAGCCTTACCGGCAAAGAAGTCCCAAAAGTCGCCCTCGTAGAGCGTCGCGGCGGCGATAGCCTTGGCGGTGTCGATAGCCGAGCCGCCGCCCACGGCTACAAGTCCGTCCACGCCCTCGCGGCGACATATCTCGGCGCCCTCATATACGAGCGTATCCTCGGGATTGGGCTTAACACCCTTCAGGAGAAGATGTTGGATATTGGCTTGGTCGAGCGAGGCCTCCACGCGGGCAACCAAGCCCGAGCGTATCGCCGAGCCTTGACCGGTGACTATCAGCACTTTTTTGGAATCCATCCAGTGGGTCATTTCGCCGGCCTTGCCGACGGTGTCGCGCCCGAAGATATAGCGCGTGGGAGCGTAATAGGTGAAGTTGTCCATGGGGAAATTCTTTCTTTAAAGATTTAAAGATTTAAAGCATCAAAGCCCTAAGGTTGGTAGTAGAGTGGAATACAGCGCATCAGGTAGGCGCGGGCTTCTTCCCAGGGGATGATCTCGCGGGTGTCGTTGGGGATGAGGGTCACGGCCTTTTCGTTGAGGGCGAAGCGTGCGTAGACGGTGCCTTTTTTGGTCTTCATCAGCACTATCTGCAGGTTGGCGGCCATCGGCACGACATCGAAATCGTGCCAATGCAGCGCCACCGTGTCGAAGTAGTTGGTCAAATAATAGCACCCCGGCAGGCGCATCAGCGACAGCAGCGGCATCAGCGTCTCGGCGTGGCCGAAGCGCAGGTCGACGTTCTGCCCTTGGTTCTTTCCAGCGAGGAACGCGTCGGCCCGGTCGATGATGTCGAGCAACAGCGGCGAGGCTATCTCAGCGGGCACGGCCGAGAGGGTTGTGGCCACACGTTGCAGGTATTGCCGAAGGTTGAACGTTGCCCATAAAGCGTTGAGCTCTTGCGAGTTGAAAAAGTCCAATAGATTCACATCCACGCTCATGCACTGAAGGCCGGCCAGCACGTAATACTCGACGAGTGCCAACTCCTGGCGGTCGTCATCCTCGGTCCAGGGGAACGACTTGCCCACGGCGCGCTCGAGGGCTGTCACGGGCACAGTCTGTTTCATGAAATCGTAATACGGCACGCGCCAGTCGCCAGTGGAGATGAATTCGCGGTAGTCCTTGTCGGTGTCGAAGGGTCGCATCAGTTCCGAGTTTTGGCGGCCCGTCGAGGTGGTGAACTCGGTAGTGTTGTTCAATCGGTCAAGCTGATGAGTGAACGAGAACATCGACATCATACAACGCGGTGAGTAGCTGGAGATTGCGTACACCTTGCCACCGTCAAGCACTTTGGGGAAGGCGCGGAGCATGCGCGAGGCGATTCCTCGCTGCTCGGCTTCGCCGAGAGAGTCGAGGGCGCCCCAGCGATTGTGCGACGCGTCAATCACGTAATCAGTGATTTGCATCAGTCGGCGACCGAGCGGAGTGATTGTTTTGGCCGAGTCGGCGCGATGTAGCAACCGGCTCAGAGTGACGCTGTGGGTGGCCGAAGCCGGGTAACGCGAGCCGTGCCGCCCCACATGGGAGATATACACGGGCGTTAACGAGTCGGGCACTACATAGTAGTCGCTCGGCGTGGGGTAAGGGCGCAGCGAGCCTTGGCACTCGGTGGGGGTATAGGACGTGGCCGTAGGGTTGGCGCCCCAGCCTGTCAGGGCGGCCAATGTGACGGCAATAGCGAGGAAAATGCGCATGGTATTCATCTTTTTGCTATATTTGGCGATTCAAAAGTAAGAAAAAGATTATGACCGAGCAAATAATTGACCCAATAAACGATAATTCGGCCCAAATAATCGAGAAATTAATCGCCGAAAATCGCCTTGACGACGCCCTCGCCGCCATCGACCACGCCCTAGCCGAGTTGTCCTCTCGCGGTGATTCAGCGTTACCGCGAGGCAGCGATAATGCTAAAGCCTCCTTCCTTTTCCTCCGCGGCAAGGCGCTGTGGCGCCTAGGCCGCAAGGCCGACGCCATCTCCTCCTACGAAGCCGCGGCGGCCCTCGACCCTGCGGGACCCGCCTCCGTCGCCCTCGACCAAGCCCGCTCAATCATGGACTTCTTCCACCACGACCTCCTCAACCCTTAGTAATTGCATCTGTAAGGGATTTTTTGTATCTTCGCGGGAAATACAAAGGTTACGCATAACTGAAATGAAATTTCTTACAAATTATCTCCAACGCATTATTGACTTGTGCCGCCTCCACAAGGTCAAATCATTGGCTGTGTTCGGTTCTGTGCTAACCGATCGTTTCCACGATGATAGCGATATTGACTTGCTTATAGATTTTGAGCCGTTCGACCCTAACACTTTTGATTACGCTACCAATTATTTCGACTTACAAGACGCACTGGAATCCCTTTTGCAACGTAAAGTAGATTTGGTGGTTGGCAAGTCGCTAACCAATCCCATTTTTATCAAGAACGTTTCTTCCACAAAACTTCCAATCTATGGATGAACGTATAAACAAATATCTTCTTGACGTGCTCCAAGCCATCGAAGAGGTGGAGATGTTTTATAAAGATTTTCCCAATCGATTCGACTTGTTTGTAGAGGATCTCTTGCGTAGAAAAGCTTTGGAACGGAATGTGGAAATAATGGGCGAAGCCGTCAATCGCATCAAAAAAGTAGATCCCGATTTCGCAATCCCCAATGCAAGAGCAATCACAGGGTGTCGAAATCGTGTCATACATGGTTATGATTCCGTGGATGAGGCTATGATGTGGAGCATCTTAACTCGACATTTGCCCATTCTGAAGCAAGACATTAAAAAAATATTGAACCAAGCATAAGTGGTATCGATTAATGGATTAATGGTCGAGTTCTCGGCCAAGAAATTGTTCGACAACGTAAGCTACGTCATCAACGACCGCGACCGTATCGCCTTGGTGGGCAAAAACGGCGCGGGCAAGTCGACTATGCTCAAAATTATAGCCGGACTCCAAACTCCCACGGGCGGCAGCGTCTCCGTTCCGGCCGACACCACCATCGGCTACCTCCCACAAGAGATGAGGTTGAAAGACGAGCGCTCGGTGATCGACGAGGTGCGCCTCGCCTTCTCGGGCTTGGACAAGCTGCGCGAGGATTTCGAAGAGGCCAACCGCCAATTGGCCGAACGCACCGATTACGACTCGCCTGAATATCAGCGCCTTATCGACCACATGACCTACCTCACCGAGCGACTGGCCATGGAAGAGAGCGACAACCAGGAGGCACAAATCGAGAAAACGCTCATCGGCCTGGGCTTCCTGCGCAGCGATTTCGACCGCCCCACGCAGGAGTTCTCCGGCGGCTGGCGCATGCGTATCGAGCTAGCCAAACTCCTTCTCCAGAAACCCGACGTGTTGCTGCTCGACGAGCCCACCAACCACCTCGACATCGAGTCGATTCAGTGGCTCGAGCAGTTCCTCACCACCAAGGCCCGCGCCGTGGTGCTCGTGAGCCACGACCGCGCCTTCATCGACAACGTCACCAACCGCACCATCGAGATCTCGATGGGCAAAATCTACGACTACAATGTCAACTACTCCAAATACGTCACCCTGCACGCCGAGCGCATCGCCCAACAGATGCGCGCCTACCAAAACCAGCAGAAGCAAATCGCCGACACCGAGGCGTTTATCCAGCGTTTCCGCTACCAGGCCACCAAGGCCGTGCAAGTGCAGAGTCGCATCAAGCAACTGGCCAAAATCGAGCGCATCGAGGTCGACGAGGTCGACACCTCCCACCTCAACCTGCGTTTCCCCCCGGCTCCCCGCTCGGGCGACTACCCGTTGATCCTCGACAACGTGGGAAAGCGGTACGGCGACCACCAGGTGTTCGACCACGCCACGTTCACCATCAAGCGCGGCGAGAAGGTGGCCTTGGTGGGCAAAAACGGCGCGGGCAAGTCGACCCTCGTCAAGTGTATCATGGGTGAAATCCCGTTCACCGGCACGCTCAAGGTAGGCCACAACGTTAAAATCGGCTATTTCGCTCAGAATCAGGCACAACTGTTAGACGAATCGCTCACCGTGTTCGACACCATCGACCACGTGGCCGTGGGCGATATCCGCACGAAGATCCGCGACTTGCTGGGCGCGTTCATGTTCGGCGGCGAGGCCTCCGACAAGAAGGTGAAGGTGCTCTCGGGCGGCGAGAAGACGCGCTTGGCAATGATCAAGCTGCTCCTGGAGCCTGTCAACCTCCTTATCCTCGACGAGCCCACCAACCACCTGGATATGCGCACCAAGGACATCCTCAAGCAGGCCATCCGCGACTTCGACGGCACGGTGATCGTCGTCAGCCACGACCGCGAGTTCTTGGACGGATTGGTGGAAAAGGTCTACGAGTTTGGCGGCGGCAAGGTGCGCGAGTGTCTCGGCGGCATCTACGAGTTCCTCGAGAAAAAGCGCATCGCCTCCCTCCAAGAGCTGGAAAAATCCACCCCCAAGCCCCAAGCCATTGCCCTCTCCCAGCCGTCGTCCCCTCGCGGCGATTCAGCGTCCCAGCGTCCCGGCGACAACGCGAAATCCCCTCGCGGCGATTCAGCGTTACAGCGTAATAGCGATAATGCCCCCTCAGAAAGCTCCTCCCCCTCCCCCCGCCGCCTCTCCTACGCCGAGCAGCGCGAGCAGAGCAAACTCCTGAAGAAGGCCCAAAAGCGCGTCGCCGACGCCGAGGCTGAAATCGCCCGCCTCGAAGCCGAGCTAAAAGCCATCGAGGACCGTATCGCCGCGGGCGAAAACTCCCCCGAAATCTACACCGAGCACGCCGATGCCAACAAGCGCCTCGAAAACGCCATGAGCCTTTGGGAATTGGCCTCGCTCGACCTTGAATCAATCTCATAAACACAGAATCGAAATGAAACATCTATTTGCGCTTCTCGCCTTATTAACAACCTCTTACGGGACAGTCCACGCACAGGCGTCGTCGGTCACCGACCCCGATTCAATCCCCATGTACTACCTCACCGGTGATGACGTGGTCAACTCCCTGGAGTTCCTGCCCGCGCCCCCCGACGAGGACTCGGAGCTTTACGCCTACGACGTGGCCCGTTACTTTTGGGGCAAGTCGCAGCGCTACACCGATCGCGGCACGCAGGCCGTCGCCGACGCCGAAACCAACAACCTCCTGGCCAATTTCTCGGAGGCGTTTGGCTACGAGCTTTCCTGGGAGAACACCCCTTGCATTTATTACCTTATTACTCACATGCGCGAGGACGCCGGCGACCTCGCCACCGAGCTGGCCAAGGACTACTACATGCGCAAACGCCCCTACGTGATTTACGACGACGCCACCCAAACGCCCTGGATGGCCAACTACCTCAAGGACAACGGCTCCTACCCCTCGGGGCATGCGTCGATTGGTTTTGCCACCGCATTGGTGCTCAGCGAGATCAATCCCGCTCGCGCCACACAGATCATGAAGCGCGGTTACGACTTCGGCGAGAGCCGCGTGATCATGGGTTTCCACTTTGAGAGCGACGTTATCGCCGGGCGCATGGTTGGCGCCGCCGTGGTGCCTGTGCTCCATAGCAACGCGCAGTTCCTCTCCGACCTCCAGGACGCCAAGGACGAGTTCCAGCGCATCAGCCAGACGGGCGTCGAGGGCGTGGACGCAATCCCCGCCGACTCCACCGAGGACGGTGCCTTCATCGGCTCCTGCAACCTCCTTGGCCAGCCCACCGCCGCCAACGCCCCGGGCCTCCTAATCGTCAACGGCAAAAAGGTGCTGAACAGGTAGATAGTCTTCAGTTTTCAGTCTTCAGTTTTCAGTAGAATGAGGGCATAATGAAAAGAATTAAGCTCATATTATTAGCGATTTTTTGCTTGGTATCGGCCATGGGCGCTCGAGCCCAGGTCAATACCGACCAAGTGATACGCATCGGGCAAAACGCGATGTATTTCGAGGACTATCTGGTGGCTATCCAGTACTTTAACCTCGCCATCGCGTCGCGACCCGACTATGCGCAGCCCTATTTCTACCGCGCCATCGCCAAAATCAACCTCGACGACTACCAGGGCGCCGAGACCGACGCCTCCACCGCCATCCGACATAACCCGTTCATCGCCGGCGCCTACGAGGTGCGCGGCGTGTCGCGCCAAAATATGGGCAACCTCAAGGGCGCCGTTGAGGATTACGACCATGCCCTGCGCCTGTTGCCACGCAACCGCAACCTGATGTTCAACCGCTCGCTCGCCCTGCAGGACATGGGCGACACCGTGGCCGCCCGGGAGAGTTTTAACGAGTTGCTCGACGCCCACCCCGGCTACGACTCGGGATACCTGGGTCGAGCCCACCTCAACCTCGAGGAGGGTGACACCCTCGCCGCTATCGCCGATATCGACAAAGCGCTGGAAATCAACCCCTCGCAGTGCAACGCTTACATCATGCGAGCCGATATCGCCATCAACCGCGACCAAGACCTCCCCCGCGCCCTGGCCGACATGGATCAGGCCATCAAACTCCAGCCCCGCAACCCCGGCCTGTACATCAACCGCGCGTTCCTGCGCTACCGCACCGACGATTTCTACGGCGCCTCGGCCGATTACGACTACGCGCTGCTGCTCGACCCGCTGAACGACGTGGCGCTGTTCAACCGCGGCCTGCTCCGCGCCGAGGTGCGCGACAACGACCGCGCTATCAAGGATTTCACGCAAGTGCTGTCGCTCCGCCCCGACGACCCGCGAGCCCTCTACAATCGCGCCCTGCTCTACCGCGAGACGGGCCAAATGGACCGCGCCCTGGCCGACATCAACCGTGTAATCGACCTGCAACCTGAGCTCCCCGGCGCCATGTACATGCGCTACGAAATCCACCGCGACATGGGCCAATTGCGCCAGGCCGAGCGCGACTATTATCAGGCCGTGGCCATGTCAAAGCGCCTCAGCGGTATGTCGCAAGAGGAGATCGACAAGGCTGTCGCAGCCCACGCCACCCCCGAGGACGAGGCCCGCGTCAAGGAGACCGCCGCCCGTTTCTCCACGCTGTTGACCCTTGACCACTCCGACGAGCCGCTGGAGCGCGATTTCAACGAGAAAGGTCTGCGAGGGCAGGTGCAGGACCGCACCGTCGGCGTCGAGCTGGAGCCGATGTTCTCGCTCTGCTACTACTTCTCGCCCACCGAGCTTAAGCCCTCGACCTATTCCGTCAAGGAGATCGACCGCGTCAACGCCACACACATGTTGCCGCAGATCCTGATGATCTCCAACGCCTCTCCAACCCTCTCCGAGCAGTCGCTCATCGACCTGCATTTCGACAAACTCAAGGAGATACAGCGCCACAACGAGGAGGCCGCGTCGCCCCGCGCCATCGACCTGTTCGCCCAGGCTATGGAGCAGATCACCCTGCGCGATTACGTGGGCGCCGAGACGTCGCTCACCCGCGCCATCGAGATTACCCCCGACTTCGCCCTCGCGTGGTTCCAGCGCGGCGTCGTCAGGGCCATGATCCCGTCCACCTTGGCTGAATCGTCCACGCTCGCCGACCAGCGCCAGCTGTACATCCGTCAGGCGCTGTCCGACCTCGACGAGGCTCTCGGATTGGCTCCCACACTCGCCTTCGCCCCCTACAACAAGGGCGTCATCTACGCGCAACTCGGCGACTACACATCGGCGCTGAAAGCCTTCTCCGACGCCATCGCCATCGACCCCAAGTTGGGCGAGGCCTGGTACAACCGCGGCTACGCCTATCTCAAGCTCGGCAACCGTGAGGCGGGCACTGCCGACATCTCCCAAGCCGGCGAGCTCGGCATCGTCCCCTCCTACTACCTCCTCAAGCGCATGCGCTAACCCCTCCGGGCTATTAATTTTTAAATCACGCAGACGAGCGCAGACCTCCGCAGAGGCTTCGCGGCATGGTTAGAGGGAAAATATAGATGTACCAGAGTGGTTTTGCCATACGGGTTAACGTCAACGGAGCCGCAACGCGGCGAAAGTGGCAATAACCCCGTACGACCGAGGAACGAGGGAGTGCGGGGAAAAGCGGGAGATACCCCCACCTCCCAGTCATAGCCCCAACGGGGCGGTTTGGCCGAGGTTACCAGTTTTGCTCAAAATACTGATCGTCAAAGATTTCGTGTTCGCTCAGCATTCTCATCAACTCGCACCGTGTATCTTCTCCCCGATGGTGTTCACTTTGGTTCTCGATGTAGTTTCTTATCACCGGTATTTCTCTATGACCGACTGTGAAGCCTCCATATCCAGAATTCCATCCCTTGAACAACGGGAAGTCGCGATGACGCTTGAAAGCTTGGCTCGATTCGGCTTTAAGGGATCTTACGGCGTCGGACAACGCAATGTTGGGTGGCACGCTCACCAACAAGTGCGCATGATCGAGATGAAAGTTGGCTGTCTCAAGATGCCAGTCGTATTTGTCACACAACCAGGCCAAGAAGTTTTTGATCTGATATTTGGAACACTCTGGGATTGATGGCTCGCTGCATAGCGTGCGCCAAACGACATGGTAATAGAGTTTTGTATAGCTCATAACGTCGCAAAGGTAATCTTTTTAGGGGAATCCTCCAAACCGCCCCGTTGGGGCTCTGATTGAAGAGTGAGGATAGAGTTCCGCTTACCCCCGCACTCCCTCCTACGTCGGTCGTACGGGGTTACTGCCACCCTCGCCGCGTTGCGGCTCCGAGGGCGCTATCCCATGAGGCTCACAAGCTTAAAGGCCATCTTCACGCGTGGCTATTTTCCCCTATCTTCTCTACGGCCGCCGAACGTCGGTCCCCCAAGGCTGACGCGGACGCTTATGCACATTAATTATCTAAACATACGGTTAAGGGATGTTAAAGGTGTTAAAGTGTGTTAATAATTTGGGGGGGGTAATTTTAGAGGTAAATTTGCGAGCGGATAGATAGGAATAAGAAGCAAAATCGACGTACACCAGGCTCTTATAGCGGCCCCCCTAGGCTGACGCATGGAGGCACCCATGAGATGGCCGTCCAAGGCCGGCCCCCCTAGGCTGACGCGGACGCTCGGAAAAGCCATGGTGGAAGCCAGCAAAAGTCGAAGTAGAGATTCCTTAGATCGAGCAAATTGAAACAGAGAGATAGGAAATTCATCAACAAAATCTATATCATTACTTACTTATTTTTACTTTGAATCTTATGAGACGAAAACTTTACTTTCTCATGGCGGCAATAGTCGCGCTCTTCTGCGTGTCCTTTTCCGTCCAAGCAGGAATTAGTACCACGTCGGATAGGGCTTACTTCATTAACATCGCCTCAGGTGATGCTTGGGAGTCCTCTAGCGCCAAATTTGGCGTATGTTACTGGGGTTCTACCGATGACCGTATTGGGGATTTGGCTACTACGACCTCTGACAAAGGCTGTCTGGCATCTGGTATCTACTGGGTGAAAGCAGGCCAAACTGGCAATACAGGTGTAACTCTTTATCGTTATAACCCGTCTCAGACGGCTCTTCCTACTGATGATAGCAGTTTACACTGGAACAAGGCTTGGACCAGCGATATGACCAATTGCTATGTTAGAAAGCAATGGGATTCCTCTGACAGCTGGAACGAGAACCTCGAGTTCCAATGGCAGCAAACTCCCTCTTTCTCTGTAATTGGGGTAGACGATCATGGCAATAGCCAAGGTACCAAGTCATTTACCCAAACTTCTCTTGAGAATTGCGCATGGACGGGTACTTATACCGTCACTTCTAGCGATTTGACCAATGGCAAGTTCTACTTTTGGCCGCAAATTGGTAGCAAGTCTTTTGGCACATACTCATCGAGCAACCAAGACGCCTCTTCGGGTGCTTGGCTCGGTTTTGACTATAGCTATGCTTTCTATGTAGACGCAACCGCTGGTCAGACGGTTACCGTCACCATCGATATGCTTAACTCGAAGGTAACTGCTACTGCTTCTGGTAGCGGTGGTTCTTCGAGCGACTATCCTGATTGCATCTGGTTGCGTGGCTCGTGGAGCAGCAACTGGGCCGCTGAGGACAACTATATGTTCTCTTATCAGGGTGACGGCGTATACGTGATCAACAATATCACTATCGCGTCGGGCGATCAGTTCAAACTCGCTTATAGCAACGCCGAAAGCGATTGGGACAATTACACAGTATATATTAATGGCTCGGCAGGTGGTACTGTCTACGTTGGCAATACTTACACTATTGTAGACGACACCAATAAGGAGAACAATACAACCTCTGGTGGCTTGACCAACGTGTCCATCACGGTGGACTTGAAGACGATGACCATGACGATCTCCAACTCGTCGATGGTGGTGGACGACACCAACATGCCGCTGAAGAAGGCCGACTTCTACGACGAGGACGGCAACGCAAAGGCTCACTACTTCTACGTGGGCACCCGCACAGCCGGTTGGCGTCTGCTCCCCGAATGGGAGCTGACCGAGCAATCCGACGGCACCTACCGCTTGGCTGGCCGCTTGATGTACCCCGGTCTCTTCGGTATCGCCAAGGTTGACAACTACGACGACTACAAGAATCATCGCTACACTCTCTACACGGCTCCCGGCAAGTGGATCGCCAACAATACCGTAGACGGCAGCCCGGCCAACGCTCACAAGCTATCGACCATTACCAACAAGGGTACCCAGAGTTGCCAAACCGACAACGGCTCGGCCAAGTGGTCGAAGGACGACGTTGCTTATTGGGCTTGGAACGTTTACGTTGAGGCTCAATCGACCTACATCGACAAATTTGACGACTGGGCACACCAGACCGCTTGCGCCTCCTACCTCAACTACCTCGACATCACAGTCGACGGCAGCGGTAACGTTACCTCAATCGACACCTCCACCGAGGCCGACCCCACAAAGGTGGCTCCCCACTTGTCGTTCACCTTCGTTGGCTCCGACATCGTCTTTGACAACGACGACACCTACGCCGTCAAGGGCAAAGGCTGGTGGAACCACGTGAGCGGTCAGGGCTGGGGCGACGCTTGGTTCCAGTGGGACGCCAACGGCGCGCCTTACATCGACGGCTCCAAGCAGCCCTTGTACACCACGGCCTACGACCAGGAGTGGTTGACCAAGCACCCCGTTTACTTCTACGACGCCGACAAGAACTTCTACTACTCGTCGGAGAACCTCACCTTCGTTGAGTACTCGCAGCTCGAGGACGTCAACAACGACGCTTACCTCAACGTCTACAAGGCTCACCCTGCAGCCATCACCGGCTCAAGCGACCAAATCGGCGGCGTGACCATCACCACCGATGGCTTCAACTACACCGAGGACTTCACCCTCTACGGCGGCTCCGACTCTAACTACTCGTCGAGCGACTGGCAGTGCTTCGTCGTTAAGGATGTATGGCTCGACGGCGCGTTCAAGATCTGGACGGGCTGGAGCGGTACCCCCAAGAAATACGAGAACGCCGGCAACACCAACGCCGAGGCTCGCTGGGGCGTTGAGAACGGCGGCCACAACATCGAGAAGACCGAGAAGCCCGTTTGGGGCGAGGATCCCACCATGAGCGGCATCACTGTGCCCGTATTCGGCACCAAGCGCGACGTGAACGCGGCCGACTTCAAGGTCAACAAGAACTCTTCCACCGAGGCCACCGAGCGCCTCTACTTCAAGCGCGTGCTGCTGTGGTACAACCCCACCGAAGGCTTCAACAAGTCGGTTGTACAGTTCATCACCGAGAACCTTGGCCCGCAGATCCAGTGCCAGCGCAAGACCGGCGACCCCTCCAAGTTGCAGTACAAGTGGATGATCGAGCAAACCAACGCCGACAAGGCCACCATCAAGTCGGCCTCAGTGCAGCGCTACAAGTGGAACGGCTCGGCTTGGGTAGCTGACGGCGACGCCATCGCCCAGACCTCGGCTGTAGGCAAAGCCGCCACAGCATACGACGCGTTCACCGCCAATATCGACGATGCCTCCGAGGTTGAGTCGGGCGTATACAAGTACATCATCACCCTCGTTTACGAGTACTCCACCGGCGACGACGACGCTCAGCCTATCGAGGTGACCAAGACCGCCGAGTCCAACCGCGTGATCATCGTAAAGGTGGGCGCCCCCATCACCCTCACCGCCGATCAGCTTGAGGACTCGGAGGGCAAGCTCCGCTTGGGTATCTCCCTCGGTATCAAGACCGTAGCCTCTAAGCTTGAGACCACCTTCACCTCGGGCACCTCCACCAAGACTGTAGCCGACTGCGCCGCTCAGTATATCATCACCGCCGACAACGAGGCCGCCACCGCAGCCGCCAAGGCTAACGACTGGAGCTGCGCCACATCGACCATCGACACCCACGCCTACGCTTCGTCCTCAGCCAAGACCACGCTGAAGATCACCACCGGCACCTACTACAAGGCAATCGACTTCGTATCGGACGCCGCCGCTGCAGCTGCCTCGAAGACCTCCAACCAGTCGGGCATCACCATCGAGCTGCCCCACGTGCCCGCTAACGTGGGCGTAACCGAAACTGGCCGCTCGGCTGAGGGCTACGGATTCTCGGCTTACCTCGTTTGCAACAACGGCGACGCCACCGGTTGGGACCAGATGATGTTCCAAGGCACATCGGCCTCCACCAACGTCACCCTGCCCACCCCGTCGATCACTCCCGCCGATCTCCAAATCGCCGCCAACAATACTATCACCGTCTCCACCGACGTTGACGCCACCCTGATGCCTATCGGCTCGATGAACGTGGCCGGCACCGGCGCTGAGGCTCCCATCCGCTACTCCAAGGCCAACGAGATGAAGGCTGTTGTCGAGCTGGCGAACGAGTACCTGTCGGACAAGGTGTTCAACGACGGCTTCAACGTGAAGTACATCGTCACCCTGCGCAACTCCAACGCCGACGCTGCTCTTGGCACATTCAACGCCGCCCGTGAGCTTGCCTCCAGCGAGCGCACCGATGGCACCCTCACCGTGGCTACCGCCGGCACCGTGGCTATGATCCCCGCTGAGTCGGGCGACGCCAAGACCATCAACGACGCCAACGGCACGGCTACCGCCAGCAAGTACTACGAGATGCCTAACGGCTACACCTTCGACGTGCAGATGGTATGTACCGACCTTATCGGCGGCTACGACTCGTCGCTGTTGACCAACACCTCGGGCGTACAGTCTGGCGCTGAGCTCACCGCTCCTACCGCGGCTTCGGGCCTCCAGTTTGTTGCCAAGCCTTCTGACGCCAAGTACACCGAGAACCTGATCAAGCCTTACGACGCCGATCCCTACTACCTGCGTCACGGCGTGGTGCCTTACACCATCCCCACCGCTTCGGTAATCAACGGCGTTAACAACTCCGACCTCAACCTGTACATCGGTCACAAGGTAGAGGACGCGTTCCCCTCGTATGTTGACGAAGGTCGCGGCTCCAATGGTGGCTGCGTAGTATGGGAGGGCATGTATCCCGCCGACCAATACTCGGGTCTCTACCTGAGCGGCTACAGCCAGTACAACGGTACCTGGGCCGAGGCCAACAACTGGGCTAACATGCTGACCAAGGGCACCACCGTGCCTCTGCAGATCGTGCCTCTGTGCGAGCCTTCTACCGAACTTAACACCTCGACCGGTATCTCGGCTGGCGCAGGCGTGTGGATGTTCTACGTGCCTATCCTGAAGAGCAGCGAGGGTATCTCCTTCACCTACACGGCTGCTAGCGACATCAACCACATGAAGGTTGCCGCCAACGCTCCCAAGGCCGACGCCACTTACACCGTGGTTCCCGTTGGTATCAACGCCACCTCAGATGGCTTCTCCGACCAGAGCAGCTCCGGCTCCACCGGTATCGCTAACGTAGGCTACGACGCTCAGAGCGCCGACGCGGTTTACTATAACCTCCAGGGCGTGCGTGTTGACCGTCCCGTCAAGGGCCAGCTCTACATCCGCGTCCAAGGCGCCGAGACCGCGAAGATCCTCTATTAAGCCTATCCCGATTGGCGATCGACTTAGATGACCCTCACCCGCTGGCACGCACTCGGGACCGATTCTTGAATCGGGGTGACGCCAGAGGGTCGGAAAGCGGGCTACCGCGAGGCAGCCGCGGCACCGAGGCCATCACCAAGTATTTGATGATATAAGTAGAAGTATATCGCCGATCTCAACCCCGAGAAAAGCCCCGCCGAACCTATCCCTCGGCGGGGCTTCCTTATTCACAAGCGTCCGCGCAGCCTAGGGGGGCCGGCCTTGGACGGCCATCACGCGCAGCCTAGGGGCCGGGCCGCTGCCCTCAGCGGCCCTCATAACACCCAGGAATTTAATCACGCAGACGAGCGCAGACTTCCGCAGAAGCTCCACGTCATGGTTAGAGGGAAAATATAGATGTACCAGAGTGGTTTTGCCGTACGGGATAACGTCAACGGAGCCGCAACGCGGCGAAAGTGGCAATAACCCCGTACGACCGAGGAACGAGGGAGTGCGGGGAAAAGCGGGAGATACCCCCACCTCCCAGTCATAGCCCCAACGGGGCGGTTTGGCCGAGGTTACCAGTTTTGCTCAAAATACTGATCGTCAAAGATTTCGTGTTCGCTCAGCATTCTCATCAACTCGCACCGTGTATCTTCTCCCCGATGGTGTTCACTTTGGTTCTCGATGTAGTTTCTTATCACCGGTATTTCTCTATGACCGACTGTGAAGCCTCCATATCCAGAATTCCATCCCTTGAACAACGGGAAGTCGCGATGACGCTTGAAAGCTTGGCTCGATTCGGCTTTAAGGGATCTTACGGCGTCGGACAACGCAATGTTGGGTGGCACGCTCACCAACAAGTGCGCATGATCGAGATGAAAGTTGGCTGTCTCAAGATGCCAGTCGTATTTGTCACACAACCAGGCCAAGAAGTTTTTGATCTGATATTTGGAACACTCTGGGATTGATGGCTCGCTGCATAGCGTGCGCCAAACGACATGGTAATAGAGTTTTGTATAGCTCATAACGTCGCAAAGGTAATCTTTTTAGGGGAATCCTCCAAACCGCCCCGTTGGGGCTCTGATTGAAGAGTGAGGATAGAGTTCCGCTTACCCCCGCACTCCCTCCTACGTCGGTCGTACGGGGTTACTGCCACCCTCGCCGCGTTGCGGCTCCGAGGGCGCTATCCGACCTCGACGAGGCCAAAGGGCTGGCTCACACGCTCGACGTCGCCCCCTGGGACAGGGTTGCAAGGTTGGTATGGCCGTCCAAGGCCGGCCCCCCTAGGCATCCGCGTGATGGCCGTCCAAGGCCGGCCCCCCTAGGCTGACGCGGACGTTAGTGGCACTGCTGACGATGGCCGTCCAAGGCCGGCCCCCCTAGGCTGACGCGGACGTTATTGATAAGGGATGAGAGACGTGTGATAGGATTAGGAATACTAAATAACTTACATATAACAATAGTTCGTTAAAAATTTGACATATGGTCAAGCGGCTTCGGCCGCCAACCCA
>JAJPXC010000136.1 GCA_021205635.1 Bacteroidales bacterium | reverse complement strand
CCTTCCTCACCACCCAGGCCTCGGGCGACGTGGGCGTCTGCCCCGACTACGAGGGCGAATTCAATATCGAGATCCTCTAAGATCGAGCGCGGGCAAGATGCCCACGCCCCGAAAGGTTGCTCCCAACCCCGCTCGTCCCCGAAGCAAGCCACGGTGCCCCGCGGTTTACCGCAGTGTTCATTAGCTTTTCATCATTAGCTTTTCCAGCCATTTTGCCCAGGAAATCACGAAAATTTTGTAACTTTGTGATTTAAACCAATCCACCAAGCAATGGAGCAAAAGCAACATCAATACGAGCTGGAGATGAAGGTGCGCGACTACGAGGTCGACGGCCAAGGAATCGTCAACAACGCCAACTATCTCCATTACCTCGAGCACACCCGCCACGAGTTTTGCGAGCACGTGGGCCTCACCTGGCGCGAGATGAACGACCGCGGTTGGATGCCCGTGGTGCGCAAGGTCGAGATCACCTATCTGTCATCGTTGCGCATGGACGACCGATTCCTGTCCAAGTTGTCCATCACACGCAAGGGCGTGCGTTTCATCTTCCATCAGGACATCTACAAGCTCGACGGCACCCACGTGATCACCGCTCAAGTGACCGTTGTGTCGGTGGTCAACGGCATGCCCGCTCGCGGCGACGAGTTGGCCGAGGTTTTCAAGGATTATTTCACCCAGGAATAAGGTGCCTGTGAGCCAAAAGGAGCTAAAATATCGCATTGCCCTGGCCTCGTTGAAAGGAATGACCGCGGCTCTAGCCGAGCAACTGATTGACCGTCTCGGCGAGGAGGAGCGCGTGATGACGCTTCCCGCGTCGCAGATCGCCTCAGCACTGTCTTTGTCCACCCAAATGCTCAACGACAAGGCCCGACGCCAAGCTATCGAACTGGCCGAAGCCGAGGTCGCCTTCTTGGAGCGAAGCGGCGTTAAAGCGCTGTATTTCACCGACGAGGCTTATCCACAACGCCTGCGTGAATGCGAGGACGCACCAGTGGTATTATATGCATTGGGCGACGCCGATCTCAACGATGGCCACATGGTGTCGATCGTGGGTACGCGCCACGCCACCTCCTACGGGGAAGGCTTCATAGGCCGTCTGGTCGACGATCTGAGCAAGCGGTTACCCGACACGACAATCATCAGCGGACTGGCTTACGGGGCCGACATCACAGCCCACCGCGAGGCGCTGACCCACCAACTCCCCACAGTGGCCGTTCTAGCTCACGGACTGACAACTATCTACCCGGCGGCTCACCGCAACGTGGCAGCGCGCATCGTCAAGGAGGGGGGAGCATTGGTCACCGAGTACACCTCCAAAGCCCCTGTGCATCGCGGCAACTTCCTGGCCCGCAACCGTATCGTGGCCGGGATGAGCGACGCGCTGATTGTGGCCGAGAGCGCCGCACGTGGAGGAGCGCTGGTCACAGCCCGCATCGCCGCTAGCTACGACCGCGACGTTTTCGCCGTTCCCGGTAGGGTTGGTGACCCCTACAGCGAAGGTTGCAACAATTTGATACATCGCCAGTTGGCATCTTTACTCTCCTCAACAGAGCAACTTTACTCCCATATGAACTGGACGCCCCTGCTCGCCGAAGACGCGCAAGCCTCGCTACCCCTTGTGCTTAACGATGAGGAGCAGCGCGTGGTCGACTACCTGCGCCAGAATCCCCAGGCCACGGTTAACGCCATCGCCATCGCGTTCAACACCCCCATCCACCGCATGCTGTCGCTACTGGGCGACATGGAGTACCGACAAATCATCACCGCAATACCTGGTAGCCGCTACGCCGTGCTTTAACGTGAACCCAACGGCCTTTTTATACGTTTCAATTATTTAAGACACTAATTCTCTACTAACCATGGACACCCATCAAGTAATCCCGCCGTCGGAACTGATGATCAACCCCGACGGATCAATTTTCCACCTTCACCTGCGCCCCGAACAGTTGACCGACCGCATCGTGCTTGTCGGCGATCCCTCGCGCGTCAACATGGTGGCAAGCTACTTCGACACACGCGACTTTGAGGTGCAGTCGCGAGAATTCCACACCATCGGTGGCACCTATAAGGGCAAGCCGGTAATGTGCCTGAGCCACGGTATCGGCCCCGACAACATCGACATCGTGATCAACGAGCTCGACGCCCTGGCCAATATCGACTTCGCCACCCGCGAGGTCAAGCCCGAGCACCGCACGTTGACGATGGTGCGTATCGGTACGTCAGGCGCCCTCCAGCCCGATATCATGGTGGGCTCGTCGGTCCTCGCCGAAAAGGCTATCGGCTTCGACGGCGTGCTCAACTACTATTCGGGCCGCAACTCGGTGGCCGACCTGGGCTTTGAAAAAGCGCTCGTCGAGCACACCGACTGGAATCCCCTCTGGGCCAAGCCTTACGTGGTGAACGCCGACGAGGAACTGGTCAACCAGATCGACCACGGCGACATGATCCGCGGCAACACCATTTCGGCTGTCGGCTTCTACGGTCCGCAGGGCCGCAAGTTGCGTCTTGCGTTAGCTAATCCCGAGTTGAACCAGAAGATCGAAGAATTTGAGTACCACGGTCGCCGTATCACCAACTACGAGATGGAGTCGGCACCCCTGCAGGGCCTCGGACGCTTGCTCGGCCACCGCGCGATGACCGTATGCTCGATTATCGCCAACCGCATGCGCCACGACGCAACGCCCAACTACAAGACCGCCATGCAGGACCTCGTGGCTACCGTCCTCGAGCGCCTATGACCCTGAAGCTTGACGGACTTGACAAAACACTCCCGATCGGTGTCGCCCTAAGCGGCGGCGCCGACTCGGTTGCGCTCTTGGCCGCGCTGACGGCCGAGGGCTTTCCTTGCGTCGCCCTGCATTGCAATTTCCATCTGCGAGGCGACGAAAGCGACCGCGACGAGGCGCATGCCCGCGCTACGGCTGAGCGTCTGGGCGCACAGTTTGTGGTCAAGGATTTCGACGTTGCCGAGCAGCAGCG
The DNA here is from genome assembly GCA_021205635.1 of Bacteroidales bacterium. Lineage (GTDB taxonomy): Bacteria > Bacteroidota > Bacteroidia > Bacteroidales > Muribaculaceae > JAJPXC01. The sequence continues at coordinate 1,849 of JAJPXC010000136.1, read as the reverse complement.
AGCCTCGGGGCAATCGGTAGAGATGGCCGCCCGCGAGTTGCGTTATGGATGGTTTGAAGCGCAAGCCAAAGCACGTGACTTGCAGGCTGTTGCCATCGCCCATAACAGCGACGATCAGGCCGAGACATTTATCCTTAACCTTATGCGCGGCAGCGGCGTACGAGGGCTGAAAGGGATGAGCTACCGGCGAGGCATCTTCGTGCGACCAATGCTTGGCGTATCACGCCACGAGATTGAATGTTATTTGGCCGAGCGTGGACTTGATTTTGTGGTGGATTCCACCAACCTCTCCACCGATTATCGGCGTAACCTTATCCGACACAAGGTGTTACCCGCGATGGAGGAACATCTCCCCGGCATCACCCGCGCCATCTTGCGGTCGATGGAGGTGCTGGGGGTTCAAAACGAGATTATCGAGCAGGTGGTTTCGGAAGCCAGTGACTGCGAGAACCACCGCGGCCAAACCGCGGGGCACAGTGGCTTACTGGGGATTTCAGATAACGGCCCAATCGTAGTTGAACGGCTCGCCCGACACGGGTTTTCGGTTGCGACTATCAAGGAGATTCTCGACCATGAACACCAGAACGGCGCCATATTCAGCTCCACGACCAAGGGTTACTTTGTTCTCCACGACGGCGTGTTACATCCACTCCCAGCGACCTCCGCTGAGGAAATTGAGGTGGACTTAAGTCAAGATGGCCAGAACGATATTTTGCGCTGGGAAATCGTCCCTCGCTCGGATGTAGAAACGCTCCGTGTAGGCCCGGACACGTTGCTTATGGACGCCGACAAGGCACCCCTCCGGGCCATCCTGCGCCATTGGCGGGAGGGGGACCGCCTCGCCCCCTTCGGCATGATCGGCACTCGCCTGGTTAGCGACCTTTTCTCGGACAGCCACCTCCCCCTCTCGGCCAAGCGCTCCCAGTGGCTCCTTGTCGAGATCACGGGGCGAGGGCACCGAGGGGTCCTTCCTTGGGAGCAAGGCCCGTCTTCGGAAAGCGCCCCCGACCAGGTGCTATGGGTAGTTGGCCTACGCTCCAGTCGCCACTGCCCGATCACCCCCACGACCACCAGAATCCTTAGGATTAAGATGCTTTGATGGCATGATTTTCTTAACTTCAAATGTATAGCGAAAGAATGTATAGCGAAATTTAAGGAAAATATTTTCTTTTTGATAAGTCCACAAAAATATGTAATTTTGCGATCCATGATTTACGATTTACAAATCGCAAATCGCAAATGGTGGATTTCGAACAAAATTCAGGACACCTGCAAAACTGTGTGTGTTTCACCGATTCAGTACATGTTGTCCTCTTTTCATTGCATTAGCTAAACTATCTAAGCGCGCAGCGCGATTCTCATTGTTAACCGCACTCCGAAGTGCGAAGCACGGAGAGTGCGGACGGAAAATGGCTCACTACATCCTATGATGGGAGTGCGCAGCACGACTATTTCAAGGAGTTTGAGCAGGAGATGCACCGTCTTTTTCAGGAAAACGGCTATGCCGACGCTAACGAGTTCCTTTCCGACGAGGACGAGAATCCGCTGGAGGAATAGTCGTGCTGCGCACTCTCATTTGGGTGGTCGGGGATTCTCTTTGCCCGCACTCTCCGTGCTGCGCACTTCGAAGTGCGGTTAACAATGAGAATCGCGCTGCGCGCTAAGATAGCCGTGGATCATGACACCTTTTCATCTCTACCACACAGTTTTGCAGGTGTCCCGGAAATATCTACGGCTTTGCCATTTAACGAAAGTCAAAGGGTTGGCTATGTGCTGAATATAATGCGTAAATTGTCGGCTTAAGAGACAAAATTGTGCATGAAATGGGGGTCAGAACCCATTAAGCGCC
>JAJPXC010000116.1 GCA_021205635.1 Bacteroidales bacterium | reverse complement strand
GTCGGGTAAGGGAACTATACGCTGAATTTTGATTTAAATGAAAGAGCCGTGCAAAATGCTAATTTTATTCTACGAATCTCCCCGGGATTGTCGTTTACTCGTTCACTCGAGCATTCGAGAGGGGATTGGATTTGCCTGTGAGGAAAATTCTGTGTAACTTTGACGCGCAAAAACCAGTCATCCCATTATCATGAACAAAATATTATCCAAAGAACATTTCTCGCAGAACGTGGTGAAATTCGTCGTCGACGCGCCGATGATCGCCAGGAGTCGCCGTCCGGGTCACTTTGTGATTGTGCGTTGCGGCGAGCATGGCGAGCGAATCCCCCTTACCATCACCGATGCCGACGTAGACAAGGGCACAATCACGCTGGTGATCCAGGCCGTGGGCGAGTCGACCAAGAAGATGTGCGCCTTGGAGCCGGGCGAGTATTTTACCGACGTTGTAGGTCCGCTTGGTCAAGCCACCCATATAGAAAAGGTGGGCACGGTAGTGTGCTGCGGTGGCGGCGTGGGTGTGGCTCCATTGCTTCCCATCGTGAAGGCGATGAAGGAGGCCGGCAACCGTGTAATCACAGTGCTGGCTGCCCGCACCAAGGATTTGATCATTCTGGAGAGCGAGGTGCGCCCCTATAGCGACGAGGTGATTATCATGACCGACGACGGCTCCTATGGCAAGAAAGGCTTGGTGACCAACGGCGTTGAGGAGGTGATCCTGCGCGAGAAGGTCGACTTGGTGGTGACGATCGGTCCCGCGATCATGATGAAATTTGTGTCGTTGTTGACCAAGAAGTACGAGGTGCCCACGATGTGCTCGCTGAATACTATAATGGTTGACGGCACAGGCATGTGTGGCGCTTGCCGCGTGACTGTTGACGGGAAAACGAAGTTCGTGTGCATCGACGGCCCGGAGTTTGACGCCCACAAGGTGGATTTCGACGAGATGCTGATGCGCCTCCGCTCCTACAACTAATCGGCCCCAAACCCCCGAAACGGGGGCTTCCAAAGCTGTCACGGCCCCCAAACCCCCGCTGCGGGGGCTTCCAAAGCTGTCACGGCCCCCAAACCCCCGAAACGGGGGCTTAAGATAGCTACTTTAATACTTTCCCCCTTTCCTCCTTTAAGCCATTAACTTTAAACTTTAAACTTTAAACTTTAAACTTTAAACTTTTGACTTTTGACTTTAAACTTTTGACTTTTAACTTTTGACTTAAAAATGACAATATCCCCCCGGGAGGCCGCGTGGCGTGAAGACCTCCGCAAAGCACATAGCGCCAAAGAGCGGGCAGCGATACCCCGCGTGAAGATGCCGGAATTGGACCCGGCTTACCGTGTAACCTGCAACGAGGAGGTGAACCAAGGCATTTCAGCCGAGCAGGCCGTCTTGGAGGCCACCCGCTGCATGGACTGCCCCAACCCCACGTGCGTCACGGGTTGCCCCGTGGGCATCAATATCCCCGGCTTCATCAAGGAGATTGAGCGTGGGGAGTTTTTGGAGGCAGCGGCCGTGCTGAAAGAGACCTCGGCGTTACCCGCAGTGTGTGGGCGCGTGTGTCCCCAGGAGAAGCAGTGTGAGAGCAAGTGTATCTATCACAAGATGAAGAAGGAGCCGGTGGCGATCGGCTACCTCGAGCGCTTCGCCGCCGACACCGCCAGGGAGGCTCACGCTGATTGCAAGGATAAGAATTCTTCCTATTCTTCCGATCCGTGTGCTAAAGATAAGGACGCCGCCAAGGTTGCTGTCGTCGGTTCGGGTCCTGCGGGGCTGTCTTTTGCTGGAGATATGGCTAAGCGGGGGTACAAGGTGACCGTCTTCGAGGCGCTGCACGAGATTGGCGGCGTGCTGAAGTACGGTATCCCCGAGTTCCGCCTCCCCAACTCGATTGTCGACGAGGAGATTGACGCGTTGCGCGACCTTGGCGTGGAGTTTGTGAAGGATTGCGTCGTGGGCAAGACGCTGAGTTACGACCAGCTTTTGGACATGGGTTTCAAGGGCATTTTTGTGGCCTCTGGCGCGGGTCTGCCCCGCTTCATGAACATCCCTGGCGAGAACCTGATCGGCGTGATGTCGTCCAACGAGTACCTTACGCGTATCAACTTGATGGGTGCAGGCCGCGAGGGTTGGGATACCCCCGTGTTGCGCGGCAAGAACGTGGCCATTATCGGTGGCGGCAACACGGCGATGGACTCTGTCCGCACGGCTCGTCGCATGGGTGCCGAGCGCGCCATGATCGTGTATCGTCGCAGCGAGGCTGAGATGCCGGCCCGCGTCGAGGAGATCAAGCACGCCAAGGAGGAGGGTGTGGAGTTCCTGAATCTCTACAACCCCGTTGAATACCTGGGCGACGAGAAGGGACGCGTGACCACCATGCGCCTGCAGCGGATGGAGTTGGGCGAGCCTGACGCTTCGGGACGCCGCTCGCCTGTGCCTGTGGAGGGCGCTATCGAGGAGGTGCCTGTCGACTTGGTTATCGTGTCGGTAGGTGTGTCGCCCAATCCGTTGATTCCCAATTCGTTCGCCGGCCTTGACGTGTCGAAGCGCGGCACAATCGTGGTTGACGAGGCTACCATGCAGTCGTCGTTGCCCGAACTGTACGCTGGTGGCGACATCGTGCGTGGAGGAGCTACTGTGATCCTCGCTATGGGTGACGGAAGAAGAGCTGCCGCGGCGATGGACGAGAAGCTAAGTGTTAGTGATTAGTGATTAGTGATTAAGTATAATGGCTGTGCTAGTGGAAGGCTAGTGGAAGGCTAGTGGAAGGCTATTTTTAATTAGATTAAGGCCATGAAGAAAGCGATATTTTTGGTGTTGGCGGTGATGCTGGCATCGACAGGATGGGCCGCCGAACGTCGGCCCGCCCAGTCTGCGCAGGACGTTTCTGGAAAGTCGGCGAGAGAGGAAGTATATGAGTGCTTGGAGAAGGCGGGGGCGGTGTACTACGCCTATCCCGTGACTGAGAGTCAGAACACGCCCGCTCCCAGGGGTTACAAGCCGTTCTATATCAGCCATTATGGTAGGCACGGCTCGCGCTACCTCATCAGCGACAACGATTACAAGCGCATGCTCGACCTCTTTGCCAAAGCCCACGAGGCCAACGCGTTAACCCCGCTCGGCGAGCAAACTTACCAGAAAGTTCAGCGCGTCTGGGAAGAGGCTGAGGGAAGGGGAGGCGACTTGTCGCCACTGGGCGTACGCCAGCACAAGGGTATCGCCGCGCGCATGTACGACGCTTATCCCGAGGTATTTACCGATGATGCCCGCATGTCGGCTCGCTCCACCATCGTTATGCGCTGCGCCTTGTCGATGGACGCCTTCTGCGAGTCGCTCAAGGAGAAGAATCCCAAGCTCGATATCACCCGCGAGTCGTCCAACCGATACATGAACTACCTCAACTACCACTCCCCCCAAAGCAACGCTTTCAACGGCAAGGATGGCGAGTGGCAGGAGCTATACCGCAAGTTTGAGGAACAGAACTTACAACCCGAACGGCTTGTTGGTGAGATTTTTAGCGACTCAGCTTGGGTGCGCCGCAACGTCAACCCCAACGACTTCATGTGGGGCATGTATTGGCTCGCGGTGGATATGCAAAACATGGAAACCGAGGAGGAATTCCTGTCGCTGTTTACCCCCGAGGAACTGTACAACATCTGGCAGACGTTCAATTTCCGTTTCTACGTGGCCGACAGCAATTATGCGCCCGCCAACGGGATGAATCTCGACAACGCAAAGCCCTTGCTACGCAACATCTTGCAATCGGCGCAAGAGGTGATTGACGACGGAGCCAACGGTGCCACGCTGCGCTTCGGTCACGACGGCAACTTGATTCCCTTGACCGCAATCCTGCGTCTGGAGGGTTGCTACAACTCGGTGAGCGAGCCTGAGGAGATGGCCGACGCGTTCCGCAGCTACTATATATCTCCTATGGCAGGCAACGTGCAGATCGTGTTCTTCCGCAACAAGTCGGGCGACGTGCTGTGCAAATTCATGCTCAACGAGCGGGAGATAGCCATCCCGGTTGCCACGGAGCAGTTCCCCTTCTACAAGTGGGACGACGTGAAGGCATATTACGAAAACATCCTCGCCCAGCCCGATTATATCCCCTAAATGGCTGTATATCTGCAGGTAGAGAATTTGTCCAAGAGTGTGGGCGACCGCATGCTCTGGGAGGACGTGTCGTTTGGCGTGAACGAGGGCGACAAGATCGGGCTCATCGCCAAGAACGGCACGGGCAAGTCGACCCTGCTGCGCATCCTCGCCGGGAAGGAGTCACCCGACTCGGGACGCGTCACCTACACCCGAGGCCTGCGGGTAGCGTATCTGTCGCAAGAGGATGGCCTTTCTTCTGATGATACGCGCTCGGGAGGGGAGCGCAAGCGTGAGGCCATTGAGAAGTTGCTCGAAGAGGAGCCCCAGTTGCTGATACTCGATGAGCCTACCAACCACCTCGACATCGACACCGTGGAGTGGCTCGAGGGCATCCTTAAGCGCAAGCGCATCGCCCTGTTGCTGGTCACCCACGACCGATATTTCCTCGACCGCGTGTGCTCCCGCATCATGGAGATTGACATGGGTCACCTGTACAGTTACGACGGCAACTACGCCAACTACCTGCGGCGCCGCTCGGAGCGCATCGAGGCCATGGCAGCCGACCTCGCCAAGGTGAAAAACACCCTGCGCAAGGAGCAAGATTGGATGTCACGCCAGCCGCAAGCTCGTGCCGGCAAGGCCAAATACCGCATAGACGCTTATTACGACCTGAAAGAGCGCTCGCGGCTCGACCTCACCGAGCGCAACGTTACTCTCGACGTGAAATCCACCTATATCGGAAACAAGATTTTCGAGGCTGTGGGCGTGAGCAAGGCGTTTGGCGACAAGGTGGTGCTCAGGGATTTCTCTTACGTGTTCGCGCGCTACGAAAAGGTGGGGATCATCGGCCACAACGGTGTGGGTAAGTCTACGTTTATCAAGATGTTGCTGGGGCAAGTGGCTCCCGATTCGGGACATTTCGACGTTGGCGAGACCGTGCGCTTCGGCTATTATTCCCAGGAGGGGTTGCAGCTCGATCCCGGCAAGAAGGTGATTGACGCGATCACGGATATTGCTGAGGACGTGGTGGTTAACGAGAAGATGCACTACACACCAATGCAGTTTCTCCAGCGGTTCCTGTTCACCCCCGCCGATCAGCAGAAGTACATCTCCACGTTGTCGGGAGGGGAACGATGCCGGTTGCATTTGGCGTCGGTGCTGATGCGCTCGCCCAACTTCCTGATTCTCGACGAGCCAACCAACGACCTCGACATCGTGACGCTGGGGTTGCTGGAGGAATACCTGCGGGATTTCGCGGGTTGCGTGATTGTGGTGAGCCACGACCGCTTTTTCCTCGACACGATCGTCGACCACCTGTTTGTGATGGAGGGTGATGGAGTTGTGAGGGATTTCCCGGGCAACTACACCGAGTACCGCAAGTACTTGAACGACAAGAAGTGGGCCGAGCCTGTAGAAATGTCTACCAAGGCTTCCGCTACCCGCCAAGAACCCCCAAAATGGCGTCAAGAACCGTCCACGCCCCGGCTCACCTACAAGGAGAAGAGGGAACTGGAGGCGTTGACCGCCGAGATCGATCAGTTGACCGCCGAGAAAGCCCAGCTGGAGGCATCATTCGCCTCGGGTGACACCGCCGACATCGCCGCCCGCTCCGCCCGCTACGAGCAAGTGAAATCCCTCCTCGACGACAAGGAGCTACGCTGGCTCGAGCTATCCGAAAAAGAATAGCTACTCCACCTAGTGCATGCTCTAGCAGCGCTACGCATAGCTCACCGCGGCGAACCACGGGACACGGTGGCTCGTTGGGACAACTTCTGTATGGCCGTCCAAGGCCCGCCCCCCTAGGGTTGGGCAGACGCTTGTGGAGCGTTTGTAACAAAAATCTCATAACGAAAATTTTCGTTATGAGGGGAGGGAGAAGAGGTTGAGGGCATTGGCGGTGGTGGTAGAGGTGACTTCCTCGATGGGGATGGAAAGATGGGCGGCGATGTGCGCGGCGATATGTGGGAGGTAGGCGCTCTCGTTGCGGCGGCCGCGATGTGGCACCGGGGCGAGGTAGGGAGAGTCGGTCTCCAGTAGGATGCGGTCGAGGCCGATGGCGGGGAGTGTGTCGCGCAAGCGGGAGTTTTTGAACGTGACGATGCCGTTGATGCCGAAGTAGAAGTCGCCTCCCTGGTGGCGTACCTCATCGACGTCCTCGGGAGTGCCTCCAAATGAGTGGAACACGGCCTTCACAGGCTTTCCCTGAAGCACTTCAAGGGCTTGTCGCTGCCCCTCACGGCAATGGATAATCACGGGCAAACCGAGGGAGATTGCCCAGTCGACTTGTTGCTCGAAGGCTTGCATCTGCTCTTGTTCGTAGGTTTTGTCCCAGTAGAGGTCGATACCAACCTCTCCGATGGCCTTGTACTCGCCATGGGCGACTCCACGGAGGGTCTCGTCGTGGATTTTGGCGAGGTCTTCTTGCCAGTTTTCGCCGATTTCGGTGGGGTGGAGGCCCATGGACATGGTGACGTTCCGGGGGAATTGGGCAGCGAGTGCCCGCATCGGCTCCACTGTGGTGAGGTCGACGTTGGGGAACATCATGCGGTCAACCCCAGCGGCGATTGCTCGCTCGACGGCGGCGCTTCCTGATTCAAATTCAGGGAGATACAGATGGGTGTGGGTATCGAACAAGGGGGAGAAAATTAGTTAGTGGTAGCTATTTGCGGCGGAGGGCGGAGGAGGCGGCCATGGAGGTGAAGAAGGCGGCCTCCTCGGCAGGGAGGGACAAGCGGGTGATGCAGTCGTTGGCGGCGTCGATGTAATGCTGGATATGGCGCTCGATCTCGGTGTCCAGTCCAAGGCGTTGATACTCAGCTCTTACGGCGTTGATTTTATCTTGCCCTTGCAGGCCCTTTGCCAGGATTTGAGCCAAGTTGCCTTCCTTCATCGCCTTGATCCACAGCCAAGTCTTTTTTTCGTTGAGGATGTCTCCCCCGATGGGTTTGCCGAAGGTGGCAGCGTCGCCGAAGGTGTCGAGGTAGTCGTCACGCAGTTGGAACGCCAGTCCGTAGTTCATGCCGAATTGGTAGAAATCCCTGGCTGTCTCCTCGCTGGCGGCGGCTCTCAAGGCTCCAATCTGGCAGGCGGCACCAAGGAGTGCCCCCGTTTTCTTGGAGATCATCATCAGGTACTCGCCCTCGGTGACGTCGTCGCGCGATTCAAAATCCATGTCGTATTGCTGTCCCTCGTATACCTCCATCGCGGCGTGGTTGAAACACTCGACGATAGGGTAGGGGGCATCCGTGCCCATGAGCTGTCCCGCGAGGGTCAACATGGCGTCGCCCGAGAGGATTGCCGTGGGGAGGTTCCAGCGGCGGTGTACCGTTGGTCGGCCGTGACGGGTGTCGCTGTTGTCCATTACGTCGTCGTGGAGGAGGGTGAAGTTGTGGAACATTTCCACGCCCAACGCCTGGGACATGGCCTCCTGGGGGTCAAATCCCAACGACTGCGCGGCGGCGAGGGTGAACACCGGGCGAATGCGCTTACCCCGTTGGGAGAGGGCATAGCGTATCGGCTCGTAAAGTCCCGCGGGTTGCGCGGGCAATTCCAATCGGTCGATGGCCTCGTTGACCATCGCCGCGTATTTCTCGGGGGAAACCATGGGGGGAGGTAGATGGATTTAAAACATTAAGGCATTTATCCTTTATCCTTTATCCTTGATCCTTGGCCAAGGCCTTGGCCTTTACCCTTTATCCTTAGAATTATTGGCTCTCTAGAGAGCCAATAATTCTTGGATTTTGGCCTCGAGGGTGGCTTTGGGCTGGGCGCCGGTGAGGCGGATGTCGACCTTCTTGCCGTTCTTGAAGAATAGGAACGTGGGGATGGACATGACGCGGTACTGGGTGGCGAGGTCGGTGTTGTCGTCAACGTTGTATTTGCCGATCTCTACCTGGCCTATGTACTGCTCGGCCAATTCGTCAACGATGGGGCCCATGGCCATGCAGGGACCACACCAAGTTGCCCAGAAGTCGATTACTACAGGTGCGCCAGATGCGATGATGTCGTGGATGTTTTCGTCGGTGAATGTTGATGCCATAATTTATAAAGTTTTCAGTTTTCAGTTTTCAGTTTTCAGTTTTTGATGATTGGGGATTTAAAGCATTAAATCTTTAAAGGAGGAAAGAGCCCATCCGTAGGGGAAGCCCCCTTTCAGGAGTTGGGGGCCGATTATCTTTGGACCACGTAGTCGATGGAGAGGTCGTCGAGTATCGATACCAGCTGGCGGTTGACGGGGATTTTCATGCTGGAAGTCATCGCCACCGAACGGTTGATTTCGGGGTCGAAGATGGTGATGTTCAGTGTGCCGATGTCGTCTTTAGTGGAGTTCATCTGCTCGTGGAGCAACTCGCTTAGCTGGCGGTTGACTTGCTTTGGGAACAATTTCAGGGTGATACCGTGGATTAACTTGCCACGCAGGTTCTCCAACAGCTCGATGTTGGTGACGTTGAACTGCACGTCGGATGTGCGGAACCGCCGCGAGAACTTCCCTCGGATCAGAATCGGAGTTCCCGGCACGCCGAATTTGGCGAAGTTGATATAGTCGTCGCCGAAGAAACGCAGCTCGGTGGATCCTGAGTAGTCCTCGACCTTCATAATGCCGAAATTGCCTCCGCGGCGTGACGGGCGTGACATGAAATCGACCACCATGCCTCCGAATTGCACGTCTCGGCCCTCGTTGTCGGCAGGCACCATCTCGTTTACCTCCTTGATGTTGTTGGAACAACCGTAGGTCAATTCCATATAATAGGGGTCGAGGGGATGGGCCGAGAGGTACATGCCCACGAGCTCGCGCTCCTTCTCCAGCTTCACTGCCTCCACCCATTCCACGGCGGGCTTGATTTTGGGTCGGCCGGCGGTGTTGAGCGTGAGGTCGTCGTCGCCGAAGAGGGAAGCCTCCTGGCGTTGCGAAGCCTCTTGGAACAATTGCCCGTAGCGGATGAGCAGGTCGGCGAACGAGTCGTCGCGGTGGTCCTTCTCGAAGAAATCCTCGCGCTTTATCTGGTCGCTGAAGCAGTCGAAAGCGCCGGCCAGAGCCAGCGATTCCACCATGCGGCGATTGATGAACTTCATGGGCACTCGCTCGATGAAGTCGAAGATGTCCTTGAACGGTCCTCCCTCGTTGCGGGCCGAGATGATTGCGTCGACCACGTTGTCGCCCACTCCCTTGATAGCCGAGAGCCCGAAACGGATGTCGCCATTCTTGTTGACACCGAATTTCGAGAACGACTCGTTGACGTCGGGGCCTTTCACCGAGATGTGCATCGCCTTGCACTCGTCCATGAAGCCCGTGAGCTTGGTCAAGTCGCTATAGTTGCGCGACAGCACGGCGGCCATGTATTCGGCGGGGTAATTGGCTTTGAGATAGGCCGTTTGGTAGGCTACCCACGAGTAACAGGTGGCGTGGCTCTTGTTGAAAGCGTAGGAAGCGAAGCTCTCCCAGTCGCTCCATATCTTTTCCAATACCTTGGGGTCGTGGCCGTTGGCCTGTCCTCCCTCGAGGAACAGCGACTTCAAGGCGTTCATCTTGTCGATCATCTTCTTGCCCATGGCTTTGCGCAGGGTGTCGCTCTGGCCACGGGTGAAGTTGGCCAACAGTCGCGACAGTAGCATCACCTGCTCCTGGTAGACGGTCACGCCGTAGGTGTCCTTGAGGTACTTCTCCATGATGGGGATGTCGTAGACGATGGGCGAGCGTCCGTGCTTGCGGGCGATGAAGTCGGGGATGTACTCCATAGGCCCCGGGCGGTAGAGGGCGTTCATGGCGATGAGGTCTTCGAAAGTGGAGGGCTGCAACTCGCGCAGATACTTCTGCATGCCTTTCGACTCAAACTGGAACGTGCCCGTTGTCCTCCCCTCGCAGTAAAGCTGGTAGGTGGCCTCATCGTTGAGGGGTATGTTCTCGAGGTCGATGTCGATGCCTCGGGTGAGTTTGATGTTAGCCACGGCCTCCTTGAGGATCGAGAGGGTTTTAAGGCCGAGGAAGTCCATCTTGATCAGGCCGGTTTCCTCGATTACCGAGCCCTCGTATTGGGTGACGAGCAGGCGTCCGTCCTTCTTGTCGGTGGCGGTTGACACAGGCACCCAGTCGGTGACGTCATCGCGGCAGATGATCACGCCGCAAGCGTGCACACCCGTGTTGCGCACGTTCCCCTCCAGCTGCTTGGCGTATTCCAGCGTCTCGCGAATCAACGGGTTGGAGCTCTGTAGTTCGGGGCCAAACTCGGGGACGTATTGGTAGCAGTTTTTGAGGTTGGGTTTCAGCTCCTTGCCGTTGACCACAGGCATGTGGGCCGGGATAAGCTTGGTGAGGCGGTCGCTCTCGGCCAACGGCAATTGCTCGATGCGGGCAACGTCCTTGATGGCGCTCTTGGCGGCCATGGTGCCGTAGGTGATGATGTGGGCAACTTTCTCCTCGCCGTATTTGTCGGTTACGTATTTCAGCACGTCGGCGCGGCCGTCGTCGTCGAAGTCGATATCGATATCAGGCAGCGAGATACGGTCGGGGTTGAGGAAACGCTCGAACAGCAGGTCATACTTTACCGGGTCGATCTGGGTGATGCCCAGGCAGTAGGCCACGCACGATCCGGCGGCTGAGCCACGCCCGGGACCCACGCTCACGCCCAACTGGTTGCGAGCGGCGTTGATAAAGTCCTGCACGATTAGGAAGTAGCCAGGGAAACCCATGGTCTTCATAATGTGCAGCTCAAATTTGATTCGCTCCGACAATTCGGGGGAAAGTGGCGACCCATAACGACGCTCAGCACCCTCGTAGGCGAGTTTGGCCAAGTAATCGGCCTCAAATTTTATGCGGTACAGCTTCTCGTAGCCACCTAGTTTTTTAATTTTCTTCTCGGCGTCCTCCTGCGACAGCACCACGTTGCCGTGCTCGTCCTGGGTGAACTCGTCGAATAGATCCTTCTCGGTCAAGCGCTGGCGATACTCCTCCTCGGTGCCAAACTCCTTGGGAATCTCGAAGTTGGGCATAATCGGCCCGTGGTCGATCGAGTAGGTTTCTACCTTGTCAAGTACCTCCAGGGTGTTCTCAATAGCCTCGGGAATGTCGGCGAACAGACGGGCCATCTCCTCGGTGGTTTTCATCCACTCCTGCTTGGAGTAGAGCGGGCGGTTGGGGTCGGTGAGGTTTTTGGCCGTGGCGACGCAAATCAGGCGGTCGTGAGCCTCGGCATCGTCCTCGTTGACGAAATGCACGTCGTTGGTGGCCACCAATTTTATATTGTGCTTGCGTGCGAGGTCAATCAGCACCGGGTTGACCTGCTCCTGAATGTGGTAAGCTTCATGGTTGGCGTTAGGGACGGTGGCCTTATGACGCTGTAACTCAAGGTAGTAATCGTCGCCGAACACCTCCTTGAACCACAGTACCGACTCCTCAGCGGCCTTCAGGTCGCCGTGGGCGATATGCTTGGGTACCTCGCCGCCAAGGCAAGCCGAGCACACGATCAGCCCCTCATGGTGGGCTTTCAACGCCTCATGATCCGTGCGGGGATGGTAATAGTACCCCTCAGTCCACGCCTGGGAGACGAGTTTGATAAGGTTGTGGTAGCCCTTCTCGTTCTTGGCCAGCACAATTAGGTGCCAACCCTTGTTTTTGGGGTCGGTACGGTCGTCGAGGGTGGTATGGGACACGTACATCTCGCAGCCGAAGATGGGCTTGAACTTGGGCGAGCCTTCGGGAAGCGACTTGTTCTTCTTGTTGACGTAATTGAAAAACTCCTTGATACCGAACATGTTGCCGTGGTCGGTAAGGGCCAATCCGGGCATGCCGTCGGCGATAGCCTTGTCGACGAGAGCCGGTATCGACGCTTGACCGTCAAGCACCGAGTATTGCGAGTGTACGTGGAGATGGACGAAAGAGGGCATTCTTCTAGGGGTTGATTTAAAATTCCTACAAAGGTACATATAACCCCCGACACTCGCAAATCAAGTTATCAACACTCGGGTGGGAGGGAGAATAGGTAATTAGGGTTAGCTTTCTCAAGTATTTTCTCAAGTGTGGAATTTTTCAGGATTTGTTGGGGGAACGTTTGGAAATGTGAAACATATTTTATAATTTTGCCCCAAATACGTTTTCACATCGCCCTATTGGACTAATTTTTGTGAAAAAATGTTCTGTGTTATCCACTATGCTTTTATTGGATAGAAACACGCTTGTTTTAAGGATCAACTGTCATGTATAAGAATTTCTGGGATACTCTATCACGGTCGAAGACCATACGCTTCTTGCTCGACACGCCCGCGCCCAAATGGGCCATCCTCGCTGCCGACCTGATCTTGGTGGCCATTAGCGTAGTCCTCCCTTTCCGCTTTAGCCAATTCCTGGCCGTCGACCCCACGGTCAACCCTGTGTGGTACAGCTCTTGGGTGCGCGGCTCTTTCATCGTATTAGCTTATTTGGTAGCCTCTCTTTCCTCCCAGAGCTACAAGTACATCCTGCGATTGTCGGTGATCGCCGATATCTACCGCATGGCCCTGATGGTGCTGGAGGCCAATGTCCTGCTGGTCGCCGCCTCGGCAACCGTCGAGGTAATTACCGGATTCGCCTACTTCCGCTACTGGAACCTCTTGACCATAGCCATCTTCTCGTTCTCGATGATGGCTTGCATGCGACTGGTGCTGAAATACGTCTACTCGCTGTGCCTGAGGCAAATCAACGTGCGTGAACGGGTGATTATGCTCGGCTCGGCAATTAATTCCTACTTCCTCGCCACCACATTAAAAGATGAGGTGGGTGGCCAGCTCGATCCCGTGGCCATGATCGCCCTCAACTCCAAGGCCGCGCGCAGCTCCTATCAAGGCATCTCTATCCTCCCCTACGACGAGAAACAGATACCCAAAATCTTCGAGCAATACCGCTGCAACACCCTGCTTATCCTCAGCAACCAGATAGAATTCATCCGCTCGGGAGCCGCCGACGTGTTCCTCAACAACAATATCAAGCTGTTGATGTTGAACCAAGTGGAGGAATTTGACGTGTCGGGCGACCGTCCATCACTGTCATCGCAGGTGAAGCGAATCAACATCGAGGACCTTCTGGGCCGTGACCCTATCGACACTCACAACCCCAACACATCACGCCTGATACGCAACCAAGTGGTGATGGTGACCGGCGCCGCCGGCTCCATCGGCTCCGAGATTGTGCGACAAGTGACCACATTCGGTGCCCGTGAGATCGTCCTCATCGACCAGACCGAGACCCCCATGCACGACATGCAGCTCGAGATGGAGGAAACGTTCCCCAACACCCGCATACATCTATTTATAGGCGACATCACCAACCGCGACCGTATGGAGCGTGCCTTCGTAAAATACAAGCCCCGCTACGTGTTCCACGCCGCCGCCTACAAGCATGTGCCCATGATGGAGCGCAATCCCGTCGAGGCTATCCGCAACAACGTGTTCGGCACTAAGAACGTGGCCGACCTCTCCATTATCTACGGCGTGGAGAAATTCGTGATGATCTCCACCGACAAGGCTGTTAACCCCACCAATATCATGGGTGCCTCCAAACGCATCGCCGAGATCTACGTGCAGTCGCTCCACTTCCACAACCATCAGTTGAACGACCGCCCCACCACCCGGTTCATCACCACCCGATTCGGCAACGTTCTGGGCTCCAACGGCTCCGTCATCCCCCGCTTCAAGGCCCAAATCGACGCAGGTGGACCCGTGACCGTCACCCATCGCGACATCATCCGCTACTTCATGACCATCCCCGAGGCATGCTCGCTGGTGTTGGAGGCGGGTTGTATGGGCAACGGTGGCGAAATTTACGTGTTCGACATGGGGCAGCCCGTCAAGATTTACGACCTTGCGTGCCGCATGATCTCCCTTGCGGGATTCCGTCCCAATCAGGACATCAAGATTGTGGAAACCGGTCTGCGCCCCGGCGAAAAGCTCTACGAGGTGCTGCTCAACGACAAGGAGTTGACCACCGCTACCCACCATCCCAAGATTATGATCGCCAAGGTGCGCATCTACGACTACAAGAACGTGGTGGAGCACCTCAAGACCCTCCATCGCGCGCTCTCGCAAGGCGACACCCACTCGCTAGTGGCCGAGATGAAGCATATCGTGCCCGAGTTCCACTCCCGCAACTCCAAGTGGGAGCAGGTCGACCACGAAATCGAGGAAGAGGTAACCACCAACAACCTCGTCGAGATCCAACCAAACACCCCCCCCTCCAATTAGGCTTTTTTAACAATTAGTATAATATACTCAGAAAAATGAAAAAGATACTCAGCGCCGCGATGGCGCTTGTGGCCATGGCCGCTGTGTCGATGCCCGCCGGGGCTACCGACGTAAAAGACCTGTTGAGCAAAGCTAAATCGGCCCTTGGTGGTTCCTCCAGCACCACTACCGAGACTGCCACCGAGTCCACGTCGTCATCCTCTTCCTCGTCCTCATCGCTGCTCTCGGGCCTCGTGGGGTACATCTCCAGCGCCATAAAGGGCGACCTGCAATATTCCGAGCTTGTGGGCACGTGGGACTATGTAGCCCCCGCTGTTACCTTCCAAAGCGACAACCTGCTGAAGAAAGCTGGTGGCGAGGTAGCCGCGGCCAAGGTGGAGAGCGAGATGGAGCCCTACTTCACCAAGATGGGCCTCAACAAGCTGCAGATGACCTTCGCCGAGGACAGCACATTCACCATGAAGGTGCGCATGACCTACAAAGGTACCGTCACCATGACCGATGAAGGCCTCTACGAGTTTGACTTCACCGCATTCGGCAAGATCAAGACCGGCCAGATGACCGCCTACATGGCTCGCTCGGGCAACAACGTCAAGATGACATTCGACGTGTCGAAATTGATTTCTCTCTTTGAGAAGGTGTCCTCATTCACAGGCAACTCCACCCTCAAAACACTCTCGTCGCTGCTTTCCTCCTACGATGGCCTCAACGCTGGCTGGGAGTTGAAGAAGCAGGCCGACACCACCGAGTAACCAATCCCCACGGAGGCGGATTGGACGATGCCTTACACTGAGCGTCAACGAATCAAGGATCGGGTGAAGCGATGGCGATACGCCTATGGTCGCTTCATCCGTCGTTTCGTGCAACCCATTCGCTCGGTGTCCAACGTGGTCGACTGGGTGACTGTCGCCGCCTCGCTCATCTGCCTGGTGGCGCTCGTCATTTACGCTGGTTTCGACCGCAGCGGGCTGCATCCCCACCTTGCCCGCACCATCCGTGGCTGCCAAATCGTATTTCTGCTCTGCTTGGGTTTCAACCTTACGCTCAACCTGCGTGCCACAATCCGCCAAAGCCGCCTTGTCAAGTGGCTGGTCAACATCGCCCTTTTGGTAACCCTTCTGCCACTTATCTATCCACGCCCCGAGCACCCGTGGATTCCCGTCTTAGAGCGGATATTATACTCACGGCTAGTGATTTACACAATCCTTGGCGCATATTCAATCGTTGAACTGAGCTACGGCTTGATTAGGGTCGTGGGGAAGCGCACCAACCCCTCGTTGATGCTCTCGGCGAGCTTTCTGTTCTTCATAATCCTTGGCTCCATGCTGCTGATGATGCCCCGATGCACGGTGGCGGGAATCAGCTACGTCGATTCGCTGTTTGTGGCCTCCTCGGCCGTGTGTATCACGGGATTAACCCCAATAGACGTGGCTACCACCTTCACCCCGTTGGGATTGCTGGTGCTGGCTCTGCTTATCCAGATCGGGGCGTTGGGCGTGATGACCTTCACGAGCTTTTTCGCCCTTTTCTTCAGTGGCAACACCTCGATCTACTCCCAGTTGCTGGTCAAGGACATGATCTACTCCAAGTCGATCAACGCCTTGCTTCCCACGCTGTTGTATATCCTACTATCGACATTGGTGATAGAATTGGTGGGAGCCGTGGCCATTTACTTCACGATTCACGGCCAATTGGAGATGACGCTGGAAGAGGAGTTGGTGTTCTCGGCCTTCCACTCCCTGTCGGCCTTCTGCAACGCCGGTTTCTCCAACCTGCCCGACGGCATGGCCAACCCTGCGCTATTATATGGCAACCAAGCCATTTACATAGTGGTAACAATATTGGTGATGGCAGGCGCTATCGGTTTCCCGATTTTGGTGAATTTCAAGGATATAGCCAAGCAATACTTCCAGCGCTCGTGGGCGTGGATCACCCGTCAACGCCGCTTGAACCTCCCCGTGCATATCTATGATGTCAACACCAAGATTGTGCTCACAACCACGTCGATAGTGTTTGTGCTGTCGGCCGTGGGCTTCTTCTGCTTAGAATATCACAATACGCTGGAGGGGATGAGCCTTTACGACAAGATTGTGCAGTCGTGCTTCAACTCGGTGACACCCCGAAGCGCGGGATTCATGTCGGTCAACCCGGCGGCGTTCTTGGACGTTACGTTGCTGATGGTGCTGTTCCAGATGTGGATTGGCGGCGCCTCGCAGTCGACGGCCGGTGGTGTAAAGGTCAACACGGTGGCCGCTATCGCCTTGAATCTGAGGTCGATTGTGCTGGGTAGAAGCCAGGTGGTCACCTATCATCGCACGATAGCCCTGGGATCAATACGGCGAGCCAACGCGGTGGTGGCGCTGTCGATTATCTCCTATTTTGTGTATTCGATGCTGCTGGTGGCGTTCGAGCCGGATATGCCGGTGAAGGGATTGGTGTTTGAGGCCTCGTCGGCGCTGTTCACGGTGGGGTCCTCGTTAGGGGTGACGGCCGAACTGTCGGAGGCCTCCAAGATCACCCTGTGCACGGCGATGTTCCTGGGGCGTGTGGGTATCATCTCGCTCCTGGTGGGGGTGAGCGGCTCGCAGAAGGACCTGCCTGTAAGATTCCCGGATGATTCGATAATCATCAATTAATGTGGCGGAAGAGGTCGCGGTAGGCCTTGCGGGTGCCGTAAACGGTCCAGATGTCCTTCTCCTCCACGCGTGCCTTGGCAAGCTTGTCGGAGGGAACAACGGTGGTGCGAGGGCGCTTCAGCCCCATGATGTTGGGCTTCTCCTCGGCTTGCGCGACTGCGATAAGCGTCATGTCGAAATCGCGTTGGAAGTCGATGTCGCTGTACTTCATGCCCATGAAATACTTGGGGGCGTTGAATCGCAGCACGTAGTGGTCGAAATCCACCTCGAGGCACTCCACCTTCGACCCCAATTCCATCTCGTAAACCAAGTCCCACGCCGCGCGCTGTTCGGGCAGAAGAATGCGTTGCACCTCGAATCCCTCCAATATCGATTGGTGCAGCGGGTCGATGGCGCGGGCGAAAATCGGCTTGACACCCATCTTCTTCAGCAGTGCTACCGTCTTCACCGAGGCTCCGAAGTTCTCGCCGATAGCCACGATAGCCACGTCGATATTGCGCAGGGGGAGCACGGCGAGGGCGGCCTCGTCGGTCGAGTCGATGATGTAGGCCGTGGAGATGTAATCCTTGATCGCGTCAACGTTGGCGTGACGGATGTCGGCGCCGATCACCTCGTGGCCCATGTCGGTCAAATCCTTGGCGAGATTCGCCCCGTAAATTCCTAATCCAATAATCAAAAAGCGCATGACGGGTTGTTGCTAATTGTTTTCTATCAACTCCAGCCCTTGTTTGCGATAAAACGGAAAACGAGTGTCACTGGAGATTAACGTCAAGCCCTCGGTTATAGCATGGGAAATAATCACATGATCGGATGGGTCCTTATGCCCTTGCGCCTCATTTATTTGGAGCGCGGCAAATGTGCGCATATGTTCCTTGGTGATGGGGAGGACAGTTACATTGTATTCTTCCTCTACGGTGTCCAACATATGCTGTTCGTTTTTCCATCTTTTGCCGCCCAATCCTTTGTTACGATAAGCAACAATAAGCTCTTTTAACGACTCAGCACTCATGTATAGCTGATTGTCAGGGTCGTCAATGAGGGCAAAAACATCTTTGCTAAGATAATCAGCATCTGTGGCTAAAAACACGAATATATTTGTGTCAAGAAGCAATCTCATCTAATGCTTGAATTTGGGATCGTTTATGATTATAGAACCTTGCGATTTCATAGCAGCTGCGATGGTCTTACTATGAATCTTCACTTCTCCATCAACGATAAGAATAACGGCATTAGGATGCAGATTCATTTCGGGGGTAGGTATAACCTCCTCCCAGGTTTTCCCGTTCCAGGGATTATGATGAGTTATGGTTTGATAATTAGCTGGTAGTGTCATGGTTTCATGTGCTTTGGATTAACAACGCAAAAATAAGCATTTTAGTTGAAACTAACAACTCTTAGTATTCGTAGTCAACGCAAGCCCTCGCTATCTTATAGGGGGCGATGATCTGCACGGCGGCTACGTGGGCCGGATGCTTGGAGTAAACGGCGACGTCCTCGAGGGTCTCGGCGGTGGCGATAAGGGCCAGGTCCCACTCCTCGGAGGGGCTGACGTTGACGCCTGCCTCAATGGATTTCAGGCACGGGATCTGCGCGGGGAGCGCGTCGAGGGCCTGGATGAATTGCTCCAGCACCTCCTTGGGCGCCTCGGGGAGCTTGAACATTACGATATGTTTGATCATGGGTTATAGAGTTTTTCGCGGGCGGCTTGTACACGCTCGTCGGTGATGTAGTCGTCATAATCCATCATCTTGTCGATGATGCCTCCAGGGGTAAGCTCGATGATGCGGTTGCACACGGTCTGGATAAACTCGTGGTCGTGGCTCGAGAGCAACACGATCCCCTTGAAACCTTGCAGGGTGTTGTTGAACGCCTGAATCGACTCAAGGTCGAGATGGTTGGTGGGCGAGTCGAGAATCAGCGTGTTGGCGTTGCGCATCATCATGCGGGCGATCATGCAGCGCATCTTCTCGCCTCCCGAGAGCACCGACGCCTTCTTCAGCACCTCCTCGCCCGAGAACAGCATCTTGCCCAGGAAGCCCTTCAGGTAGATCTCCGAGGAATCATCGCTCCACTGGCACAGCCAATCCACCAGGTTGTAATCGGTGTTGAAGAATCCCGAGTTGTCAAGCGGCAGGTAAGCCGTGGTGATGGTTTGGCCCCAATCGTAGGATCCTGCGTCGGGCTTGCGGTTGCCCGTGATGATCTCAAATAGGGCTGTCATCGCTCTGGGGTCGTGACTCAAGAAAGCGATCTTGTCGCCCTTCTCCACTTGGAAATTCACGTCCTTGAACAGCAACTCGCCGTCCACCGAGGCGGTCAACCCCTTAACCTCAAGGATCTTGTTGCCCGGCTCGCGCTCAGGGGTGAAGATGATGCCCGGGTAGCGGCGCGACGATGGCTGGATTTCCTCGATATTGAGTTTCTCGAGCATCTTCTTGCGAGAGGTGGTTTGCTTGGATTTGGCCACGTTGGCGCTGAATCGCTGGATGAACTCCATCAGCTCCTTGCGCTTCTCCTCGGCCTTCTTGTTCTGCTGCTGTTGCTGGCGCAGGGCCAATTGCGACGACTCGTACCAGTAGCTGTAGTTGCCAGCAAAGAGCGACACCTTATTATAATCAATGTCGAGAGTGTGGGTGCACACCGAGTCGAGGAAGTGACGGTCGTGGCTAACGACCAGCACCGTGTTCTCAAATTTCGACAGGTAATCCTCCAACCAGGCCACGGTCTCCAGGTCGAGGTCGTTGGTGGGCTCGTCGAGAAGCAGGTTGTCGGGGTTGCCAAACAGAGCCTTGGCCAGCAGCACACGCACCTTCTCGTTACCGCTCATGTCCTTCATCAGCGTGTAGTGCTTGTCCTCCTTGATGCCGAGGCCCGACAGCAGCGAGGCCGCGTCGCTCTCGGCGTTCCAGCCCTCCAGCTCGGCGAACTTCTCCTCCAGCTCCGAGGCGCGGATGCCGTCGGCGTCGGTGAAATCCTCTTTGGCGTAGAGGGCGTCCTTCTCCTGCATGATGTCCCAAAGGACCGTGTGGCCACGCAACACGGTTTCCATTACTGTGCACTCGTCAAACTCAAAGTGGTTCTGGCTCAGCACGCTCATGCGCTCGCCGGGGCCTTGGGTGACGGTGCCGTGAGTGGGCGACAGTTGGTCGCTCAGGATGCGCATCAACGTTGACTTGCCTGCGCCGTTGGCGCCGATGATGCCGTAGCAGTTGCCGGGCGTGAACTTGAGGTTGACGTCCTGAAACAGCGTGCGTTTGCCGAATTGTATACCTAAATTGTTTACCGCGATCATAATCTTCTTTACTCTATTGGAAATTCACCGCGAAGGTACAACTTTTTGGCGAGATTACCATCTTCAGCCCAATTTGGTGATTTTTAAGGTTGTATTATTGAGAAAAAATCGTAACTTTGTGCCTATTCTTAACCATCAAAATTTCCAAGTGAATATAAGATCATGAAAATCTCCACTCTATTGCTCGCCGCCGTCGTTGCGGCTCCCGTAGTGGTGGCCTCCCCGGCCCGGTACCACACCCCCAAGGCGCTTCCCGTTGAGAAGCAAGCCCCCAGATCCACCGACGACGACATCATCCTCCACGCTTGGTCGTGGGCCTTCGACACCATCGCCGCCAATATGGGCGACATCGCCAAGGCTGGCTATACCTATGTGCAAACCTCCCCGGCCAACCAATGCTACGTGGGCGAGGGTGGGGGGATGGCCCTCTTCAGCGAGCCCGGCGACTCCGTAACCGGCAAATGGTACTACTATTACCAGCCCACCGACTGGAAAATCGGCAACTACATGCTCGGCTCGCGCGACCAGTTCAAGGCTATGTGCGACAGCGCCATGAAATACGGCGTGAAGGTGCTCGTGGACGTGCTGCCCAACCACACAGCCTTCGACACCACAGCCGTGGCCCCCGCTTTCAACCAGGCTGTGGGTGGTCACGACAAACTTTACCACTCCAACGGCTTGGAGCCTGTGCGCGACTACAACGACCGCCTGCAATGCACACTGTGGGCCTCCGGAGGTCTGCCCGACGTCAATACCGAGAACCCCGACTTTCAATACTACTATCTACAATACGTCAACGACCTGATCAACCTCGGCGCACGCGGTTTCCGCTACGACACCGCCAAGCACATCGGCCTTGACACCGACCCCGTTGACGCCACCGCCGAGCGCAACAACTTCTGGGACGTGGCCACCGGCGTAGAGCCGGTAAAAGGCCTTTCCTTGCTCATGCCCGACCAGCTGTACATCTACGGCGAGGTGCTTCAGGACCGCAACGTGCCCGAGGAGGGATACGCCAAGTATATGGACCTTACCGCAAGCGCCTACGGACACGTGCTCCGCGAGGCTCTTGAGGCCGGCAACTACAACGCCGCCGACCTCAAATCATGGCATCACACCCAGAATCCCGACCGCCTCGTTACATGGGTTGAGAGCCACGACACCTATTGCAACGCCCATGAATCGGCCGGCATCCCCGACGATGTGATCCGCCAAGGCTGGGTATTCCTCGTGGCCCGTGACGGTGGCACGCCGTTGTTCTTCTCGCGTCCCGCAGGTTCCACGCGTGAAAACTACTGGGGCAACAACCGCGTGGGCGCTCGCGGCAACGACGAGTTCAAGCATCCCGAGGTAGTGGCCGCCAACCATTTCCGCGCTGCCATGGCCGGCGAGAAAGAGCAAGTGACCACAGCCAACGAAGGAGCTGTTGTTGAGGTGGCGCGCGGCACCAAGGGCGCTGCGCTGATCAACCTCTCAGGCAAGACCCAGAAAGTGAAGATGGAGACTCCGCTGCCTGACGGCGAGTACACCGACGGTGTTCACTCCACCACCTTCAAGGTCAAGAAAGGCATCCTCACCGGCACGCTGGCTCCCATAGCATCGTATATATTGATGTAATTTGTTAAAGGGGGATAAAGTAGGAAAGGTCAATCTTCTCCGCATTATCGAAGAAGAATCTTCCACAATCTAAAATTTAACAAATTTTAGTAACAAATCAGAATCGTCTCATTTTGGGGCGATTCTGTTGCATTTTGACAAAAAGAAAGCGATTAAGAGGTGGCGAAAGGCGATTGAATCGTAGATTGGCAAGCAAAACGAAAGTATGTTATAAAACATGATTTATAAAAACGCTTGCAAGGTTAAAGATTATAACTAACTTTGCAATGGATTCAATCGGGAATCCCCAATCTTGTTAACTGAAAAATCACCTGATGCCAATAAAAGCACTTTAACTTTTTCATAATAATATCGTTTTTAGACATATCAAATTCAACATTAAGTACTATGTGTGTAAGCGAATAAAGGTTGTCCGAGAGGTCAACCTTTATTTTTGTGCACAATGCATAGTGCACTGAAGAAAGATTTGGTGGGTAGGGGGGAAATAGTTAACTTTGCATCTTGAGTGTGTCACAAAGGGTGATAGCCCGGTGGCCGCTGAAAGGAAGAATGGATAGCTTTATCGACATAATGACGAGCGGTTTCCTCATCGGTGTGCTGATATCGGCGCCGATGGGTCCGGTGGGAATGTTGTGCATCCAGCGCACCCTCAACAAGGGGCGTATGGCAGGCCTCACCACCGGCATTGGTGCCTCGGTGAGCGACCTTATCTACTGCTTGCTCACGGCATTCGGCCTGTCGTTTATCGAGGAGTTCATCAGCCGCCACCAGATAGTGCTGCAGATTCTCGGCTCGTTGGTGCTGATCGGCTTCGGTATCTATCTTTTCCGTAAGAACCCGGCCAGGCAGTTGAAGACGCCCGATGACGCTCCCAACAACATGTGGGGAGACATCATCTCGGGCTTCCTCTTCACCTTCTCCAACCCCCTGATACTCTTCTTTATCGTGGGCTTGTTCGCCCGGTTCAACTTCCTGTTACCCGAGTTCAAATACTACCACTACGTGGCAGGTTTCGCCTCGATTATCGGCGGAGCGCTCGTATGGTGGTGGGTAATCACATTTTTCGTCAACAAAGTGCGCGCCCATTTCAACGTGCGCTCGCTATGGCTCATCAACCGCATCATCGCGTTGATTCTGATGGCCATGGCCGCCGTGGGCCTGTTTATGGGCGTCAAAAGCTATATCCTTACGTTACATGGAGCATAACAACAAATCCCTGCGAGTGCCTCTGATCGAGGAGCTCGACAGCATGCCGCTGGAGCAGATAGACAACATATTGGATGAGAAGGGCGCTCGACGCACGATCGAGTCGTTGAACTGGCCCGACGAATACCCGTATCATCCGCTGACGGTGTTCACCATCGCCCACTCGAGCAAGTACATCTACGTGGATTTCTTTGTGCGCTGCAACTACCTGCGCGCAGTCAATTACGAAAACCACTCCCCGGTGTGCCAGGACTCTTGCGTGGAATTTTTCATCTCGCCCAAGGCCGACGAGCGCTATTGGAACCTTGAGTTCAACTGCATCGGAGCCATCAACGCGTCAACCCGCACCGAACGCCACAACCCCCGCCGGTTGACCGACGAGGAATTGGATTCGGTAAAGCGTTGGGCGTCGTGTGGCAACCGTCCTTTCCAGGAGGTGGAGGGATTGTTCGCTTGGAACCTGATTATCGCAGTGCCGCTCGAGCTGCTTGGTGTGGAATACAAAGGCGAGCCGATCGCCATGAAGGGCAATTTCTACAAGTGCGCCTCGGGATGCTCGCAGCCCCATTTCCTGAGCTGGAGCCCAATCGACACTCCTCACCCCGATTTCCACCAGCCGGCCTTCTTCGGCGACATCATCTTGGAATAGTGGTTAATGGTTAGTGGTTAATGGCGCTAGCTCTTTAGCTTGCGACGGAAGCCCATGAACTTGCGTAGCACCGTGAAAGCTATCACTGCGTAGTCGACGTAGCTCAACGCGCCCCAAATCTTCGAAAGCACTGATCCGGTGGTCAACTTGCTGCCTCCTACTCCCGGGATGTAGCGGCCCGCCTGTGCTGCCAGGCGATCCTTCTCCACCTCGATGGCCACGGCTGTCAAGGCCTGGCGATAGCGCAGCTCGTCGATTGTGTACCCCTTCCATTTCTGCGGGGCCAGTAGATGATCTTTAACTATCTTGCTCATCGTGGGTGTGGGTTTTAGGAGGTTCGACAACAATGCGCGAGATGAAACGCGCGATGGGATTCACGAGCAGCGACTGGCGGAACACCACCAGCAACGCTATCAGCAACAGATAGAAACCGCCGATGATCAGGTAGCTCCAATAGTCGGGAAGCAACTCGGTGAGCACCCGGCCCACGCAGAGCGACACGAACACCAGGAAACATATCCCCAAAATAAAGCTAATCATGGCCAAGGCGATGCCCGACAGGAGCCTAGAGAGTTTCTCAGCCACCATCAGGCGAGCGCTCTCCACATATAGGCGTCCAAGGCGGGTAACCATGGTCCACGTCTGCTGGAAGGGGTGATTATTGTCGGATTTGGGCATAATGCAGAAGGTTGTGAAACGTGAAGTTACACGGATCTCACCGACCTTGCAGATTTCATCAAGATTCCGTTATGGGATGATCTTAGGAAACCCGTAAAATCCGTGAAATCCGTGTGAATTATCAAAGACGACCCCGTTTTTTGGAGGGGGTATTTAACTAAGTTAAGATTCGCTGATCGACTTGATCTCTTCCACAAGCTCGTCAACTTGGGTCTCGGAGCAGCAGCAGATGCCTTTCTTGCGGAGAATCTCCTTGATGCGGTCGCGCAGTTCCTCGCCCTTCTCGGGAGCGAAGAGTAAAGCGGCACCGGCGCCTACGATGGCACCACCCAGAAACGCGTAAAGCAGGTGAATTTTACAGCTCATAGTGTACGATTGTTAAGTGGTTAGTGGATTGGGGGGATCCCCGCGATGGAATCGCGGGGCACGGTGGCCCCGGGTTAATGGTTAACGGTAAGTGGTTAACGTTTGGTGAATCTTAGGGCTTATTTCTTGATGTCCTCGGCGATCTCGTCAACCAGCTCGTCAAGCTCGTCTTTTCTTAGCTTGATGCCTTTGCTACGAAGGTACTCGACGATTTTGGAGCGAGTGTCCTCGCCTTTCTCGGGGGCAAAGAGGAGCCCAACAGCCGCGCCGGCAATTGCGCCGCCGACCACAGCCAGGATAATGTCTAACTTTTTCATCTTATCAATGATTTAGGTGGGTTTTCATGATATACAACAACAAAGTTAGCAAATTGTGCGGAAACGCCAACAAATTTTTGTAAATTTGCATCAAATAATTCCACTTATTCCGCAAAAATGGACACAATTACTGCCGACGCTTTGTGCGAGAAAATACGCCAGCAAGTGGCCGACGGGCGTCTTCACGACGCCTTCCTGAACGCCATCTCTCTGGCCGAGACACAGATGGCCTGGGAACGCACACGCCAGCTGCGCGACCTCGAGCAAAGCTACAAATATATGCTGCACTACGCCGCCGAGGGTGCCGACGACCCCGGGCGTATGTCAATGCGTCGCTCTATCGGCGACCAAATCCTTACCATCGTCGACCGCCTGGAGCGCATAGGCCGCAAGCGCGACTGCTCCCGAGCCTACTATAATACTCTGCGCTACGAGTCGTTGCAACGGGGCGATACAATAGCCTCGTTGCTCGAGCAGTGGGAACAGCTGGGCAAAGAGACTTCGTTGTTTGAGCAAGTCGCCTCGGGTGACACCTCGTCGGCCAAGTCATCCCAAGAGGACCGCGAGCGATTGGAGCAGCGCCTGTTCGACCGTATATGGGTATCTTTCCCGATGGCTCCCGAGACAGTGGAGACATTGGCTAAAGGGTTGCGTGAGAACCGCTGGGGTGATACTCTGCCACGGATGATTGCCGGCGCGCTAATCTTGGGCGAATTGGAATCGCACGACGAGGCGCGCTTGGAACTTCTGCTCGACCTGTATATCGAATCGCTTGACCCGGCATTGGAATTGCTTGCTCTAATAGGGCTGTTGCTCGCTTTGGCTACCCACCGTGGCCGCGTGATGAGCGACCGCTTGCGCCAGCGCTTGGAAGCCGCTAGGGAGTTGCCCACATGGCATAGCGACCTGTCAACGGCATGGCTCGAGCTGGTGCGCACCTGCGACACCGAGCGCGTGATCCGCAAGATGCGCGACGAGGTACTCCCCGGAATGATGAAACTGCGTCCCGACATCGCCCGTAAAATCAAAGACGAGGGGAACGTCAACCTTGCCGACCTCGAAGAAAATCCCGAGTGGCACGAGCTGCTCGACCGTAGCGGTATCTCCGATAAATTGAAGGAACTCTCTGAGCTCCAAGAGGAGGGCGCCGACGTGATGATGGGCGCGTTCTCCAATCTTAAGAATTTCCCCTTCTTCCGCGACGTGGCCAACTGGTGGCGCCCGTTTTCGGCCGAGAATACCTACGTGACCCGCGCTCTCGGCTCGGGTCATCAAGCCGTGTTGGACATGCTGGTAGCGGCTCCGATGCTTTGCGACAGCGACAAATACTCGTTCGCCCTATCCATAGCCTCCATCCCTGAATCCAATCGCGAGACCATGACACGCCAGCTTGAGGCCCACTCAGCTCAGTTGGCTGAGATGCGCATGGCCTCGGAGATTTCCACCAACGCTCCCCGCCGTGGCTATATGGCTATGGCGATTCAAAATATGTACCGTTTCTTCCACCTCTACCGCCGCAAGGGCGACTTCCAGGACCCTTTTAACGCTGATCTCGACCTTTCGACCGTGGAGGCGCTCTCTCAGGATCTCACCGATCGCAAGCAACGCCGACTGGTAGCCGAATTCTACTTCAAGCGCAAGTATTGGCAAAAGGCGCTCGATATGCTCCTGCCGCTTGCCGACAATGAGGGCACCGGCAAGGAATATGCCACCCTCTACCAAAAAATCGGCTTCTGCTACCAGCAGTTAGGCGACTTTGAGGCGGCTTTAAAGGCCTACGAGCACGCTAATATGCTCAATGAAGCCAACCACTGGACGTGGCGGCGTTTGGCGCAGTGCTACCGCCAGATAGGGCAGATGGACAAGGCTATCGACTACCTGCGCCGATTGGAGGAGTATTACCCCGACGACACTGCTTTGGCCATGATTCTTGGCCATGTGTTGATGGAGAAGGGCGACATCCCAGCCGCATTGGAGCAATATTACAAGGTCGACTATATCGACGGCACCTCCTCCAAACCGTGGCGAGCCATCGCCTGGTGCATGCTGCTCACGCGTGACCTTGATGGCGCCGACAAATACTACAATCGTATCCTCATCGAGGGACAGCCCTCAGCCGAGGACTACCTCAACATGGGTCACTTGGCTTTGGTGAAGAACGATTTCAAAGAGGCCATCAACGCCTACAAGACCTTCATCGACCTCCAAGGCGACGGTATCGAGGGCTTCGTCAAATCGTTCCGCGCCGACCGCGACTCCCTGCTCCAAATGGGCGCCGACCCCTCGCTCATCCCCCTCGTGATCGACACCATCCAATATTCCCTCGGCCCCCAAACCCCCGAAACGGGGGCTTAAGATAGCTCGGAAGATTCTTTCCTCCTTTCCTCCTTTAAAGATTTAATGCTTAAATCCCTTATATTTCCTCCTTTAAAGATTTTATGATTAAATCCTTTATATTTCCTCCTTTAAAGATTTAATGCTTAAATCCATAATT
>JAJPXC010000172.1 GCA_021205635.1 Bacteroidales bacterium | reverse complement strand
TTCTTGAATTGTTGCCCATGGTGGTGCAAAGTTAATGATTTTTTTTGCCTTAGCCCCCTGTCTCATTTTGCGGGGGCATTACAATCATCCCCAAATCCACCCACATCGAACGGATGCAGCAGAACATCGACATCTTCGACTTCTCGCTTTCTGATGAAGACATGACCGCCATCGCCACGCTCGACACCGGCAAAAGCCTTTTCTTCGACCATCACGATGCGGAAACCGCCCGCATGTTCATGGGGTGGAGGTAGAAAATACAGAAACGAATTGAGGAAGCAGTCATTCAATAATGATTTGGCTACCTACAAAATATTGACCACCACAAACTATTTTTATAGTGTTGGGTGGTCAATATGATTTATGCCATTATAATCACTTTACTTTGTTTTTTTCCTATACGTACCCGGATTAAAGTAAACCTAAATCTGTTTATAATCCGCCTATATGCAGATACGATTTACATTAGACTAATCGAACAATCCGTTTACCAAATTGACGGCATCATCCTTTTTCTGATTGATGATTTTGGCGTACACCTGTGTCATTTTCACATCGGCATGACCGAGCAGCTTCGAGGTAGTATAAAGATCTGCACCGAGCGTCAGCATCATCGTGGCGAAAGTGTGGCGGGCAGTATGAAAGGTGAACCGCTTGTCGATTCCCGCAGCTTTCGCCCAAGGCTTGATGAGTATATTCATCATCGACGGACTCGGCAAATCGAACACATGGTGATCCGCCGTCTTGTCTCCCCGTTCCGGCATCCACTTCAACGCTTCGGGGGAAAGAGGCAGGTAAATCGGTTCTTTGGTCTTTTGCATGGACACAGCCAAGCGATATTGCCCTCTATCGACGAATACGTCTTTCCACTTCAATCCGACAATATCGCTCACGCGCAATCCGCAGAAACAGGAGAACAAATAAGCGGACTTCACAGCCTCATTATTCATCGGAGTGGCAATCAATGCCCGGACTTCCTCGATGGTCATATATGACCGTTTGCTCTCCGGCAGGCGAATCTTATCCGAATTATTGATTTTGGTAAACGGATTGACTTTGATAATCTCCGCACGAACAGCAGCGTTCAAAGCACCGTTCAGGATACGATAGTAGGTGTGGAGTGTAAAGTTCGACACACGTTTTCCTTTGGGACGGTATTCCGTCATCAGATAATCGAGGTAGTCTTGGCAGAATGCCTTGTCGATTCGATCCATCGTCATCCGCTCTCCTGCATAATCTTTCAGGATGCGAATTGTAACTGCAATTTGGTTTCCGTCCTTTTTACCTCGCTTTGCCTGATTCTCTTTATATGTATTCATCCAATCGAGCAAGAATACCTTTTCCCTGTTCTCGATACCGGCTTCCCCATTAGTCAGTTCGATGATGCGCTTCGACTTGATTGCATTGGCCGCATCCATCGTGGCTTGATTCCGTTTTCGGGCATTATTGTCCGTTTCCGGGATGATATACATTTTGAGATACTCGTATGTCCGCTTTCCGTCGCGGTAAATATCCAGATACAAACTCTTGCTTCCGTCGCTCAACGGTTTCATCCGAAGACGAATCGGTTCTTTGACTTTCGTCGGCTTCTTCACTCGTGGCATATTCAATTCCTTTATTCGTTATTTCTGTTGCAAAGGTAGGAATAATAATCCGAATTGAGGAACAAACAAGAAACAAAAATGTACCGAATAAGAGCCAATCAACTGAAAACAATGAAAGCAACTGAAAAGAAATATATGCGCTTAAATATCTATAAAACAGCGCATTTATTTTCACTTGTTTGGCTCTTGTTTTCTTTTTGTAGGTCTATTCTATAAATCTGGTAAATTTCAAAATTGACAAGGATTGGCATAGTAGTTTCCGCGCATACAGCGTGGACTACTCCCCCACAACTGTCAATTAGGTATTCCAGAACCTCCAACTAAGGCGTGGCATAGCAGTTCACGCTTTTTCGTGCCCATATATATCATGAAATCATCACATTAACTGGAATAATAATGAAGAAACTTATGATTGTCACGGCAATACTGCTGGGCTTCCTGCCGGCACATGCCGTCTACAACTTAAGCGTGGGGGATTCTCAGTACCTGGAGATCCCGGAGCCGTCGAACGGCTGGATTGACCGAGCTAATTGGTCGTGCGACAAACCTGAACAGGTGGAGTTCACGCGTGCCGACCAGTATGGTGCGATTATCTATATAGCGGCCTATTTCGAGGGGATCGCCTCGATTGAGTGTAGTTACAGTTATTCATGGTATGATACCAAAGGGACCATCCACGTGGGAAGTTCGTCGTGCTTTTATAGTGTGCAATGCGTGGGCTGCACAGTGCAACTGAGCGATACCGACTTGACCATGAACGTGGGAGAGACGTATACTTTGAGCTATACGGTACTTTCTGGTTCGTTGAACGGCAACCGACCCACCTGGAGCTCGGATGACACAAGCGTTTGCAAAGTCAGCTCGTCGGGAAAGGTCACAGCGGTTGCGGCTGGGGCCACTAATGTTTGGCTAGACCCAGTAACCGGGCCCAAAGTTAAATGCCGCGTGACGGTGTCGTCCACTCCTCCTTCCTCGATCACTCTTACCCCTGCAGAGGCGACCCTTGGCGAGGGAAAGAATCTGAGCCTTACCTGCACCTTTGTTCCAGCGGGCTCGTGGGCAGCGTTGACGTGGAAAAGTTCCAATACATCAGTAGCCACCGTAAGTGATGGCACGGTTAAAGGCGTGGGGAGTGGAACGGCTACCATAACGGCAACAACCTCCAATGGGCTCTCGGCCACTTGTCAGTTAACTGTCCAAGGGTTGCCTAAGAGTGTGTCATTGTCGTCGAATAATATAAGCGTGGCATGCGGTTATACAGTTCCGGTAAGCGTTACGTTTACACCTTCAGGGACGACTGATGAGTACGAGATCACAATCGATGACAAGACGATTGCGGTAGCTTCAGGGGAGAAAATCTCGGGAGTGAACATTGGCACAACCACTATTTCCGTCAAGACAGCCAATGGGCTGCAAGCCACCGGTAAAGTAACCGTGAAAGAGCCTGCTAACGGTCTTGAGATTGAGAATGTGTCACCTCGCCTAAAGGAAGTAGGTAGTTTGGTAGAGGATATGTTAAAAAACAAGTAAAAGAGAGACCATGAAAGCGATTAAATATGTTTATCAAACTGTTATCATTATCGCATTGGGATGCTCAGTTGCAGCGTGCGGCGATGATCCCGTGTCGGATGACAATGGGACGACACCAAATACTCCCGGCACGTCGACCGACGATCCCGCACTGGCCGATCTACCAATCATCGATTGGTCGCTCACAAAGGACGGCGTGAAAACGGCCATGAAAGGGTACACCGAGGTGACCACGAGCAAAACCAATTACTTGGAATACTATATCTCGTCAAGCAAGACCCGCGTGGGGTATTCGTTTATTTCGGGTTCGCTTGCCTCAGCCGTCATAATGACAGGGCAAGCCCAAGCGGGAGCCGCCACATTCAGTCGTACAGGATACGTGGAGCAGGGCACCTTGCGCGGCACTGACACACGGGTGTATTATTCCACTGCCGACAACGCAATCGTTTGCGCCTACGATTACACCGCGACCGACGGGAAAGTGTATTTTGTGCAAGGGTACACTCCATTGACCTCGAATATTTATGAGGCTGACGAGACTATCGGGATTGAGTTTTCCAACGTCGTTGCCACCAGTTCCACCATCGAGTTCACGGGGAAGGTTACCGGCGTTACCACCAAGGTTGACGTGAAATTCGTATATGGCAAGGATACCTCCTTAAGCGATGCCAAAACGCAACAAACGACAACCAATTACAGAGGCGGATTCACCATATCGTTGACAGGGCTGGATGCTAAGTCGACCTACTATTACCAAGCTACTGCCACCGTATCGGGATGCGAGTATACCACAGGCATTCAAAGCGTTACCACTGAAGCTACCTCCTCGGGCGCGGCCACCGTCAATGGCCACGAGTGTGTCGATCTGGGGTTGAGCGTAAGGTGGGCTACGGTCAACCTCAAAGCCGACCAGCCTCAGGATACAGGCTGGTACTTTGTCTGGGGAATGTCCACTTATAGAAGTAGTAGTTATTCTCCCTCCGACTGTGGAACCTACAATATGAGAATAGGGGACATCCAAGGCAATACGAGCTATGATGCGGCTGCCCGTCAATGGGGGAGCTCATGGCGCTTACCCACAAAAGAAGAATGGGCGGAGGTCGTGGAGAAGTGTCAAATTACCGCCGACACTGAGGGGAACATGCCCGGCTATCGAATAACCGGACCCAATGGCAACTCTATTTTCTTGCCGTCAGCCGACTACTATTATACCGATTCCTCGGGCCTCGTGATATCCACTCCCGGAAAACATAATTCCGGATTATATTGGAGCGGAACAGAAGTTAGCAAAACAAATAGTTATGCTTTTAGATGGTACGTAAACTCAGAGCCTAAGGTGCAGGGCACAGCAAAATTTGCGGGGGGATCGATACGAGCCGTGACGCCGTAAAACGTAAAGGAGGTTGCCGAAATTTCGGTAACTTCCTTTACTCACTTGGGGCCACCGCGGCGAACCGCGGGGCACGGTGGTTTGCTCATGAGTGGGTGCCTGCGGCACCCACTCCTCGCGGTGGAGCCGCGGGGCACGGTGGCTTAATGGAGGAGTGTTAATGGCGGGGAATGGGCGAGGGAAATGGGGTGAAAGATTGTTAATTAGTGTAAAGGGGTGGGTCGCGTGAATATTGTTACTTTTACACCCTAATTACACATAGATTCGTGGGATTAGAGTTTTTACAACAAGAATTTGGCATAATACCAGTATCACAGATTACCCAAAAGTATCCCGGTATAATACCAGAATCACAGATTGCAACAAGAATAGACAGAAATCTCAACATTAGTTTCCAACATGCGTAAAAAACATAGTGCAAAGCGCCTCGCGGCTTGGCTGGCGATGGCGGCTATAACCGTAACCGCCGCGGCCGCGGGCCCTTCGGCATATATTCCTACCGACGCCACGGGCGCCGACATTTGGTGTGGCACGGTGAGCGACAACGGCCTTTGGGCTTTGTCGGAAACAGCGGGCGACGAGTCGGTGGATAATCCCCAAAGCACTGGTGGCACCTTGATTGAGGTGGCCACGGGTCAATCTATAACCATTGGAGCTGGAGCCGACGGGGTTGCCTCGGTAGGCGATGTCACCGACGACGGCATGCTCGTTGTGGGCTCGCTTGACGGCATCCCGGCCACTTGGAGCCGGTCGACACAGAGCTGGACCACGCTGCCGTTGCCTTCGGGTTACACCTACGGCTCGTTGCTGTACGTCACCCCCGACGGCTCGCGTGCCATAGGCTACGCCGGCAAGTCGAGTGACATTTACGCCGCTTGCCCCGTTCTCTACGACCTGTCGACCCGTCAACACATCGATCTTACCAATCTACCCTTCTTCGGCATGAACGGCAAGACATACACCCAGAACGCCCCCAAGAACCTGGCGGCCGACGGCAAGTCGTTCGTTGGCATGGTGGGGGAGAGCTTCTTGATGGACCGTATGGTGAGCGACGACGAGAATGACGGTTACGTCGACGGTTATGGCGCCGTGATGTGGGCCTACGTTTATGATATTGAGGCTCAGACCTATACCCCGATTGGCTGGACCCTCGACTCCAACAACAATTTCACCGAGGTGCACGCCAATTCCAACTTTATCGACAACGTTCACGTAAGTCCCTCGGGCGAGTGGGTGACCGGGGCGCTGCGCTTGGCAATCCCGGTGAGCGGCAGCGATTACGCCAACGACGTGGCCGTGGCTTTCCGCTACAACACCAAGACTGGGAGCTACGAGGTGTTTGACGGCAGCGACAGCGATTACGACGCCACCGGCACGGCTATTGACGACGCCGGCACGCTCTACGGCTGCCAACCATGGGAGAATCCCTATCCCACGGCACTCGTGCGCCAGGGCAAATATTGGTACTCTTTCGACGACATCTTCTCGCAGGTGTACAACTTCAACCTTATCACGGCCATCGGCGAGAACGGCGACGTGACGGGACGTCCCGCCAACGTGAGCGCCGACGGCTTGACCATGTGCATGATCAATGGCTCGGGCATCGGCTACCTGCTCAAGCTCGAGGAGAATATCGCCAACGGAGCCTCGCAAGTCGACCTGTTGAGCAATTTCACCGCCTCGCCGGTCGCAGGCTCGGCCCTGTCGCGACTGAAGAGCACCTCGGTGACCTTCGACCGCCAAATCCAGCTTGTGGGCAACCCCACGAATATCAAGGTGCTGAAATCGGACGGAAGTACGCTGATTTCGGCCCTTGCCACCACCAAGGTGCTTGACAGCGACACCCGCACGTTGTCGATCAGCTTCCGCACGACCCTACTCGACGAGGGGGAAAGCTACACCATCGTGATTCCCGCGGGCATAGTAGCCTTGACCGACGATTCCTCGGTGACCAACAAGGAGATCCGTGTCAGCTACACGGGCCGCGCCGACAAGGCGGTTGAGATTGTGTCGGTAAGCCCCGCCAACGGTTCGGCCCAGGGCTTCTTCGACGCTTCGTCCAACCCGATTATCCTCACTTTCGACTGCCCCGTGAAACTGGCCGACAGCTACACCGTCGGCTTCTACGAGGGCACCTATTCCACCCCCAAGACCACCTTCACGGCCCAATTGGGCAGCGATTCGCGCATCGTCTACCTCTATCCGACGTCGACCCAGTACATGTTCGTGGGTTCGCAATACCGCGTGGAGGTTCCCGAGGGCTTGGTTACCGACTATAGCGACGCCAACCCCAATGCCGCGCTCACGTTGACCTACGAAGGCTCCTACGAGCGCCAAGTGCAGGCCGAAGGCTCCACGCTGTTCTTTGCCGACGGCTCCGTGTCGAGCTACTTGACTTGGATCACCTTTGATGGCGACGAGAACACGCCGGCCACCGTACCCGCTTCCTGGGGCTTCACCGCGGCTGCCGCTTGGTGGGGCGTTACCGACGACACCGGCGACTTGTGCTTCGCCTCCCACTCGATGTACACCCCCGCTGGGCAGAGCGACGACTGGATGATGACACCCCAGTTGCTGATCCCCGACGAGAAGTGCCAGCTGTCGTTCGACGCCCAGAGCTACTTGAAGTCGAAAGCCGATTACCTAAAGGTGTACGTTTACGCTTGTGACGAGATTTACAACTCGCTCGACAAGGACTTGACGGCCACAATCCGCGCCACCGCCGACCTGGTGTTCAACCAGCAACTCTGGCCGGGTACCTCGGAGGAGGATCTCGCTGGCGACTGGGAGCACTACGTGATCGACCTTGACAAATACAGCGGCAAATATATATACGTGGCATTTGTCAACGACAACACCGACCAATCGGCAGTGTTCGTCGACAACGTGCTGGTGGGCCGCGACTTGGCTTACACAGCCTCGTTCCGCCACAGCTCCACCGTGGTTGACCTCGACAAACTGACCGTTGAGGGCGCCATCACCATCACATCAGAGACCGAAACTTACACTGGCTTGAAGCTACGCCTTCTCGACAGCGACGAGGCTGAGGTTGACGCTTTGGAATGGGCCAATACTACCTATCAGAAGGGCGACGTGCAGAATTTCTCCTTCACCAAGGCTCTGCCCCTGGTGAAAGGCGCGTCCAACACGTTCACCCTCGAGGTGACACTGGGTGAAGAGACCTCGACCGTAACCGAGACCGTAAAGGACTTGATGTTCGAGCCTACGAAGCGCGTGGTGATCGAGGAGTACACCGGCAAGAGCTGTGGCAACTGCCCGCTTGGCATCCTCGCGATGGAGAAAATCGAGGCAACCTATCCCGGCCGCGTGGTTCCCGTGATTTTGAAATGTTACGAAAGCGACCCGCTGGGCACCAACGTGCAGGGGTACGCTTCGTATCTCGACGCCAACGCCGCGCCGATGGGCATCGTCAACCGCTCGATGGAGTGGACGTCGCCGATGCTCTCGAGCGACAACTTTTACTACTATTCAGCTTCACAGGTGGGTGAGGATATCGAGAGCAGCGAGCTGTGGTACGACCAAGTGACCGTGGCCCTGCAGACGCTCGCCGACTGCGACATCACCATCGGCGACATCTACTACTCGGCAGCCTCGCGCTCGTTCACCGCTCCTGTGACTGTGCGCTACGCCATGAACGCCTCGCAATTGTCGCTGAAACTGTTCGGCGTGATACTTGAGGACAACCTTTCGTCGCGCCAACGCAACTACTTCGCCACGCTCGAAGCAACGGGTCTGGGCGAGTGGTCGGCAGGGGGCCAATACGCGTCTAACTACGTCAACTACACGTTCGACAACGTGGCTCGCGGCGTGATCGGCGAGACCTACGCCGGCACCTCGGGTCTGTTCCCCGCCACCATTGAGGCTGGCGAGAATTACACCACCGAGCTGTCAGGCTCGCTGCCCACCGATATCGTCAACGACAAGGTTGACGACGCCAAGTTGGTGGTGATGCTTATCGACGGCAACACCAGCAAGGTGATCAACGCCGCTAGCGCCTACATCACGGGCGTGCGCGGTGGAGTGGGCAACGTGGTTGCTGACGACACCGAGGTGACGAGCCCCAAGGGTATCTGGACGCTGATGGGCGTGCAGCTCCCCGACGACGCCGCGCTCCAGCCCGGTATCTATATTATTGACGGAAAGAAAACCATAGTAAAATGATAAATAGACTCACAACCCTGATTATGTCGCTGATGGCCTGCATGGCCAACGTCAGCGCCGAGGATATCACCTTAGGACAACCTGTGGAGACCTCATCGTTCTCCTATGAGGGTACCTTTACGCTCGATCGCACCACCGACGTCTATTACGACGGCCCCAACTGGAGCTGGATGCTTGTAGACGGGCAAGAGGGCACGTTTGTAAGCTACTCGGGCACCTACGGCAACATCTGCAAGTGGACAGGCTTGGAGGCAGGCCAACACACGTTCTCAAGCCAGTGGCTCGGCGGCACGTTCATGTTCTACACCGTCAACGACGACGCCGAGATTACCTTGCTGAGCGCCAATCCCGAGGCCGGGTCGTCGCTCTCGCCGTGGGTAAACGGCAGCGGCGATGTGGTATTGCGCTTCTCGGAGAGCGTGGTTTACACCTCGGCCTACGTTAAGGCCGGTGACGTGACCAGCGCCACCATTAGCGGCACCACGAGCGAGAATATCCAGCACGCCGTGCGCATCAAGGACCCGTATCTGGCCATGTACCAGGACGGCACGCTGACGAAGGACGGTGGTCAGGCCGTCTCACTCGTCTTGGAGGGCGTGCAGACCCCTGGCGGCAAGCTGATGAATGGCAACGGCACGTTGAAGATCGACTACGTATCGGCCCCCTATTCGATCTCCCTGAGCAGCTCGGTGCTTGGCCAAGGCACCTATTTTAAGAGCTACTATCCCGAGGGTGACCCCGAGGGCATCTTCACCTTTACCTTTGACGGTGAGGTGTGCGCCGAGGCCGGTTACGTTCCCTATCTTACGTTGGGCATCGGCAACCTTGAGACCGATGGCGAATACTACTACGAGGTGGCCGATGCCACTGTCAACGGCAACACTGTGACGGTTGACCTAACGGGCAAGAACCGTCGTCCCGCGATCGCTGCTTGCGGCGACTTCAACGGGGAGTATTTCGCGTTCAAGCTTTGCAACGTCTACGACACCTCCCACAACATGGCCGTGTCGTCGTCGGATTCCAACGTCGGTTCGTTCCCCTTCTCGCTGATTTATCAGGAGATTCCTGAATCGGTTGTGGCTTACGAGTTTACCCCCGGCAACGGCTCCTCGCTGGCTGATGCCACCACTATCAACCTGTGGATGAGCAACTTCTCGACCATCCAGAGCTACGACGGGCTGTTGTTCACCTACAACGACGGCACCGAGCCTTACCTAATTCCTGTTTCCCAGCTTGTGAACACCGCTTTGGAGGCCGATGAGGCAGAGTTTACGGTGAATGTGCCCCAATATGCCCGCACCCACGCGGTGACAGTGTCGATCGCCAATCCCGTGAGCCTCGACGGTTACGACAAGCACATTTACGCCCGCTACAACCAGATGGTGATCACCTATTCGTCGCCCATCAAGGAGTACGGCACCTACAGCGAGATTGCCGACAACGCCATCGTCACTTTCGCGGTCAATAAGGATACTGACTTCCTGTTCTACGACATCGTGGACGCTGAAGGTAACGGCTACGCTTCGGGCCAGTGCTACAGCGACAACGACGGCTATTTCTCCTTCCAGGTACCCTGCAAGATCTTGCTCGAGAACGGCCAGACCTACTCATTGGTAGTGAGCGACGCCGACGATACGACCAGCATCGAGTTCTACGGCAACAGCAAGGAGTTTGACTACTCCCCCGTGGTGTTCGTGAGCGTGGATCCCGATCCCGAGAACGCACTCTTGTCGCCCGACAACCGCGTGATTACCGTCACCTACGACGGTATGGTTAAGATCCACGAGCGCATGTCGGGAGTCCCCGGAGACGGTGGTATGCTTCCCTTCGAGAAAATCGAGGGCGTTGACGCTGAGGACGGCTATGCCCAGACGTGGAAATTGACCCTTTCGGAAAATTTGGTAGCCGGATACTCCGAGACCGTTGAGGTGTGGGTTAACGCTCTCGACAGCTCCGACCTCGTGGTTGAGGGTGACCTTGGCACCAACTCTTACGCCGATTGCAAGGTGTTCAACTATAATGTTGAGAACAGTGGTGTCAACTCTATCGAGGCCGATGAGGCTGGCAATGGCCGCGTGTACAACCTGCAGGGCATCGAGGTGACCGGGCGCGACCTTCCCGCCGGCGTCTATATCCAAGACGGCAAAAAAATCCTAGTAAAATAAATTCACATTATATTAACTCAACCTTATTATTATGAAAAGTTTTTACAACTTGGCTTTGGGTGCCGTGCTGGCGCTCGGTGGCCTCACTGCGGCCGCTGACGACTTCAACGACATGAATTTCTACTCCATCACCCCCAGCTCGGGAGCCCTTACTGTAGGCACCGAGATCGA
Source organism: Bacteroidales bacterium (assembly GCA_021205635.1). GTDB lineage: Bacteria > Bacteroidota > Bacteroidia > Bacteroidales > Muribaculaceae > JAJPXC01. The sequence continues at coordinate 16,521 of JAJPXC010000172.1, read as the reverse complement.
GCTATACGTGGACGACGCTTGGGGATGGCATACCGACGACTCCAAATATGAGATTTACTTCTCGGAGAACGGTGGTGCCTATGCCAATTACTATCCTGTGTACACCTCGGGAATCACCTTGGTAACTCCTACCAGCTACAGTACCTACCTTTACATCACGTTTAACCCTGAGGACGGCATTGGCTGCGGCGACTGGACCTTGCACGTTCCCGCCGGAGTGCTGGGCGTTTCGGCCGGTGGAAACTGGTACGGTAACGCTGAGGTAACCATCGACTACAGCGATAGCGGCTCCGGCTCGGGCACCTCCGACAAACCCACCATATCGATAACGACCAGTGACTTGCAGGCGTCGGAGGTTGCCGAGATTCCTGCTGATTTCGTCCTCGCTGTGGATCCCGCGACGAGTGTGCTCGGCCCGGAGTATGAGGGTGCCATGATTTGGAACACCACCTCCGGTACCTCTTACACCGTAACAATCACCGATGAGTATGCCGACTGGGGCTGGGGCTGGTGGAAATGTTACATTCCCCAGGCTATCACTGACGCTGGCACCTGGCAGCTGATCGTGCCCGCTGAATCGTTTGAGAACAACGGCAATTACAACGACACCTGGACCATGACCTGGACTGTTACCGGAAGCTCGGATACTCCCGATGAGCCCGGCACGAGCGACCCTGTGGAGTTCTACTCCTACCTGCCCGCCGACAACTCGACCTACACCATCGGCGACGAATCGATGTTCCCCGGCTATGGCACCTTCGACGAGGTACAGCTCCGCAGCACCAAGGAGGTGGTAATCGTTCCCGCGGTGGCCCAGAATATCTCGATGTTCAACGCCAACGAGGGCATCTACCTCACCACCACCACTTCGATTCAGGAGTTCAATGGCGAGTACTGGGTAAAAATCAACTTCGACGCCATCGAGAAGAACGGCGAGTGGACCCTCTCGATCCCCGACGGTGCCTTCACCTCGGCCAGCGGCGAGTCGAGCAACATGATTTTCCTCCATTACACCGTTGAGGGCGCTCCCGACGACACCACCGGCGACTTCACCCTTTCCCTGGTAACCCCTGCCGACGGCTCCTCGCTTTCGGGCTTCACCGATGGCACCGACGACTACGGCTCGGCCAAGATTCCCTACATCGATGGCACCTACATCACCGTGGCCGTTGAGAACGTGCCCAGCGACCTCTACGAGATCACCGGTACTTTTACTACCAGCGACGGCTCGGCCTACGGCTGGTACCCCAACTTCAAGAACGTCAACGACGACGGCACCCGCACGGCTGTCGCTGGCTGGGACTACCCGATGTACGCTGGCGTTGACTACGTGCTGACGATCACCGCCTACTCCACCGTGGGCAAGGCTGTCATAGCCCAGTGGCCCAACATCGCCACCTATCACGGCACTACCCCGGTTGTCAACAACGTATCCGATGTTACCTTCACCGTTTCGCCCGAGCCCGGCTCGGTGGTAACGGCCGAGAATGGCGCTGAGATCGTGATCACCTTCTCGGCCCCCGTCAACTGCGACCAGGCATTCGCTAGCGAGGGTGGCCAGGGCGTAGAGGTGGTTAACGCCACTACCGTTTCCAACGCCGACCGCACCGTATGGACCTTGACCCTGTCGCAATCCTACGTTGCCTCCAAGTTTGGCGACATCAACTACTTCCTCTTCTTCACCGACGACGAGGGCAAGTATGTGACCATCAGCGAGAGCGAGGCTACCGCAAGCTTCTACAAGTACTACAGCGGCGACGCTGAGGGCTTCGCCGTGCGTTACGACTGCTATGACGGCGGCGCTGAAGCCACGGTTGATCCCGAGGCTGGCTTCGTAAGCAAGCTCTATGAGTTCACATTCTCTTATGAGGGTCAACCTTTCCGTTGGGGTGGCAAGGCTGTTACCTGCATTGAGCTGAAGGACACCCAGGGTACCGTGGTTGCCACCAGCGCTACCTACGACGACCAGTATGAGGTAACCGAAGGTACCTCCACCTGGTGCAAGGTTACCCTCAACCAGGAGGTGACGATCCCCGGCACCTACTACCTGGTAGTTCCCGTGGGCGCATTCGCCATCGGCGAGGAATACTCCGCTGTTGGCTACAAGGGCCAGACCGTTGAGTACATCATCGCCGAGAGCGGTATCGACTCCATCCTTGGCACCGAGGAGCAGGGCGACACCCGCATCTACAACCTCCAAGGCATCGAGGTAACGGGCCGCACCCTTGCCCCCGGCATCTACATCCAGGGAGGCCAAAAGATCCTTGTGAAGTAGTGCACAATGCATGGTGCACAGTGTGCATAATGACAAATTAACATGATTTACGAAAAAATGTCAGCCCGAAAGGGCTGGCATTGTTTTTGCCAGTTGTTATAAAGTGATGAGAACCGAGAAATCGGTATTTCAGAGGTCCTCTAAAAATGAAATAACCAAAAAAGATATAACCATGGCAAAAGGAACAATCGGGGTAACGACTGAGAACATCTTCCCCGTGATCAAAAAATTCTTGTACAGCGACCACGAGATTTTCCTGCGCGAGCTCGTGTCGAACGCTGTGGACGCAACCCAGAAGTTGAAAACACTGTCGTCGTTCGGCGAGTTCAAGGGTGAATTGGGCGACCTTGACGTGCGTGTGAGTGTCGACAAGGAGAAGGGCACGTTGACGGTGTCGGATAAAGGTATCGGCATGACCGCCGAGGACGTCGAAAAGTATATCACCCAGATCGCCTTCTCGGGCGCTGAGGAGTTTTTGGCCAAGTATAAGGACAAGGCCAACTCGATTATCGGCCACTTCGGCTTGGGCTTCTTCTCGGCCTTCATGGTAGCCAAGAAGGTGGAGATACGCACCCTGAGCTACAAAGAGGGCGCCGAGGCCGTGCGCTGGGAGTGTGACGGCTCGCCTGAGTACGACATGGAGCCTTGCGACAAGTCGACCCGAGGTACCGACGTGATCCTTTACATCGACGACGACAACAAGGAGTTCTTGGAGCAGGCGCGCATTGACACGCTGTTGAAGAAATACTGCCGCTTCCTCCCCGTGCCCGTTATCTCGGGCAAGGAGCAGGAGTGGAAGGATGGAAAATACGTCGACACCGACAAGGACAAGGTGGTCAACTCGCTTGAGCCGCTGTGGATGAAGAAACCAGCCGACTTGACCGACGAGAACTACTTGACGTTCTATCGCGAAATGTTCCCCGGACAGGACGACCCGCTGTTCTGGATCCACCTGAACGTCGATTACCCGTTCACCCTCACCGGTATCCTCTACTTCCCCAAGATCAAGAGCAACTTCGAGGTGATGAAGAACCGCATCCAGCTCTACTGCAATCAGGTATACGTCACCGATTCGGTGGAGGGCGTGGTGCCTGAGTTCTTGATGCTGCTTCAGGGCGTGATTGACTCGCCCGACATCCCCTTGAACGTGTCGCGTAGCTACCTGCAGGCCGACACGGCGGTGAAGAAGATCTCGTCGTACATCACCAAGAAGGTGGCCTCGAGGCTCGAGGACCTGTTCAAGCAGGATCGCAAGGAGTATGAGCTCAAGTGGGACGACATCAAGATCTTCATCGAGTACGGCATGTTGACCGACGAGAAGTTCTGCGATGCCGCCATGAAGTTCACGCTGCTGAAGGACACCGAGGGTCACTACTACACGCTTGACGAGTACAAGACCCTCGTTGAGGCCAACCAGACCAACAAGGACGGCCAGATTATCTACCTATACGCCAACGACCCCGTGGCGCAGTACAACTATATCAAGGACGCCACCGACCACGGCTACTCAGTGCTGCTGATGGACGGCCAGCTCGACAACCACTTCATCGGGTTGCTTGAGAACAAGCTCGAAAAGGTGCACTTCGCGCGTGTTGACGCCGACGTGATCGACAACCTTATCGTGAAAGAGGAGAAGAAACAAGCCGACTTGACGCCGCTGCAGCGCAACATCATGACGACGTTGTTCCGCTCGCAAGTGCCTCATGTCGATAAGGCTTCGTTCCTCGTCGTGTTTGAGGCCATGAAGCCCACGGCAATGCCTATCGTCATCACCCAGAGCGAGTACATGCGTCGAATGAAGGAGATGGCGGCTATGCAGCCCGGCATGAACTTCTATGGCGACCTGCCCGACAGCTACAACCTGACGGTCAACACCGAGCAACCGCTGGTAATCAAGTTGCGCGACGAGGCTTGCGCCGCTTTGGACGCCACCGTGGCTCCTATCGAGAAGGATATCGAGGCCAAGAACGCCGAGATCACAACCTTGCGCGGTAAGGGCAAGGATATGACCGACGATGATCGCAAGCAGTCGACCGTGCTCGAGGCTGAGGTCAACGAGTTGCGCCAGAAAGAGGAGAAAGCGGTTGCCGATTACGCAGCCACCAAGCCGTTGATTAAGCAGTTGATTGACTTGGCCCTGTTAAGCAATGGGTTGCTCCGCGGCCAAGATCTTAGCGCCTTTATTAGAAGGTCGGTAGAGCTGCTTTAGGCTCCGTTCTAAACTCCCTTTAGCAGCAGGAGGAGGGCTTCGGTGGTGGCGCGGTCGATTACGCGGTCGCGCGAGCCGGGGAAGTGGTACATGGCGCTGACGGTGCCCGCGGAGGGCGTGTGAGCCGCTATCGCCACCGTGCCTACGGGTTTGCCGGGGACGGCGCCACCGGGGCCGGCGATGCCCGACGTGGCCACGGCGCAATCGGCACCGGTGACGCGGCAAGCGCCCTCCACCATCTGCTCCACCACTTCCAGGCTAACAGCGCCGTGCTGGGCTATCGCGTCGGGCGATACGTCCAGCACGCGCGTTTTCACGTCGTTGCTGTAGCTTACCACGCCGCCCAGGAAGTAGGCCGAGGAGCCGGGGACAAGGGTGAGGGTGTGGGCGATATTGCCGCCTGTGCAGCTCTCGGCGGTGGCCATGGTGAGGCCGCGTTGGATGAGATGGTCTTGGACAATCTCGGCGAGGGTGGTGTCGTGGAGTGCGAGGACGCGGTTGGAGCCGCAGCGGGTGACGATTTGCTCAAGCCAGTGCTGGATAATCTCATGGGGCTTATAGGGCTCATAGAGCTTATAGGGCTTATAATCCAGGCGCAATCTTATGTAACCGGGCTTGGGGAGGTAGGCCAGGTGCATACCCTCGGGAAAGCGGCGCTCGAGTGGCTCAAGCAGGGTGGCGAATGAGGATTCGGGCATGCCGGTGACCACCATGGTGGCGTGCTTGACGGGTGTGGCGTCGGGGAACCGTTTGAGAAGGCGGGGAAGCACCTCGCGCTCCATCATCTGGAGTGTCTCGAACGGTACGCCGGGCATGGCCACAAGCACTCGGCCATCTTTGTCCTCGAACCACATAATCGGTGCCGTCCCCACGCGGTTTTGGATCACGGTGCAGGACGTGGGGACGATGGCCTGGGCGGCGGTCAAGTCGTTGAGGGCAAGCCCTCGCTTGGCGACGACTTCCTTGACGTTTTCGAGGGTCGTGGGGTCGAGGCGCATCTCGCCACCGAAAATGTGGCGGAGGGTGGCCTTGGTGATGTCGTCCTTGGTGGGGCCAAGTCCGCCGGTGGTGATAACTATGCGGGAGGTTTCAAACGCGCGGTCGATGGCGCGGCGGATCGCCGCGGCGTCGTCGGCGACGACCTGAGCGTCGGTCACTTGCCAGCCGTGAGGGGCGAGCATGCGGGCTATAGAGCCGGTATTTGTGTCGGTGACTTGACCGATAAGTAGCTCGTCACCGATGGCGATTATAGAAAGTTTCAAGTTTCTAGTTTCTAGTTTCAAGTTTCTAGTTTCTAGTTTCAAGTTTCTAGTTGAGGGAGTCGTAATAACATAATTACGTTATTGCGAAGACGTTAGGGGGGAAGACGTAGGAGGATGGAGCTACACTGTCACTCGGGCGTAGGGGGCGGCGTCGTAGGGGCAGAATTGGTGGTCGAGGTACTTGTAGTAGCCGGCGATGGCGACCATGGCGGCGTTGTCGGTGGTGAATTTGCGGGCCGGGATGAAAGCTTTAAGGCCGCGCTCTTGGCAGAATTGAGCTACGGCGTCGCGCACGCCGCTGTTGGCCGACACGCCGCCACCAATGGCGACGGTTTTCACGCCTGTTTGCTCAACGGCCTTGGCGAGCTTCTCCATCAGGATCTCGATTATGGTGCGCTGGATTGACGCGGCCAGGTGGGCGCGGTGCTTCTCCACGAAGTCGGGATCTTGCTTTACGGCGTCGCGCAGAGTGTAGAGGAAGGCCGTTTTAAGTCCGCTGAACGAGTAGTCGAGTCCCGGGATGTGGGGCTTGGTGAACTTGAAGGCATGGGAGTCGCCTTCGGCCGCGAGGCGGTCGATGTGGGGTCCGCCGGGGTAGGGTAGGCCCATGATTTTGGCGCATTTGTCGAACGCCTCGCCAGCGGCGTCGTCGATCGTTCGTCCCAAGATCTCCATGTCGTTGTAGGAGCGCACAAGTATCAATTGGGAGTTGCCGCCCGAGATAAGCAGGGTCAAGAAGGGATATTCGGGCACCTCGTCGTGCTCTTTCTCGCGGATGAAGTGGCTTAGGACGTGGCCGTGGAGGTGGTTGACATCGACGATGGGGATGCGTAATCCGAGCGACATTCCCTTGGCGAAACTGGTGCCCACGAGCAGAGAGCCGAGCAGGCCGGGGCCGCGGGTGAATGCGATGGCCGATAGGTCGCTGGGGGTAATGCCGGCGCGCTTAATGGCGGCGTCGACCACGGGGACGATGTTTTGCTGATGGGCGCGGGATGCCAGCTCGGGCACCACGCCGCCGTATTCCTCATGCACCGATTGGGAGGCGATGACGTTGCTCAGCAACAGGCCGTCGCGTATGACGGCAGCCGAGGTGTCGTCGCAGGAGGATTCTATGCCTAGGATTGTGATCATTTTTTTATTTATAGAAGCGGTCGCAGAAATCGGCGATGCGCTGGGTGAGGGATTCGGGGAGCGAGGCTACGGCCTTGAACATCAGGCGGTAGTGAAGAGGGACCTGAGAGATGCACATTACCCGGGAGTTGACCTCGGGGAATGTGCGCAGCCAGGCGCCTACGTCCTTGTTTTTCCCGCGAAGGTATTTTACCTTGGCGATAAGCTTAAGCCGGTCGAGAAAGGGCTTGAACTGTTGCTCGAGGCCGCGGGCCGTAAACCATTGCTCTAGCATCAGCGCGGCCTTGAGGTGGTGGTTGAGCAATTTCTCGCGAGCGGCACGCGACAATGATCCCTTCATCTGATAATATATGTAGAGGGAGTCGGGGAGAAGTTCCACCTTGTTGGCGACGGCCATCGCCGGGGCCGTGACGACCACGTCCTCCCAGCAGTCAATGCCTTCAACTGGGGCTATCTGATTGTTGATCAGTAAGGAGCGTCGTATAAGCTTGTTCCATAGGGAGTAGTTGGTGACATCCATGCGCAGGTGGTTGATGTCGAGTGGCGACTGAGGGGAAACCGTTTTGCGCTTCCCGTTAGGCTCGACGCGTATATGAGCGGCGGCGACGATATCGGCGTGGGTAGCGCGGGCATGCTCGAGCAGTCGGCTCAACGCGTTGGGAGCCAACTCGTCGTCGGCGTCAAGGCGCGCCACGTATTCCCCTTGGGCGTGTTGCAAGCCCTTGCCGTTGGCCCCGGCGCAACCAAGGTTAAGGGGGAGGACAACGTTGCGAGTTTGGATGGCAGGGTTGGGGTATTTGGCCAAAGTCTCCAGGACAACACGCTCGGAATTGTCGGTGGAGGCGTCGTTGACAAATATCACCTCCAGCCCCTGGCAATCCTGCCGCATAATGGAGCTGACGCAGCGTTCGAGGGTGGCAGCGGCGTTGTGATAGGGGACAATGAGTGATATCTGAGGGGCGTCAGAAGACATAGGCGATCCCGATATTGAAAGCACCCGAAGAGTATTTTTTCACCAGTGCGGCTTTAGCTTCGAAATTGACCTTGAGGGAGGAGGTGCAACGCAACTCGATTCCGCCGCCGAGGTTAAGGCCGATGCGGTTGTCGCGGGTGGTGACGTCGTTGGTGTCGTCGAGGGCGTCATGCACGTGTTTTCGGCTCCAAGTGGCGTAGGTGAGGCCAGCGAGGGGGTAAATGGACCACTTTTGGTTTTGGCTAACGATGAACGGGAAGTGGGCGTTGATGTTGACAGCGGCCCCGTCCTGGTCGTGGTGCTCGAAGATGTAGTCGATGTTGGGCGACAAGCGGAAATGCTCGCTGAATTGGTACTGGAAGAATATTCCGGCCATTGGGGAATGGTTGCGGGTGTTCCAACCGCCGCGAACGCCGAGCGACGCCTCGCCACGGTGTTGGGCCGTGGCTATTGGGGCTAAAAGGCTGATAGCCAGAGCTGCGAGCAAGAATTTCAGGGCTTTCATCGTTAGTGTTTCTTTTTGTTGTGAAGTGTGATAAGTGTAATCTCGGGTGTGGCGCCGATGCGATAGGGCAAGCCGACGGTGCCGGCGCCTCGGTTGACGTAGAGTTGGTGGCCAAGCGAGTCGGCGTAAAGGCCGCCCCAGTACTTGTAGCGCCAGACAGCGGGCGACCAGTGCCCGGCCGAAATCTGCATGGCGTGGGTGTGGCCGGCCAGGGTGAGGTCGACGTTGTTGTTATTGTTCTCGATCTGCATCATCCATTGGGCCGGGTTGTGGCTCAAGAGGATTTTCACGACCGAATCCTGACGGTTAGGGTAGCCGGTGTCGTAGAGCGATCCATATTGCTTGAAAGGAGGGTCGCCCATGTTTTCGATTCCGAGCAGGGCGATGGAATCGCCCGGGGCTCGGTGTATGATGGTGTACTCGTTTTTGAGCAGCCGCCAACCCATTTGGGCAATCATGTGATGGAGGGCGGCGGTGTCGGCCCACTGGGCTTCAGCTGAAGGCCAGTCCTTGTAATCGCCGTAGTCGTGGTTGCCCAAACAAGCGTAGACGCCTGCGGGAGAGGTAAGGCGGCTAAGCGGTTTCATAAATGGGGGCAACTCGGAGGATTGACGGTTGACTATGTCGCCCGTGAAGACGATCATGTCGGCGCCCAGCGAGTTGACGCGGTCGACCAAGCGGGAAACGAAGGTGGTATCCTCGCCGAATGTTCCCACATGCAGGTCGCTGATCTGGGCGATGCGGTAGCCCTCAAATGAAGGGGGCAGATTTGGGATCTCCACGTCGACCGGCACCACGTCGATGTTGAAGCGGTTGATCAGCGCTCCCCACCACATGAGCACGAATGTCCCCACTGCCACCAAGCCCCCGATCCATGTAAAGGCACCCCACGGGCGACCTTTCCACAATCGTGGGATTCTACCGATGAGGGAGAAGATGGTAAACAGGTATTTGGGGATGTAGATGGTGAAATAGGAGTAGAGGGCCCACATTATGGATAATAATTGGGCGTTGGAGCCGCTACGGCGCGGGATGCAGATGAAGACCACGAGACCCACGGCCAAGGCCACCGAGATCCACACATGGAGCTGGGCCCAACGCTTTCGGCGTAGGCCACGGCGCAAGAGACGGTAAATCCACCAGTCGACCGGCGCGTTAATCAGGAAGATCACTCCCAGAAGTATCAGCACCGGAAGTCGCATCAGTCGTTGGGACAGCTACGCAGGCATTGTGCCCGCAGTTTGTTGGTCAATGGGTTGGCGTACATCTCGAGCATCTTTTGTCGCATGTAGGCGTAATCGTCAGGGGTGAGGTCGGGCAGGTCGACTTTGGCCAATTGGGCGTCGATATATTCGTCTACTTTCTTGACCTCCTCCTCGGTATAGTCGGCGGCGAAGCGTTTTTCGCCGGAGATTTCGTCGTAGGCGATGTAGTTGATGGGGAAGATCATGTAGCCGCAGTGGATCTCGCGGTCGATAAGGCCGCACGCGCGGCGCACGATTTCGCTACGGTCGCTGTCGGCTGGGATGTCGGCGAAAAGCGGGTTGATGCACTCGCCGAGGGTGAAGTGGACGCGCCCCTTGTAGCCGAGCAGGCCGGTCTCCATGGAGAAAAGGTCGTCGCGCTGGCTCTTCTTGAATTGGGGGTTGTTGCGACGGAGCAGGAACTCGCGGGCCTTAAGGTAGTCGTTGGGGTCGTACTCGTAGGATATTGACACAGGCAACAGGCGGGCGCTGAGCAGGTTCTCAAGGGTAGTGCCACCGCCGCCGAGGGTCAACATCTTCACGAGGGATTCTTGGGTGAGGTCGTTGCTGTCCTTGGCGCGACCCTCGCGCTGGGCGATCCACACCGAGCGCTTTTTCTCGTCCAGGCAGTAGTGGATGTAGCCCGAAAGGTGCTTTGCGGCGTTGAGGGCCTCGAGCATACGGGTGGAGCGCTTGACGATAAAGCTCTGGTTGATTCTCACCAGGTGGGTGATCCAGTCGGTGATGAGCAGGTTGTCGCCGATGGCCACCTCGGAGGTTGGGCGGCCGGTGCGCATAAAGCAGAGGTTGAGGAACGCGGCGTCGAGGACGATGTCGCGGTGGTTGGTGATAAAAGTATATGTGATGCCCTCATGCACGTTTTCGAGGCCCGAGGATGTGATTCCGGCGGTGGTGCGTTGGGCCACCATCTCGATGAAGGGCCGCATTACCTTGTCCTGAAACTCCCAGGGGTCGCGGATCTGCTTTAGGGCCTCCACCATTGAGTCGTAGTCGATGTCGGGTATCACGTATTTCACGGCGTGCTCCAGGCCGGGATCCTCCACGAGCTTGAGCACCTTGTCGCGGAACACGTCCAGCCCGTAAGGCGCGATGTCGTTATAGTCTTCTTGGTTAATCTGTCCCATAACAAATAGTTAGATATGGTAGTAAACGCTTTCGGACGGCCTATGGTTGCCTCCGAAGAAAAATATAAGCCTCCAAAGTTACTAAATATTCGTCACGCGAGCAGATAATTTAGCACTTTTTAGGGAAATCACGGTGCACAATGCATAATGCACAGTGCACAATGCACAATGCACAGTGCATAGTGCATAATGCACATTTAACCTTAAACTTTAAACTTTAAACTTTAAACATTTCACTGGATGCGGGGGGCGTTGCGGTGCTTGCGCACGATGTCGGTGATGTAGACGGTGAACAGCGGCAGCATCAGCATGCCCGAGATAGGCAGTATCACCGAAATCACCTTTCCAACGGCCGTAACCGGGGGGAAGTAGCAGCCGACAGTGGTCATGTTCATGGCTGCCCAGTAGAGGGCGTCCCAGAATGTGTGGACGTAGTGGTTGACCCCGTGCTCCTCGTAGTAGAAGATGAGGGCCATGCAGTAGGTCAACGTGGCCAGGATCGACACGTATTGCCACAAGAGGGCCACGGCGCGGTTGCGGGAGATGTATCCGGTGATCATCGCCAGGGCGTAGGCTCCGCGCAGCAAGGGGATGAACCGCAGGTAGTAGTAGACAGGGGCTGAGAAGTGGAAATTCCACTGGTTGACGATGTTAAGGTAGGGGATGGAGATGATGAAGTAGATCCAGCGATGACGGAGGAAGTGCTTGCGGTCGGGGCTGAGGTATAGCTCGACGAAGAAGTCGGCGAGGAATATGATGCACACCCATAGCTGGAAGGTCATGTAGTGGTGGTTGCTCAGGAACGGTATCTGCTCGAATGTGTCGTAGCTGATCCAGACGATCAGTAGCAACGACAATATGAGCACCGCCCCGCGAAAGATATTGTAGATGATCTTGTGGGACTCGGGGGGCTTGGTAGCCTTGGGGGGCTTGGTAGCGCTTGCCGTTGCAGTATCATTATTGGTGGCCATAATTGAAACGCTTTACCTATATAACACGCGAAATGGGGAATAAGTTAAAACCGCCGCGGCAAACCGCGGGGCACCGTGGCTAGTTGATGATTATTTTGAACAATATTGAGGGTGGGGCGTTTTATGAGTAAACGCGTTCAAAAAGCGCGCTCTTCAATTAGAGAAAACTAAAGTACCAACAAAACTCACTAAAATCTTACAGTTATGACTGACCCGAATTTCCGCTCAGGCGATGCGAAAAGCAACGTGTTTGGAACCGACGAGATGATCTCTCCGTCTCCCGTTCAAACCATCCCTGATGGACCTACCACCGAGGACGTAGCGTATCAGATGGTGAAAGATGAAATCTTCGCCGAAACCGACCCCCGCTTGAACCTTGCGACGTTCGTGACCACTTACATGGATGAGAAGGCCACCCAACTGATGAACGAGGCTATCAATATCAACTACATCGATGAGACCGAGTATCCTCGTGTAGCTTTCATGGCCGCCAAGTGTATCAACATCGTGGCCAACCTTTGGAACACTCCGGAACAGAACAAGTGGAAAGCCGGCGCCGTGGCTATCGGTTCGTCCGAGGCCTGTATGCTTGGCGGTATCGCCGCTTGGATCCGTTGGCGTGAGCGCCGTAAAGCCGCAGGCAAGCCCTACGACAAACCTAACTTTGTGATCTCGTCGGCCTACCAGATCGTATGGGAGAAATTCGCCCAACTCTGGGAGATCGAGATGCGTACCGTGCCCCTGTCGCTTGAGAAGACCACCCTTGATCCTGAGGAGGCTCTTAAGCTCTGCGACGAGAACACATTCTGTATCGTGCCTATCCAGGGTGTAACCTACACCGGCTTGAACGATGACGTTGAGGCCCTTGACAAGGCCCTTGACGAGTACAACGCCAAGACCGGCTATGACATTCCTATCCACGTCGACGCAGCCACCGGCGGCTTCATCCTGCCGTTCCTGTTCCCTGAGACGAAGTGGGACTTCCGTCTGAAATGGGTACTCTCCATTTCGACCTCGGGCCACAAGTTTGGCCTTGTATATCCTGGCTTGGGCTGGGTATGCTGGAAGGACAAGAAGTATCTGCCTGGCTCGATGTCGTTCTCGGCCGACTACCTTGGCGCCGAGGTAACTCAGGTAGGCTTGAACTACTCGCGTCCTGCAGCCCAGATTTTGGGTCAGTACTATCAGTTCATCCGTTTGGGCTTCCAGGGCTACAAGGAGGTTCAGACCAACTCGATGGACGTCTGCAAGTACTTGCACTCGGAGATCGCCAAGCGTCCGGCCTTCGTCAACTACTCGGACGACGTGCCCAACCCGCTGTTCATCTGGTACTTGAAACCCGAGTATCAGGCAACCGCCAAGTGGACACTGTACGACCTGCAGGGCAAGCTCCAGGAGCATGGCTGGATGGTACCTGCCTACGCACTGCCTAACAACCTTGAGAACTACGTTGTGATGCGTGTCGTATGCAAGCAGGGCTTCTCGCGCGACATGGCCGACCAGTTGCTGGGCGACATCGACTCCGCCGTGGCTGAGATGGAGAAACTCGAGTATCCTACCGAGAGCCGTATCGCCATGGAGAAGAACATCCCCTTGAAGTCGACGTTCAACCACACGGGCCGATAACCTATCAAAATCTCACTTGAACTAGTATAATCCTAAGGGCTTTAAGGACCGTAAAGTCCTTGAAGCCCTTAGGAATTTTTTTAGTAAATAGAAGTTTTTAGTAAATAGAAGTTTTTAGTAATTAGTAGAAGTTCACTGGAAGGCTACTGAAATTCTACTGGAATTCTAAAAATCACCTTATAAGGTTTCAAGATAGGTTTCCCCTCAAAACTTCTAACTACTAAAAACTAAAAACTAGAAACTGAAAACTAAAAACTAGAAACTCCCATGAAATTGACCATCGATCAAATACGGCAAGCCGCCCAGGAGGCTTACCAAGAGGTGCTCCCCCTCACCGGAGGAGTCAACGCCCACTATATTCCTTTCTTGGCCAATATCGACCCCAACTTGTTCGGACTGAGTATCACCTTGGTCGATGGCACCAAGATCAACTTGGGTGACACGAAGTACAAGTTCGGTATCGAATCGGTGTCGAAAGTGCACACGGCGATACTGATCCTGAAGCAATACGGGGCTGAGAAAGTGCTCAAGATGATCGGAGCCGACGCTACCGGCCTTCCGTTCAACTCCATCTTCGCGATACTGCTTGAGAAGGACCATCCCTCGACGCCGCTGGTTAACGCCGGCGCTATCTCGGCATGCTCCATGGTGATCCCCACGGGCGACAGCAACGCCAAGTGGGCTGAAATCGTGCAGAACATCACCGACCTTTGCGGCTCGGCCCCCGAGCTGCTCGAGGAGCTTTATGAGAGCGAAAGCGCTACCAATTTCAACAACCGCGCCATATCGTGGCTGCTGAAGAATTACAACCGTATCTACGACGACCCGATGATGTCGCTCGACCTTTACACCAGGCAGTGCTCGCTGGGTATCACCGCCGAGCAACTTTCGGCCACGGCCGCAACGATCGCCAACGGCGGTACCAATCCGTTGACCGGCAAGGCTGTGTTCGAGCCCTCATTGGCCCCCAAGATCACATCGCTGATCGCCGCGGTAGGCTTCTACCAGACCACCGGCGACTGGATGTACACCTCGGGTATCCCCGCCAAGAGCGGCGTGGGTGGCGGCGTGATGGGCGTGATGCCCGGATTGTTCGGCATCTCGGCTTTCGCTCCTCCATTGGACGACGCCGGCAACTCGGTAAAGGGCCAGGCCGTGATCAAGGCTTTCATGCAGAAGCTCGGCATCGGCATCTTCCAGAGCCAAGACGTCACGATCGTGTCGTAACTTCAAAACGTTTCAACAATCAATCAAAACTTCCGATATTATGGCAAACTTAAAACCGCAGACAAAGCAAATGGTCAAATTGGGTGTGTTCACCCTGGCCATGATCAATGTCGCAGCCGTGATCTCGCTTCGAGGGTTGCCCGCCGAGGCCGAGTATGGCGTAAGTTCGGCATTCTACTATCTATTTGCCGCCATCGTGTTCCTGATCCCTGTATCGCTGGTAGCCGCCGAGCTGGCGTCGCTGTTCAGTGACAAGCAGGGCGGTATGTTCCGCTGGGTAGGCGAGGCGTTCGGTAAGAAGCTCGGTTTCTTGGCCATCTGGCTGCAGTGGATCGAGTCGACTATCTGGTACCCGACGGTACTTACCTTCGGCGCTGTGTCGCTGGCGTTCATCGGCATGAACCACGCCCACGACTCGACACTGGCATCCGAGAAAATCTACGACCTTGTTGTCGTGCTCGGCATCTACTGGATCGCCACCTTCATCTCGCTCAAAGGCTTGGGATGGGTAGGTAAGGTGACCAAGTGGGGCGCTATGATCGGCACGGTGATCCCCGCCGGTATCCTTGTGATCCTGGGTATCATCTACCTGTGCATGGGCGGCCAGTCGTGCATGGATTGGCACGGATCGTTCTTCCCCGATTTCTCCAACTTCGACAACATCATCCTAGCGGCGTCAATCTTCCTGTTCTACGCGGGCATGGAGATGTCGGCCCTGCACATCAAACAAGTGAACAACCCGAAGCGTACCTACCCGTTGGCTATCTTGGTAGGCGCCGTGTTGACGGTTGTGATCTTCGTGCTCGGTACTTACGCCCTTGGCGTGATCATTCCTGCCAAGGATATCAACTTGGTACAGTCGCTGCTTGTGGGCTTCGACAACTACTTTAGCTGGTTGCACATCAACTGGTTCTCGCCGATCATCGCCATCGCATTGGCGTTCGGCGTGCTGGCCGGCGTGCTTTCTTGGGTATCGGGTCCTTCTAAAGGTATCTTGGCCGTGGGCCGTGCCGGTTATCTGCCTCGTTTCTGGCAGAAGACCAACAAGAACGGCGTGCAGCACAACATCTTGATGCTCCAGGGCTGTATCGTATCGCTGCTTGGCTTGCTGTTCGTGGTAATGCCTTCGGTGCAGAGTTTCTATCAGATTCTGTCGCAGTTGACCGTGTTGCTTTACTTGGTAGCTTACCTGTTGATGTTCGCCGCAGCTATCTATCTGCGTTACAACATGCCTAACGCCAAGCGTACATTCCGTATTGGCTCCAAGGGCAATTGGCTGATGTGGGTAATCGGTGGTGTAGGCTTCTTGGGATCGTTGCTGGCGTTCATCCTGTCATTCTTCCCTCCGGGCCAGATCGCAACAGGTTCGACCACCGTATGGTTCTGCGTGCTGATCATCGGTCTGATCGTCTTCGTGGGTCTTCCCTTCGTCATCCTGGCGTTCCAGAAGCCCTCTTGGCGTGACCCGGACAGCGACTTTGAGCCATTCCACTGGGAGTCGCCCGCACAGATCATCTCCACCTCTGGCCCGTTGGCACTGGTAGAGTTTATCAACGACCTTAAAGAGCAAGGCAAGGATCAGGAGGCCTCGGCCGCTGAAGCCGTCCTCGAGCAGGAGGGCTACAATGCCGATGGCACTCCTAAGACTGCCACCGCGACTGCCACTGCAGCTCCGGCAGCTCCGGCCACCAAGCCTGCTACCCCCTCGACGCCTGGAGGTACGGGAGGCACGACTGGCACCCCGTCCAAGTCGTAAACCTCAAAATCTCGTACATTCGTGCATTCGTTTACTCGTGTATTCGAATGCACGAATACACGAATACCCGCCAATCGAGATAACGATATAACGAATAAACGACCACCCCGCAGGCCTAGGCTCGCGGGGCGGTCCATTTGTGTACTACTCCCCATTTTTTGGACCGGTTGTGAGTAAACAAAATAATCACTAAC
>JAJPXC010000055.1 GCA_021205635.1 Bacteroidales bacterium | reverse complement strand
TGGCGCTTAATGGGTTCTGACCCCCATTTCATGCACAATTTTGTCTCTTAAGCCAAAATTGTTCATAACTGCTTGATTTTTAAACCCTTAAGTTACGAATAATTTATGACTTGACCAAATTTTTTGGCAATTAAATTACTGATTTTCAAGAAATTATCCCCACCAAACAACAGTTTTTCCGGTTATCGCCATCTTTGACCATACTGGCACTTTTTTCGCCTATAAAATACGCAGTGATCCTTGTCCAAGCAAAAGATTTTAAATGAAAGAGCCGTGTCCATCCATCGCGAATAATCCACGCTTTTGAGCAAAAATTGCGCGGAAAGTGTTATCTTTGTGGGAGATTACGAAACGATGAAAGATCAAGTAATAAGCAAAGAGATTACCGAGCGTGCGGTGCTTGTGGGGCTTGTAACCCCGCAGCAAGGCGAGGCTAAGGTGAAAGAATACCTCGACGAGTTGGCTTTCTTGGCTGATACAGCCGGGGCTGTCACCGTGGCTCGTTTTACCCAGAAGGCCGACAATCCCAATCCACGCACGTTCGTGGGCAAGGGCAAGCTGCAGGAGATAAAAGAATACGTGGAGAAAAATGACATAGGCATGGTGATTTTCGACGATGACCTTAGCACCAAACAGGTGAGCAACATCGAGCGCGAATTGCAGGTGAAAATCCTCGACCGCACCAGCCTGATTCTCGACATCTTCGCCAAGCGCGCCCAGACGGCCACGGCAAAGACCCAGGTAGAGTTGGCCCAGTATCAGTATCTGTTGCCCCGTTTGACGCGAATGTGGACCCACTTGGAGCGTCAACGTGGTGGTATCGGTATGCGTGGCCCGGGTGAGACCCAGATCGAGACCGACCGTCGTATCATCCTCGACCGCATCTCGCGCCTGAAAGAGGAACTCAAGAATATCGACCGCCAGAAATCAATCCAGCGCAAGAATCGCGGCAAGCTCACGCGCGTGGCTCTCGTCGGCTACACCAACGCCGGCAAGTCGACGCTGATGAACCTTTTGAGCAAGAGCGATGTCTTCGCCGAGAACAAATTGTTCGCCACCTTGGACACCACTGTGCGCAAGGTGATAATCGACAACCTGCCGTTCCTGCTGACCGACACAGTGGGCTTTATTCGCAAGTTGCCCACCCACCTGGTCGACTCGTTCAAATCGACCCTCGACGAGGTGCGCGACGCCGACATCCTTGTTCACGTCGTGGATATCAGCCATCCCCAATGGGAGGAGCAGATCGAGGTGGTGAACCGCACTTTGGCCGATATCTGCAAGGACGATGAGCAAGGCAAACCCATGATCATGGTCTTCAATAAGATCGATGCCTTCTCATATACCCCCAAGGAGGAGGACGACCTTACACCCCGCACTCGCGAGAACATCCCCTTGGAGGAACTTCAGGACTCTTGGATGAGCCGCTTGGGCGATGATTGTGTGTTCATCTCGGCTAAGAAACAGATCAACATCGACGAGCTAAAGCAGAAACTCTACGAGAAGGCCAAGGAGGTTCACCTCACGCGCTTCCCTTACAACGATTTCCTGTTCCAAAAATACGACGAGGACAATGGCGACCAACCAATCAACTAAGATGTCGTGGGACAGGCTGATTTGTGACAAGCGATTTGGCCTGGAGCATTACCACAACCAGCGGCCAGGGGTGCGTAGCGACTTCACTCGCGATTACGACCGCTTGGTGTTCTCGTCGCCGTTCCGCCGCTTGCAGAACAAGACGCAGGTGTTCCCGTTGCCAGGCTCTATCTTCGTTCACAATAGATTGACGCATAGCTTGGAAGTGTCGTGCGTTGGCCGATCGTTGGCCGGTGAGGTGTCACAAGAGCTGGTGAAGAAATACGCCGATGAGCCATGGGAGGAATCCCTCTACGCAATTGGCGAGATAGTGGCAGCGGCTTGCTTGGCCCATGATCTGGGCAACCCTCCGTTTGGCCATTCGGGCGAGAAAGCCATCTCCACCTTCTTCTCAGAGGGCGATGGAGCGGTGCTTCAGAGCCAATTGACCACCGAGCAATGGAACGACCTGATCCACTTCGAGGGGAACGCCAACGCCTTCCGCCTGTTGACTCACCAGTTCAAGGGACGTCGTCCGGGGGGCTTCGCGATGACTTACTCCACATTGGCCTCAATCGTAAAGTATCCCTTTGAATCGGCATTGGCCAAGGACGCCAACAAATTCGGTTTCTTCACATCGGAAAAGGACACCTTTGTCACTGTGGCCAATGAATTGGGAATGATACCCCGCGAGAACGAGAAAGGGGTTGTGAGCTACTGCCGACACCCGCTGGTCTACATCGTGGAGGCTGCCGATGACATATGCTACGAGGTGATGGACTTGGAGGACGCCCACAAGCTAAAAATCCTCCCAACGGCCACTGTAATGGAACTGTTCCTCAATTTCCTCTCCCCCGAGCGACAGGAGCGCGCAAAGGCTGTGATGGCCGAGTTGGACGATCCCAACGAGCGTATCGGTTACCTGCGCGCCACTGTAATCGGAGTGCTGGTTCACCGTTGCGCCGAGGCATTTGTGGAGCATGAGGAGGAGATCCTTCGCGGTGAGTTCCAAGGACCGTTGTTGAAACATATCCCGGAATTGGAGCGCAAGGCCTATGAGCGCTGCAACGACATCTCATGGGCACATATCTACGGCGCATCGGATGTTGTCGACATCGAATTGGCTGGTAACCGTATCATCACCTTTTTGATGGGCAAGTTGATCCACGCAGTGCGCTTCCCGACTCTTAACTACTCGCGCCTGCTTCTCTCCAAAGTGCCGCAACAGTACGACGTTCACGCCCCAACCCTCTTTGGCAAGATTCAAGCCGTGCTTGACCACATTTCGGGCATGACCGACGTCTACGCCCTTGACCTGTATCGCAAACTTAACGGAATGAGTCTGCCCGCCGTATGACACGATTAAAAATATTGATAATCGCCTTGCTGTGGGCTGTGGGAGTGTCGGCGGCCTATAAGGTGGACGAGATTCCCAACGTGCACCTTCAGGACCGCACCCGCTACGTGTCCAACCCCGACGGCGTGCTTTCCCCGGCCGCGCAAACGCAAGCCGACAGCATTATCTCCAACATTTGGAAGAACACCACGGCCGAGGTGACCATGGTGGTAATCAACGACTTCGACGGCGATGATATAGACACCTTCGCCACCAAGCTTTTTGAGGCCTGGAGCATTGGCAAGAGCGACAAGAGCAACGGTTTGCTCATTCTCGTGGCCAAGGATCGTCGCAAGGCCGTGATCCGCACTGGTTACGGCCTGGAAGGCGTGATGCCCGATGTGACCTGTGGACGTATCTTGCGCAACACCATGTTCCCCCGATTCAAGGAGGGCGACTACGATGGTGGCGTGATTGACGCCTTGTCAACAGTTTCGGAGGTGCTGAACAATCCTGACAACGTCGACGAAATCCTATCCAAGCAGAAAAACGACGCCAATGCTCACGTTGAGGGTAGCGGCGATTCCCTCTTCTATGTATATTTATTATTATGTGGCATTCTGGCCTTGATCATGTTGGGAATGTATCTGGAAAAGGTGATCACGACCCGCAAGTTGAGCGATTTTGAGCGCTACAACGCCTTGGAGGGGCTGAAACAACCCGCGTTGTTCTGCTCATTCCTCGGATTGGGTTTGCCGTTGATCGCTTATATTCCCATCATCGTGACGATGAAACGGTTGCGCAATAAGAAGCATATTTGCTCCAATTGCGGCACCCGCATGCAACGCTTGGATGAGGAGACCGACAACCTTTACCTCACCCCGGCTCAGGACAAGGAGGAACAGTTGAACTCGGTTGACTATGACGTGTGGCTGTGTCCCAACTGCAACGCCACCGACATTCTGCCTTACGTCAACAAGAAATCGAGCTACACCGTGTGTGACAGATGCGGCGCACGCGCTTGCACCTTGACAAGTAATCGCACGGTCGTGCCGCCAAGCACAGCCCGCCCAGGAATGGGGGAACGCACTTATCAGTGTCTCAATTGCCAAAATAAAAATGCCACCCGTTACCCGACCCCAAAACTCGCCGCGCCCGTTGTAATCATGGGCCCCGGCGGGCGGGGGGGTGGCTTTGGCGGGGGTGGAGGCTTCTCGGGAGGGTCCTTCGGCGGAGGCCTTACGGGCGGTGGCGGAGCCTCAGGCGGCTGGTAATGTACCGACGCGGTGGGTGACTTAGCTGTCCAGATACTTAAAGGAGGAAAGGAGTAAAGGATAAAAGAAACGACAAACAATAATTTTGCAGAAAGGTTATATAGGTAACTAATAAATTACTGTTATGAAGGCAAGATTTTTGATGATAGCATTGGTGGCAGCGGCGGTTGCCCTGCCGGGTTGTTCGGCCAAGAAAACCACTACTACAACGACCAAAACCACGACCACCACAACCCATGTGGATCAATCCTCGCTTGTCCCTGGCGAGTGGACCATCGCCACGGTTAACGGCAAGACAGTGACTGGCGATGAGCGCCCCTACCTCACGCTTGACCAAAGCACCGGCCGCTTCTACGGCAACAACGGTTGCAATACTATCAACGGTGACTATACCCTCGGCGCTGGTGGCAAGATACAGTTCTCCAACGTAATCGCCACAATGCGCGCGTGCCCCGATGCCCTGTTCCAGCACGCCATCAACATTGCCCTTGATCAGGCTGCCACGTATTCCATCGCCGACAAGGGTCATGAAACCTATATGACCATCAAAAACAGCCATGGCTCGGCGTTGATGGTGATACGCAAGCACAATATGGATTTCTTGAATGGCACTTGGCAAGTGACCCGCGTTGGCTCTCAGACAATCGACCCCAACGAGAATCCCGAGATGCGCCTTGTGATCGACGTTCCTGAATTGCGTGTGCACGGCAATACTGGTTGCAATCTGCTGAACGGCAGCCTGTTGATTGATCCCGACAAGACGAATGCCGTGCAGTTCCACAACATTGCCACAACTCGCCGCGGTTGCGACAAGCCTCAGCTGGAAACATCCTTCCTTCTCGCTCTCGAGAGCGTAGACGCCGCCAAGCAGAGCGGCAAGGACCATGTGGACTTGCTCGACGAGGATGGCCAGCGAGTGATCACCCTTAAGCGCGTGGCCGAGAGCAAATGATCGAGCTGTGCAACTGTAAAATCAACCTTGGGCTGTATATCACTGCCCGACGCCCGGACGGCTACCATGAGATCGTCACCGTGATGCTTCCCGTGGCCTGGGGCGATATTGTTGAGATAACCTCAGCGTCACCGTGCCCCGCGATTCCATCGCGAGGATTAATTGCCACTACAGGTTATCCTGTCAACTGCCCTCCCGAAAAGAATCTCGTGATGAAAGCATATCGGGCGATCGCTCAGGAGGTGGAACTGCCACCGTTGGTGCTGCACCTACACAAGAATGTGCCTGACGGAGCCGGATTAGGAGGTGGTTCCTCCGACGCGGCTCACACCTTGCTCGCTATCAACAAGGAATGTAACCTCGGGCTTTCAGTTGAGAAGTTGCAGGAGTTGGCGGCGAGAATAGGGGCCGATTGCCCGTTTTTCATCACCTCCGAGCCTGCGTTGTGCACCGGGATTGGAACGACTTTGCAGAGCCTTGTGTGTCGGGCCGGGGACGCCCCGGTTTCCATCCTCCTGAAAGTGCGTTACTCCCTTTTAATCGTCAAGCCCCCGTGCTCGGTGTCAACCAAGGAGGCGTATGCGGGTGTTACGCCGCGGCCAATGGATTTCGACCTCGTGGAAGCGATTCGACAGCCTATCGAAACGTGGAAAGATAGAATACACAATCAATTTGAGGAGTCAGTTTTCCCCTTGCTCCCAGTTCTTCCTGAGATAAAGCAAAAAATGTACGATATGGGGGCTGTTTATGCGTCAATGTCGGGATCAGGCTCGGCGATGTACGCTATTTTCCACGGCGAGGTGCCACCGCTACCTGCCGAGTGGCTCGCCAATGGTTGGCACCACTATATTGGTGAATTCGATCCCGCGCCGATTGAACGTTAATCCCCGCCGATTGTTATCATATCAAGAGGATGTTAAAATTGTGCCAAGTGCCACATTTAACACCCTCCATTGCCACTTTGGCAATGTTTTTGCATAGCCTGTTTTGATAAAAAAGAAACAAAAATATAGCAAGATATGAGCAACAAACACGACCAAAAGGCCAAAAACACCGATCCCAAGCCAATGCCTGAGGATGTTGAGATAGCCGACGTGGCTGAAAACGAGCCTGACAATATCTCGGCCGAAGAGATGAACGGCGTGATGTCGGAAACCGAGTCGCTTAAGCAACTTCTCAACGACACCCAGGAGCAACTCGAGAAAGAGAAGAAAGAATACCTGTTCCTGATGGCCGAATTCGACAACTTCCGCAAGCGCACTCTACGCGAGAAATCGGAAATCATCAAGAACGGCGCGGAGGGAGCCATGAAAGGTCTGCTGCCTATCATCGACGACTTCGAGCGCGGCCTCCAGGCTATCAATGGCTCGAGCGACGTTGAGGCCGTCAAGGAAGGCATGGAGCTGATCTACAACAAATTTATCAAGTACCTCGAGCAGAATGGCGTCAAGGAGATCCCCACACAGGACCAGCCTTTCGACACCGACCGTCACGAGGCTATCGCCATGGTGCCCACCGACGACCCTGACAAAAAGGGCAAGGTGATCGACACCATCGCCAAGGGCTACACCCTAAACGACAAAGTGATACGCCACGCCAAAGTAGCTGTAGCGCAATAACCCCAAAAACAACTGCCTCCAATGGATAAACGCGATTACTACGAAGTGCTGGGCGTGAGCAAAAACGCCACAGCCGACGAAATAAAGAAGGCATATCGTAAGATGGCCATCAAATATCACCCCGACAAAAATCCGGGTGACAAGGAAGCCGAAGAGAAATTCAAAGAGGCTGCCGAGGCTTACGACGTGCTCTCCAATGAGGAGAAACGACAGAAGTACGACCAGTTTGGTCACTCTATGGGCCCGCAGGGATTCCCTGGTGGAGGTGCTGGTGGCTTCTACTCGCAAGGCTTCTCGATGGAGGACATCTTCTCGCAATTCGGCGACATCTTCGGAGGCCACTACGGCGGCCAATGGGGTGGCGCCACAGGCGGCGGACGTCGTCAGCCGCGGAAACCCACACGTAAAGGCTCCGACCTGCGTATCAAGGTGAAGATGACTCTCGAGGAGATCTCTAAGGGGGTGAGCAAGACGCTGAAGATCCCCGCAATGGGTAAATGCGAGCATTGTAACGGCACTGGCGCTAAGGATGGAACGGCTTTCACCACCTGCCACACTTGCAACGGCACCGGCTCGATCCTCCACACCCAGCAAACAATCCTCGGAGCCATGCAATCTACTGCCACTTGTCCTGAATGTGAGGGCGAGGGCAAGGTGATCACCGAGCGCTGCTCCTACTGTCACGGCGAAGGCGTCGTGCGCAAGGAACAAGTCGTTTCGTTCAACATTCCCGCCGGCGTACAAGACGGCATGACCCTTACCGTCAAAGGCAAGGGCAACGCCCCGCGTCACGGCGGTGTAAACGGCGACCTGCTGGTTGTGATCGAGGAGGTTAAGCACCCCGAACTCATCCGCGACGGCAACGACGTGATCTACAACTTGATGCTCGACCTGCCTACCGCAACCTTAGGCGGCTCGGTAGAAGTGCCCACAATCACCGGCCGAGCCCGACTGAAGATCGCTCCGGGTACGCAACCAGGCAAGGTGCTCCGCCTGCGCGGCAAGGGCCTCCCCTCGACCGAGGGCTACGGTACGGGCGATGAACTTGTCAACGTGATGGTATATATCCCTGAGCACCTCAACGACAAGGAGAAAGAGATTATGGAGCAACTTCGCGACTCCCCCAACGTCCAAGCCACCGACTCCGTCAAATCCCACATCTTCTCCAATCTCCGCCACATCTTTGAATAAGCACCAATAACATATGCTCAGCCCTAGGGGGCGTCCTTGGACGGACATCATCACTAGGAAAGGATGCTCAGCCTGTGGGGCGGCCCTTGGACGGCCATCAAGCGCAGCATAGAGAATCTACATCTTGCGCCTCGTGATAACGTTATCACGAGGCGCAAGCCTTTCCTCCTTTTATCTTTTCCTCCTCTAAAGGGATGAAGGGATAAAGAGGTGAAAGAGGGACGCGTGGAAGAAAAATAACAAATTTCGGTGTTAATTAACGTTAATTAGCTTAAATTGTGACAAATTGGGGACGTAAATATTTGTGGAGTATAAAAAAATAGCTAATTTTGCGCAGATGATTGTTAAAGCTCTCTATCAAAGGGTAGGAGAGTTACGGTAAAACAAAGATGCCAATTCAAGTAACGGCATAGATACACCAGTAACGCGCCAGCTGTTTTTGGCGCATCCTCAACCTCAGAACGCTTTAACTGCCTATTTTGGGTCAGGTCAACCGACGTGTGTGTACGCCTGTTGTTGCCATGACTTGTGAAATGGACATCATTGCTACGTTGCGACGATGGCGCAAGAAACAGTCACCAGCGGGTGACACCCGAAAAAGACTTCCAAACTTGAAGAGTTTAAGTATAAATAGTTGTTTTATAGATAATTGTGTATTTGTAATAATGGAGTTGTCGTGAGACAACTCCATTATTATTTTCATGGTAAGGGCCGTCAAAGAGCCGTCCCTCCCGGGCTGCGCACATGTTAAGGCGTGAAACAAAGTGGGGGAGGCCATCGGGCCTCCCCCACTTATAAGGGTTGAGAGTACTTGTGTGTTAGTGTAGCGTGGTGGGATTACTCCTGTACGAGGGCAACGAGGATCTCTTTCTCTTCGGGCTGCTCGGTGAGGGTGATCTTGTTCTCACGAGCAAGCCAGCCGAGGGCTGCGAATACCTCTTTGTCTTTCAGCTTGGTGATTTTCTTCAATTGCTTTACACCAAGGACGTCGGCGTCGTTGAGGGCTACCCATACGGTGCCGGCCCAGGTTCCGATAGTTTCAACGTTCATCTTCTTTTGGATTTTTCGTTGTTAGACAATAATAAATGTTGTAGTTATAACCACCCGAGGGCGATAAATGTTCTACGAAATTTGCCGCAAATTTACGAAAAAATTTTTCTCTAATAGGATTTTTGTAAAAATTTTTTTCATCACTCGCTTTTCTCCGAGATTGTATCGACCAAATGGCTAGCATTGTGATGTTTTTGTGAATTTTTTGCACGCAAAATTTCTCCGATCCATAGCACTGGCGACGTTCCAAGGATTACCCAAAGCCAATCGGTGATGGTCAAAGGCACCACGTTGAAAAATTTTCCACCCACTTGCACGATAATTATTTGACCTACGATAATCGCCATGGCGATAAATTCAAATTCTCCGCAATCTTTCAGGCTGAGGCCGGAATGCCCCGAGGCCCATGCGCGGGCGTTGAACAAGTTCCAGAATTGTAGGAAGACGAACACGGTGAAGAACAGCGACAATTCGTATGGGGTCAAATCGTGCATAGCCACGCCGTAGGATGACGCGTAGAATAGGTCGGGCACCGAGGCAATGTCGGCGTGATGCAGAATCCACAGGAACACGAAAAGCAGGGCGAAAAAGATGCCTCCAACCCACAGTATTGCCGAGCGCATGGAGGTGGAGATGATAAACGCTGTACGGGAACGGGGGTGTTGTCGCATCACCTCGGGCGACGGGGGGAGCGAGGCGAGAGCCATGGCCGCGAAGGTGTCCATTATGAGGTTGACCCACAGCATCTGGGTGACGGTGAGCGGGGATTCCGTGCCCATGAACGCTCCCGCGAGCACGATCAGGCATGCGGCGACGTTGACGGTCATCTGGAAGAGGATGAATCGCTGGATGTTGAGGTAGAGCGAGCGTCCCCACATCACGGCGCGGCCGATGGAGGTGAAAGAGTTGTCGATGATGGTGATGTCGCTGGCTTCCTTTGCCACCGATGTGCCGTCGCCCATGGAGAGGCCCACGTGGGCGGCTTTCAGGGCCGGAGCGTCGTTGGTGCCGTCGCCGGTCACTGCCACCACTTGTCCAAGCTTTTGGAGGGTTTCCACCAAGCGTTTCTTGTCGCCTGGGCGGGCGCGGGCGATCACTTTGATGTTGTTGATGCGGCTTTCCAGTTCCTCGTCGGAGAGTGCGGCGAAGTCGGGCCCGGTGATAACCGATTGCTGCGCATCCTCAGGGGTAACCAATCCGATTTGGCGACCAATCTCACGGGCTGTGTTGGGGGTGTCGCCGGTAACGATCTTCACTTGGATTCCAGCGTCGAGCACCTCTTTAACTGCCACCGGGACATCGCTGCGGACGGGGTCGGAGATTGCGACGATGCCCAGAAGGGTGGCGTCGGGGTTGACTTTACGCTGGCCGAGCTGCTTCAGGAAGTCGTCGTATTTGTCAGCCGTGAGGGTAGGGGGGATGGTGGCGTATGCGAGAGCGAGGGTGCGCATGGCTTGGTTCTGGTAGCCTGTAAGCAGGGCGTTGATCTCATCGCGGGAAATGTCGCCAGCCACCTTGTCGCAGAGGGTCATGACAATTTCGGGGGCTCCCTTTATATATAGTGTGGGTTTCCCGGTGATGGGGGAGTCGACGATTGTAGCCATGAACTTGCGCTCGGTGGAGAACGGAAGCTCGGCCAATTCGGGTGCTTTTTCTTTCAGTGCCAGGTAATCCACGCCGTTGGATTGGAGCCAAAGCAGCAGGGCGCCCTCGGTGGGGTTGCCCAACGGCTTGGGGGTTTCACCCGAAAGGTCAAGCGAGGCTGTGGAGTTGACGGCGATACCCTCGTTGATAATGTCGGTAGGGGTGTGGCCGAAGAAGTCGGTGCGATGCACCTGCATTTGGTTCTGGGTGAGGGTGCCGGTTTTGTCGGTGCAGATGACGGTAGTTGCGCCCATCGTTTCGCATGCGTGGAGCTTGCGCACGAGGTTTTTGGTGCGTAGCATGCGGCGCATGGAGTAGGCGAGGCTGAGAGTGACAGCCATTGGCAGTCCCTCTGGCACGGCCACGACAATCAACGTGACGGCTATCATGAAAGTCTGCAACAGGTAGGCCGCGAAATCCACTGAGAGATACGGGGCGCAGGTGGGATCCAAGCCCCACATAATGCAGCGGCCGATGACGATGAGCGCGGCGAAGGTGTAGCTACCGTAAGAGATGAGTGTACCCAGGCGAGAAAGTTGTTCGCTGAGGGGGGTCTTGACGCCGTCGTCAATGCGGGCCTCGGTCATCACCTTTCCGTTCTCGGTGGCGTCGCCCACGCGCTCCACGCGCATCAGACCGTGTCCATCCAAGACCTTAGTGCCGCGAAGCACCATGTCGCTTGGGTAGGTAGCCTCAGGGTCGAAATGCTCGGGGTCGGTGGTTTTGGAGCAGGAGGGTTCGCCTGTGAGGGTTGATTCGTCGATGCTCAACGAGGTGGCTTCCAGCAATTGTCCGTCGGCTGGTACCTCGTCGCCCTGGTTGAGGAAAACAAGGTCGCCCACAACCACGTCGCGTCGTGGAATTTCCGTTGGGCCTTGGGCGCGAAGCACGCGCACCGGCTCGTCGTCGTTAACTTGCGACAATACTTGGAACTCCTTTTCGGCCTTCACTTCCAAGAGAAATCCCAGTCCTGTGGCCAAGAGGATGGCGATGAAAATGCCGATAGGCTCAAAGAACACGGCCGAGCTATCGTCCAATCCCCAGTACTCATAGCATGAGATGCCGATTGACAGCACGCCAGCTACGAGGAGGATTATAATCAGGGGGTCGGTGAATTTGGCGAGAAATTGTTTCCATAGCGGGGTGCGCTTGGCGGGCGTAAGGACGTTGGGGCCGTGCAAGCGACGGCTCTCTTCCACTTGCTGGGGATTCAAGCCGGAATATTGGGGGGCTGACTGCATTTTCTAATTAAATAAGCTCGTAATAACGTGATAACGTGATAACGAAAGCGCAAGGGATGGATTAGGCGTAAAGATCGATAAGGCGCTCGAGGCCACCAGCGTAGCTTTGTGCGGGGGCATGTACAGCCCATGTGTCGCCATCGCGACGCAGCTCCACGCCCACGAGGGCTGTGTGGTGCTCCATGTCGTCGGGTAGGGCGATGCTGGCCAGTGGCAAGCCGGTTGTGAGGTTGTGGAGGGTAAAGGATGGCTCGTGGATGTCGTCAAGGGTGGTAGGGGTACCCATCTCGGGGTCGTTGAACACGGCTGCGCACACCATAATGCGCTCGATCTCCTTGGCCACTTTCGACAAGTCGATTTCGATCACCTCGTGGGCCTCATGGGCATTGCCCTCGTCGTCGAGAGCTCCCACAACCGAGCCGTCGGCTGAAACGGGGCGGGTGGTCTCTTTCCAGAGCGTGCGCGTGGGGTAAATTTTCGGGTCGTAGCTTTCGGTGCGGGAGTCGGAGCCATAGAACACCATATCGGCGTCGTTGGCGATGATTCCGTCTTGGCCTAAGAGGAAGGCGCATGCGTCGAGGTCGTCGCTGCGTCCGGGAAGGTTCTTCCATTCCAGGGTTACTTTCAGGCGTGGAGTATCCTCGATAGCAATGCTTTGGCCTTTTGATAGAGATATTTCACTCATAATATTTTAATAGCTTCTAAAAATCCTTTATTCAATGGCTTTAAAAGCGCAAAATTAGCCATAATTTTTGGAAAATGCTTAATTTCGCGGTCGATATGTCAAAAACTGCACACAATAATACTACGGGCGTCGAGCGCGCCCAATTCGCGACACGCTTGGGGGCGTTGGCCACTACTGTAGGCTCAGCCGTGGGGCTGGGCAATATCTGGCGTTTCCCTTACGAGGCGGGCGTGCATGGTGGCGGGGCGTTCATGCTCTGCTACATCGCTTTTATCGTAGCTCTGGGTATTCCGGTGTTGTGCGCTGAGTTTGTGATGGGCCGCGAGACGCGCAGCAACGTGTTCGGGGCTTTCCGCTCGTTGGCTGCTGGCACGCCGTGGTACATGGTGGGCTATATCGGGATTTTCGCCTCCTTGCTTATCCTGGGATTTTACTCGGTGGTGGCGGGTTGGACGATCGAGTATTTCTGGCAAAGCCTGACGGGTGGACTTGATTTCACCTCTCAGGAACAGTATCATGAGCAGTTTGACCAGTTCAGCACGGGTACTTGGCGGCCGTTGCTGTGGACCGTGCTCTTTTTGACATTCAATTTCATTATTTTGGTAAGGGGTGTCACCAAAGGCATTGAGAAGATGTCCAACTTGTTGATGCCCGTACTGTTCGCATTGCTGGTGTTGTTCTGCATCAACTCGTTGACGATGGACAAGGCTCTGGAGGGATTGGAGTTTCTGTTCCGGCCCGATTTCTCGCAGATTACACCGAGCGTGTTGCTTGGGGCGATGGGCCAGGCGTTCTTCTCAATCAGTATTGGCCTTGGGTGCATGATGACCTACGCGTCGTATTTCCGCGACTCGACCCATATCGGGCGAGGGGCGTGTCTTACGGCTTCGTTGGATACGTTGGTTGCGATTTTGGCGGGCGTGATTATCTTCCCGGCTGTGTTCACATTCGGGATGTCACCGGCAGCGGGCCCACGCTTGGTGTTTGAGGTGTTGCCGTCGATTTTCCACCAGATGCCCGCGGGCGTGTTGTGGTCGACGCTGTTTTTCTTCCTGCTGTTCTTGGCGTCGTTGACGTCGACGATTTCGATGAGCGAGATCTCGATAGCCTTCTTCGTCGAGGAGAAGAAAATGACCCGTCGCGGGGCCACGATTCTCAACTTCGGGATAGCGCTGGTGCTGGGAGCGGTTTGTGCCCTGAGCTTTGGTTGCCTGGGGGATTTGAAGATATGCGGGTTGACGATGTTCAACCTGTTCGACTACCTGTCGAGCAATATTCTGCTGCCGTTGGGAGGAATGTTAACGGCGTTCTTCGCGGGGTGGATACTGGATGTGAAGGTGCTACGCAAGCAGCTGTCGGTGGAGGGTCACACGCCGTGGTGGTTCTCACTCCTTCGCTTCGCCATCCGCTTCATCGCTCCCATTGGAATCGCCCTGATCTTCCTGCACTCCATCGGTCTGCTCTAAGGATTCCTCTATAGCGTCCTCTTGCGCCTTCAGTGCAGGCTCCAGGGGCTCCTCCTCTTTTGAAATCTCTTCCTCAATGGGCTTTTCGTCGGCTTGCTCCTCAAGCTTTTTGTCCTCGCATTTGAGCACACGGCCGGGGAACTGGTCGACAAGCTGGAGGTTGTGTGTAGCCATGATCACGGCTGTGCCTTGCGCGGCGATCTGGTGAAGGTTGCTTACGATTTGCTCGCCCGTGGCGGGGTCAAGATTGCCCGTAGGCTCGTCGGCCAGGATAAGCTTGGGGCGGTTGAGCAGGGCGCGGGCGATGACAATGCGTTGTTGCTCGCCACCCGATAGCTCGTGGGGCATCTTATAGCTCTTGTTGAGCATTCCCACCTCCTTCAAAACCTCTTCGATACGGTCGTCAATCTCGTGCTGGTCTTTCCATCCCGTGGCGTCGAGCACGAAGCGAAGGTTGAGGTAGACGTTGCGGTCGGTGAGCAACTGGAAGTCCTGAAACACGATGCCGATTTGTCGGCGTAGCTGGGGGATCTCCTTGCGACGGATCTCGCGCAGGTTGAAGCCCAACACCTCGGCCTCGCCCGTCTCGATGGGGATTTCGGCGTAGATGGATTTAAGCAGGGAGCTTTTTCCGCTGCCCACTTTGCCGATGAGGTAGGTGAACTGTCCGGGCTGGATTTCAAAATCGACGTGCTTCAACACGACGTGCTCTTTGCGCAGGATTTCGACGTCGCGGTATTTCAGGAGAGCCATGGTGGTAGAGGAATTATTCTTTGTGACGCTTCTGGAGCTCGACGGCGAGTTCCTCGATGCGGTGACCCTTGGAAGTAAGGAGCACAATAAGGTGGTAGATCAGGTCGCTGGCCTCGTAGATCAGGCGCTCGTCGGTGCCGTTGGTGGCCTCGATGACGGTCTCCACGGCTTCCTCGCCCACTTTCTGGGCCATACGGTTGACGCCGGCTTTGAACAGGGAGGTTGTGTAGCTCTTTTCGGGCATTTCTTGGTGGCGACGGTTGATGAAGTCCTGCAGGTAGCTGAGGAATTGGATACCGTAAGTGTTCTCTTCGCTGAAGCAGGTGTCGGTGCCGGTGTGGCAAACGGGACCCACGGGGTTGACCTTGATCAACAGGGTGTCGTGGTCGCAGTCTTCCTGAATAGAAACTACGCGGAGGAAGTTGCCTGAGGTTTCGCCCTTTGTCCAGAGGCGTTGCTTGGTGCGGCTATAGAATGTGACGTTGCCGGTGCGTTCTGTAACGTCGAGGGCCTCTTGGTTCATGAATCCGAGCATAAGCACGTTTTTTGTGCGGGCGTCTTGTATGATTGCGGGGACGAGTCCGCCGAGTTTTTCGTAATCGAGGGTCATAATGTAATAAGTTTTCCGCGAAGGTAGTGAAATAAGTTTAAAGTTGAAAGTACAAGGTTAAAAGTTAATACCTTATCGGGTGAAGTAGAAGTTTAAAGTTGAAAGTTCAAGGTTAAAAGTTAATACCTTATCTGGTGAAGTAGACGTTTAAAGTTGAAAGTATTAACTTTGAACTTTAAACTTTGAACTTTAAACATTACCCTACAATAAACTATTAACTTTAAACTTTGAACTTTGAACTTTAAACATTAGAGGGGCCGGGCATCGGCGGCCGGGAGGGGGGTAATGGCCAGGGAGAGGACGTCCATCACGGTGTTGACGTAGTGGAACGTGAGTCCTCGGCGATAGATTTCGTTGATGTCCTCCACGTCCTTGCGGTTGTCCTGCGATAAGGCGATCTCGGTGATGCCGGCACGCTTGGCGGCGAGAATCTTTTCCTTGATTCCTCCCACGGGCAGCACCTTTCCGCGCAGGGTGATCTCGCCAGTCATTGCCAGACGTTCGCGCACGCGTTTTTGGGTGAATGTGGAGACGATTGACGTGGCCATGGTGATTCCAGCCGAGGGGCCGTCCTTGGGGATTGCTCCTTCGGGCACGTGGATATGGAGGTTGTACTTGTCGAACAATTCAGGGTCGATACCAAGCTCCGATGCGTGGGAGCGCACGTATTGCAGGGCGATGACGGCCGATTCCTTCATCACGTCGCCGAGGTTGCCGGTGAGGGTGAGTTTCTCGCCCTTGCCAGCCGATACCGAAGACTCTATAAACAGGATTTCACCACCCACGGCAGTCCAGGCCAGACCCGTGACCACGCCTGCGAAGTCGTTACCCTCGTAGCGCTCGCGATTGTAGAGCGGGGCACGGAGATAGCCTTGGAGGTCGTCGGGGTGCACTTGGGCGATTTGGGCACCTTGGCGCATCTCTTTGAGCAGTGCTTTGCGCAGGACGTTGGTAAGGGTTTTCTCCAATTGGCGCACGCCGCTCTCGGCCGTGTACTTGTCGATTACCGCTTCGATGGTGGCGTCGTCCAAGCGCGGACCGCTCTCGGTCATGCCCAGTTCCTCGTAGATGCGGGGTAGCAGGTGACGGCGAGCGATCTCGATCTTCTCCTCGGGTAGATAGCCGGCGATATCGATAATCTCCATGCGGTCGAGAAGGGGCTGGGGAATGGTAGTGAGAGTGTTGGCAGTGGCGATGAACAGCACTTTCGACAGGTCGTAATCCACATCTATATAATTGTCGTGGAAGCGGGCGTTTTGCTCGGGATCGAGCACCTCCAGCAGGGCTGATGATGGATCGCTCTTGTAGTCACGGCCTACCTTGTCGATCTCGTCGAGAAGCAACACGGGGTTGGACGATTCGGCCTTGCGCAGGGCGGCGATAATGCGTCCCGGCATAGCGCCGATGTAGGTGCGCCGATGGCCGCGTATCTCGGCCTCGTCGTTTACGCCACCAAGTGATACTCGCTCGTAGGCGCGACCTAGGGCTCGGGCGATTGAGCGTCCGAGGGAGGTCTTGCCCACACCGGGAGGGCCCACCAGGCAGATGATTGGGGCCTTGCCGTTGGGGTTGTTGATCATCACGGCAATCTGTTCGAGGATGCGCTCCTTCACCTTGTCCAGGCCGAAATGGTCGTGCTCCAATACTTCCTCGGCCTTCTTAATATCTTTTTCTAATGGAGTTGACTTGCCCCAGGGAAGGTCAAGGAGGATGTCGAGATAGTTGCGTTGCACTGAGTATTCGGGTGACTGCGGGTTGAGGCGGCGCAGTTTCTCCAGCTCTTTGTCGAATTGCTTGCGTGCCTCGGGGGAGAACTCGGTCTCCTCGCCCTGGCGCTTCATGCGCTCGTGTTCGTCGCCCTCGTCGCCGTAGAGTTCCTTGGTGATCTCGGCCATCTGTTGCTCGAGGAACACGCTACGCTGGCGCTCGTCAAGGCTCTCCTTGGCGCGTTGCTGTAGCTCGCGACTAAGGGTGATCATCTCGGAGGAACGTGTCACTTGGGCCAACAAGGTTTCGCCGCGCTTTTTCACCGACCGCATCGCTAGCATGTCCATGCGTTTCTCCAGCTCGATGGGGAGCATGGTGGAGAATGTGTTGATAAGGATAGAGGGGTTGGTTACGCTCTCGACGTTTACCATCACGTCGGGCTGGCTCTGGGAGAAGATACCTTCGGCGATGTCGCGGATGGATTTTACCAGCACCTGTATCTCGGTGTCTTCAGCCTTAGCGGTGATTTCGGAGATCGGCTTTGCCTTCACCTTCATGCAGGGGTCGCCGGTGGGGGTGACGTCGGCCTCGATTTTGACCTTGCCCTCGGCCTGCACCAGGGCGGTGTGGCTACCGTCGGGCAGTTCCAATACCTTAATTACACGGGCAACGACACCGTAGTTGAACAGATCCTTGACACCCGGGGAATCCTCAGCGGGGTCGATCTGGCAAAATACACCGATATAGTTCTCGGTGCTCTCGGCCCACATTGCAAGGTCGAGGCTCTGCTTGCGAGCGACTGTGACGGGCAGGGCCACGCCTGGGAACAGCACGAGGTTGCGCGTGGGGAACACGGGCAACGCGTCGTAGTCGGGTTGGATTGTGGTTTTGTCCTCCTCGTTGGGGACATTTTTTATGGTGAAAATCCCCCTTGGGGTATCAGCTGGGAACAAATTCATGCTTGTTTTCGAGAAATAATTGCCAAAATTACAAAATTATGTTGTGTAACATATCATTTGTTTGGTTTTTTTCAGAAAAAAATTAGTAATTTGCGCACGTTTTTCGTGAGCCAACACGCGGAAAGCTACCATGACACTAAAATTTAAATCTTAATAACATGAAGGTTTATCAAACTAATGAGATCAAGAACATAGCCTTGCTTGGAAGCAAAGGCTCGGGTAAAACCACACTCGCTGAAGCTATGCTTTTCGAGTGTGGAGTTATAAAACGTCGCGGCACGATCGAGGCAAAGAACACCGTGAGCGACTATTTCCCGGTTGAAAAGGAGTATGGCTACTCGGTGTTTTCAACCGTTTTCTATGCCGAGTTCCTCGGTAAGAAGCTGAACGTGATCGACTGCCCGGGAGCCGACGACTTCGTGGGCAACGCCATCACCGCCTTGAACGTCACCGACACTGGCGTTATCGTCGTAAACGGGCAGTACGGTGTCGAAGTAGGCACCCAGAACATCTTCCGCACAGCCGCTTCCCTCAAGAAACCAGTGATCTTCGCCATGAATCAGCTCGACGGCGAGAAGGCCGACTACGACAACGTGCTCGAGCAGATGCGCGAAGTGTTCGGCCCCAAGGTCGTGCCCATCCAGTACCCGATCAACGCCGGCCCTGGCTTCAACGCCATGATCGACGTGCTGCTGATGAAGAAGTACTCATGGGGTCCCGAAGGTGGCGTGCCCAAGATTGAGGACATTCCAGCCGATCAGATGGAAAAGGCTACCGAGCTGCACCAGGCCCTCGTTGAGGCAGCCGCCGAGAACGACGAGACGCTGATGGAGAAATTCTTCGACCAAGGCCACTTGACCGAGGACGAGATGCGCGAAGGCATCCGCAAGGGCTTGGTTGACCGTTCGATCTACCCGCTGTTTTGCGTAAGCGCCGCCAAGGATATGGGCGTGCGCCGCATGATGGAGTTCCTGGGCAACGTCGTTCCCTTCGTTGAGGACATGCCCGCTCCGGTCGACACCGAGGGACAAGAGGTGAAGCCCGACAGCAACGGTCCCTTGAGCATCTACATGTTCAAGACCACTGTTGAGCCCCACATCGGTGAGGTAAGCTACTTTAAGGTGATGTCGGGCACGCTCCACGCTGGCGACGACCTCGACAACGTAAGCCGTGGCGGCAAAGAGCGCTTCGCCCAGATCTACTGCGTATGCGGCCAGATTAAGACCGCCGTTGACGCTATCTGCGCCGGTGATATCGGTGCGGCCGTGAAACTGAAGGACGCCCGCACAGGCAACACCTTGGACGCCAAGGGCTGTGAATACAAGTTTGACTTCATCCGCTACCCGCAACCCAAGTATATCCGCGCTATACGCCCTGTCACCGAGAGCGACTCGGAGAAGCTCTCCGGCATCCTCACCCGCATGCACGAGGAGGATCCCACATGGGTGATCGAGCAGAGCAAGGAGCTGAAGCAGACCCTGCTGAAAGGCCAGGGCGAGTTCCACCTGCGCACCCTCAAATGGCGTGTCGAAAACAACGACAAGCTACCCATCATCTTCGAGGAGCCCAAGATCCCTTATCGCGAGACCATCACCAAGACCGCTCGCGCCGACTATCGTCACAAGAAACAGTCGGGTGGTTCGGGCCAGTTCGGCGAGGTGCATCTGATCATCGAGCCTTACACCGAGGGTATGCCTTTGCCCGACACCTATCGCTTCGGCAACCAGGAGTTCAAGATGAGCGTGCGCGACACCCAGGAGATACCTCTGGAGTGGGGTGGCAAGCTCGTTGTCCACAACTGTATCGTGGGTGGCGCTATCGACGCTCGCTTCATCCCCGCTATCGTCAAGGGCTTGATGGACCGCATGGAGCAAGGCCCGTTGACCGGCAGCTACGCTCGCGACGTGCGCGTGTGCATCTATGACGGCAAGATGCACCCGGTTGACTCCAACGAAATCTCGTTCCGTCTGGCTGGCCGTAACGCCTTCTCGCAGGCTTTCCGCGAGGCCAACCCGAAGGTGCTCGAGCCTATCTACGACGTGGAGGTGATGGTACCCTCCGACGTGATGGGCGACGTGATGAGCGACCTCCAAGGACGCCGCGCCATCATCATGGGCATGGAAAGCGACTCGGGCTTCGAGAAGATCAAGGCTCAGGTGCCCCTGAAGGAGATGTCGAGCTACTCGACCGCTCTAAGCTCGATCACCGGTGGCCGCTCGTCGTTCACGATGAAGTTCAACTCCTATCAGCTCGTGCCCGGTGACGTGCAGGAGAAGTTGCTTAAGGAGTACGCCGAGAAGAACCAGGAGGAATAATCCCTGCTACACATTAATATATAAGGAGGGGGCCTCGCTGGGGTTCCCTCCTTTTGGGCTAAAAGTTCAAAGTAAAAAGTTTAAGGTTTAAAGTTTAAAGTTTAAGGTTTAAAGTTTAAAGTTTAAAGTTTAAAGTTTAAAGTTTAAAGTTTAAGGTTTAAAGTTAATAGCTTATTTACTTGTCTCCAAAGGAATCCAGCCTCTTTGGTATTAACTTTAAACTTTGTTCTCTCAACTTTGAACTTTAAACTTTAAACTGAGAAACTGCGTTTTACTAGTATGAAAGCTATTGAATTTACCGATAAGGACCGCGAGTACATGGAGATGGCCGCGCGTCTGAGCGAAGAGAATGTCGATCGTGGTGGAGGCCCGTTCGGCGCCGTAGTCGTCAAGGATGGCGAGATTGTGGCCACGGGAGTCAATACCGTAACTCTCACCAACGACCCCACGGCTCATGCCGAGGTCAATGCCATCCGCGCGGCGTGTAAGGCTGGCGACACGTTCTCGCTGAAAGGCTGCACGGTTTACTCCTCATGCGAGCCGTGCCCGATGTGCCTGAGCGCCTTGTACTGGGCTGGCGTGGACAAAATCTACTTCGGCAACACCAAGGAGGATGCCGCCAACATCAATTTCTCCGACAAATTTATCTACGACGAGCTGGCCGTTGACCGGGAGTCGCGACACCTGCCTTGTATCCATATGGACAATCGCTCCACCATCCGCGCTTTCGAGAAATGGGCCGCCAAGCCGGATAAGACGGAGTATTAGTCACTAACCACTTTCGGGGATGAACTTTTTGGGATTGTCGGGGGTTATATCGGTGTAACTATTTATTTATGCGACACTGTTATGTCTGGTCCTAAATTTAAGCTTCACCGCATTGTACTGATAGGCTTTCTGATGTTGGCCTATACGACTAACGCCCAGAACACCAAATATTTAAATGAGCCGTTGCCCGATGATTGGAATTACAACGAGCAACTTACGGCGGCTACGCCCGACGATGCCCAATGGTGGGCTTCGTTGGGCGATCCCACATTATCATCATTGATTACCCAGGGGGTAGCCAACAACTACGACCTGCGCATGGCCGCGTCACGCATGAAAATCGCCGACAACACCCTTAAGGCTGCCCGGGGAGCCTATCTTCCCACGGTCGACGCCTCGGCTGGTTGGACCAAGGCCCAAACCTCGGGGCTGCTTTACGGCAACACCGGCAAGGCCGACCGCACCAGTTACTTCGACCTCGGCCTCTCAGCCCAATGGGAGATTGACCTCTTTGGCAAGATTACCGCTCAGGTAAAGGCCAAGAAAGCCGCCGTGAAGGTTTCCAAGGCCGAATACGATGCCGCCATGGTGTCGCTCTCGGCACAAATCGCCACTCTCTACATCCAGCTGCGCATGTACCAGCAGGAGCTGATTGTTGCCGAGAACCATATCAAGAGCCAAGAGCGGGTGACGCAGATCACCAAAGCTCGCCACGAGGCGGGATTGGCATCGGGATTGGACGTCGATCAGTCGTTGGTCGTTCTCAACTCCACCCAAGCCTCCATTCCGCAGCTTCGCAACGCTATCAACACCACCATTGCTTCCATCGCCGTCTTGGAGGGTGTCTACCCCGACAGCCTTTACTCGGTACTTTCCATAGCCCAACCGCTGCCCGATTATTCGCAGGTGGTGGCTACAGGTGTGCCATTGGACTTGTTGCGTCGGCGTCCCGACGTGATCGAGGCCGAAAACCAGTTGGCAGTCTACGCCGCCGAGGTGGGTATCGCCAAGCGTGAGTTCCTTCCCACGCTAGCCATCGAGGGAGCCATCGGCACCAGCGCCCATTCGCTGAAAAAGTTGTTCAACAAGCAGAGTTTCACCTATACCGTCGCTCCGACACTGACGTGGACCGTGTTTGACGGCTTCCAGCGCACCTACGCCCTGGCCAACGCCCGCGAGGAGATGCAGATAGGTATTGACGATTACAACCTCACCGTCCTCTCAGCCGTGCAAGAGGTGGACAACGCCATGGGCACCTATATGGCAGCCTTGGAGCGCATAGCCCTGATTGACGAAGTGGTGAAGGACGCCCAGAACGCCTTCGACAAGGCAATCGACCTCTACAAGAGCGGCCTGTCGCCATTCTCCGACGTGATGACCTCGCAGATGAACCTTCTGGAATACGAGAATGAGCAGGTGGTGGCCCAAAGCTCGGCCCTCACCGCCCTGATCGATCTCTACCGCTCGCTGGGTGGGGGATACTAAGGCCTTGGCCAAAGGCCAAGGGCCAAGGATAAAGGATAAAGGATGAAGGATGAAGGATGAAGGATAAAGGATGCCTTTACTCCTTTCCTCCTTTAAGGATTTAAAGATTTAAAGATTTAGAAAATAAAATGTTACCCGATATGAAACGCATTTCTTTACCCGCGATTGTGCTGCTGGCGTGGTTCATAACGCTGCTGCTGCCGAGTTGCAAGAGCCACAAGAAGGAGGCTGTGGAGGAGACGCCCACGGTGGATGTCGCCCTTCCCGAAGTCGACTCGGTGACGCTCCACAAGGAGTATCCCGGCACGTTGTCGGCGCACGAGATGGTCGACCTCGTGGCCCGTGTTGACGGCTACCTGCGCACGCAAAATTATCAGGCTGGCCAAACGGTGTCGGCTGGCCAAGTGTTGTTCACCATCGAGGACTCCAAGTACCGCGACGCTGTGGCGCAGGCCCAAGCCGAATTGTCGACAGCCAAGAGCGCCTATTCCTACGCGTCCGACCACTACGCGGCCGTCAAGAAAGCCTTGGAGAGCGACGCTGTGAGTCAAATGGAGGTGACGCAGGCCGAGAGCAACATGAACCAGAGCGCTGCCTCCATCCGCAACGCCCAAGCCGCGTTGCAATCGGCGCAGACGTCGCTTGGCTACTGCGTGGTGAGGGCGCCGTTCGCCGGCAAGGTCACAAAGTCGCCCTACTCGCCTGGAGCCTTCCTCGCCGGAGCGGCCTCCCCGGTGGTGCTGGCCACGATATATGACGACGATTACCTCTTTGCCTACTTCGCCATCGACGACGGAATGTACCTGCAGATGGTCAACGCCAAGGGTGGCCGCGCCGACAAGGTGAGCTACGACAGCATCCGAGTAACCTTCTCGGAGGAGCTGCCCCACAAGTACTACGGCAACCTCAACTACATGGCCCCCGAAATCGACTCCTCAACGGGTACGATGAAATTGCGTGTACGCTTAGATAACCCCTATGGCGAATTGAAGGACGGCATGTACGCCAAAATAGCGTTGCCCTACGCCGTCAACCCCAAGGCCATTTTGGTAAAGGACGCTTCTATCTCCACCGACCAATTGGGCAAGTACCTATATATAGTGAACGACTCCAACAAGGTGGTGTACACCCCTGTTGAGGTAGGTGAGCTGGTCAACGACTCCCTGCGCATCGTCACCAAAGGCATCACCGCCAAGGACCGCTACGTCACCAAGGCCCTCCTCAAGGTAAGAAACGGAATGGAGGTGAAACCCAAAATGTCAGGCCCCCAAACCCCCGCAACGGGGGCTTCTAAATAGCCACCTTTCCCCTCTTTCCTCCTTTAACAGCGTCTGAGTGATAAGCAAGCTATCCTACTTAGTCACTAATCACTAATTACCTAATCATTACTTAGATGTTTAGTAAATTTTTTATCGACCGACCGATTTTCGCAACCGTGATCGCAATTCTGATGGTGCTCGTGGGCCTGCTCACGGTGAAATCACTTCCGGTCGCACAATATCCCGACATCACCCCGCCTACGGTGCAAGTGATGGCCACCTACCCGGGTGCCGATGCCCAGACGGTTGCCGAGACCGTGGGCGTGCCCATCGAGGAGCAGGTAAACGGCGTGGAGGGCATGATGTACATGAGCTCGTCATCCAGTTCCGACGGCAGCTACAACCTGACGGTCACCTTTGAAGTGGGCACCGACCTGGATATGGCAACAGTGAAGGTACAAAACCGCGTGGCGCTGGCCGAGGCCGAGTTGCCATCGTCGGTAAAGCAGCAAGGCGTGCAGGTGGCGTCACGATCCACCAACATCATCCAGTTTATCGCCCTTGAGGGTGACGATTCAGGCCGCTACGATGCCCTCTATCTCACCAACTACGCTAAATTGAACATCGTCGACGAGCTGTCGCGACTTCCCGGCGTGGGCGACGTGGGCGCTTTCGGCGCGGGCGAGTACTCGATGCGTATATGGCTCGACCCCGAGAAGATGCGCGTGCGTGGTCTTTCGCCCGCCGACGTCATGGCCGCCATCGAATCCCAGAATATAGCCGTATCGGCTGGTAGCGTGGGTGCCGCTCCGACGACCCAGAAGGAGGAATTCCAGTTCACCCTTACCTCGGCGGGCCGACTGAAATCCACCGAGCAATTCGGCAACATCATCCTTCGCACCGACCCCGACGGCTCCATCCTGCGCCTGAGCGACGTGGCACGTATCGACCTCGGCTCGGAAAGCTACGGCATGGCATCCACCATCTCCAACAAGCAAGCAGGCCTGATAGGTGTCTACCAAACCCCTGGCGCCAACGCCCTGAAGGTGGCCAATGAGGTAAAAGCCAAGATGAAAGAGCTGGAACCTTACTTCCCGCCGGGCGTGCATTACCGTATCGTGATGGACTCCACAACCTTCATCACGGCCTCGATTGACGAGGTGCTGGTGACATTCGTGGAGACCACTCTGATCGTGATGGTGGTGATCCTGATCTTCCTCCAGGGCTGGCGAGCCACGATTATACCTATGTTGACCATCCCGGTGTCGCTGATCGCCACTTTCGCGGTGATGAAGCTGATGGGATTCTCGCTGAATACCTTGACACTATTCGGCCTTGTGCTTGCGATCGCCATTGTGGTTGACGACGCCATTGTGGTGGTGGAGGACTGCGCCCGTATTGTCGACAAGGGGGAGATGTCGCCCCGCCAAGCCGCCGAAAAGGCCATGCAGGAGTTGCAGGGGCCTGTGGTGGGCGAGGTGCTGGTGTTGCTCTCGGTGTTCATCCCCACGGCGTTCATCTCGGGCATCACGGGTGAGCTTTACAAGCAATTCGCCTTGACCATCGCCGTTTCGACCGCCTTCTCGGGCTTCAACGCCTTGACCTTTACCCCCGCGATGTGCGCCCTGTTCCTGCGTCCCGTGGGTCAAGCCAAGTTCTGCATCTACCGTTGGTTTAACAAGGGCTACGACTCCACCCTGGCATTCTACTGCAAGATTGTGGGGAAATTCCTGAAGAAACCGTGGGTGGCCATCGGCATCTACCTTGGGCTGTGTATCCTGGCGTTCTACGGCTTCGCCAAGTGGCCTACGAGCTACATCCCCGAGGAGGATATGGGCGACTTCATGGTGTCGGTACAGCTCCCCACAGGTGCCTCCATTGACCGCACCGAGGCCGTGATGGCCGACCTTTGCGACCAGATAAAGGAACTGCCCGGCGTGGAGCATGTGATCACCATTTCCGGCATGTCGTTTATGGCTGGCGGCAACGGCAGCAACTTGGGATCAATGTTCGTCGTGCTCAAGCCGTGGAAGGACCGCAAGGCCAAGGGCGAGAGCGCTGAAGCGCTGGTCGAAAAGGTCAACGAACTAGGCGCGGGGGTACAGGAGGCTATCGTCTTCGCCCTCAACCCTCCCGCAATCTCG
The DNA here is from genome assembly GCA_021205635.1 of Bacteroidales bacterium. Classification (GTDB taxonomy): domain Bacteria; phylum Bacteroidota; class Bacteroidia; order Bacteroidales; family Muribaculaceae; genus JAJPXC01. The sequence continues at coordinate 1,660 of JAJPXC010000055.1, read as the reverse complement.
GGCTTAGGCCTCACCGCGGGCTTGCAGATGCAGCTACTTGACATCAACAACCTCGGAGCCAAAGAGATGGCGCAAGCTATCCAAGAGCTACAGGACGCTGTCAAGGATGAGCCTTCGATTAAATCACTTACCTCGCTCTACGAGGGCGAGGTGCCCCAATACAACCTCAAGATCGACCGCGACAAGGTGGAAATGCTTGGCGTGCCGCTGAGCACGGTGTTCTCGGCCCTGTCGGCCTACATGGGTGGCAGCTACGTGAACGACTTCGTGGAGTTTGGGCGAGTGTATGAGGTGCAGGTGGGCGCCGAAGCCGTGGCCCGCGGGCAGGTTGACGACGTGCTGAAATTGAGCGTGCCCAACACACAGGGCGAGATGGTGCCGTTCGCTTCGTTCACCACCGTCGAGCCTTCGCTGGGACAACCCACGGTCGACCGTTACAATATGTACAACACGGCGTCGGTCACCGCAACTGTCAACCATGGAGTAAGCTCGTCGACAGGCATCGCGGCCATGGAGGCGCTGGTATCCAAGGTGCTTGGCAGCAACTATTCCTATGCCTGGACGGGTGAGGCTTACCAGGAGACCAAGTCGGGTACCACGATCACGCTCGTGCTCCTGTTTGCCGTCATAATTACCATTCTTGTGCTGGCCGCCCAATACGAAAGCTGGACCGACCCTATCGCGGTGGTGATCTCGATGCCTACGGCCATTCTAGGTACCGTGATCGGCTGTATCTTCATGGACCAAAGCATCTCGATATACACGCAGATCGGTATCATCCTGTTGCTAGGATTGTCGGCCAAGAACGCTATCTTGATTGTGGAATATGCCGTCGACTTCCGCAAGACGGGCATGGACATCGCCCAGGCGGCGTTGAACGCTGGCAAGATCCGCTTCCGACCGATTATGATGACTGCCCTGGCGTTCGTGTTCGGCGTGATGCCGATGCTGTTCGCCACGGGTGCCGGCGCGGGCTCGCGAATCTCGCTGGGCACGGCGGTGGTGTTCGGTATGGCTGTCAACGCGATCGTGGGCACGCTGTTCGTCCCCAACTTCTGGGAACTGCTGGAGCGCTTCCGCGAGAACAAGCTGAGCAAGCTCTTCGCGGCCGCCGACCAAGTGGGAGGCAAAACGGAATCCAACACCGCTCCGCCACCCTCAAGTGATTCGGTATGATTCAAGAGAAGAGGGGGAGTGAACTCAGTGAACTCCGAACTGAATGGTCAATGCGCTGATATATAGCTGTTTAAGGGTCCAGTTTACAGTTCACACAGTTCACTCCTTCTTGGTGAGTGGTGAGTGGCCACCGCGGCGAACCGCGGGGCACGGTGGCTGGTGAGTGGCCACCGCGGCAAACCGCGGGGCACGGTGGCTGGTGAGTGGTGAGGTCGGGGAGATGAATGGAGGTCGGCTTGCCGACCCCGCGCAAGTAGCGCAGTCCGGGGATATCGGCTTGCCGATTGTGCCCGGGCTGGGTAAAAGCGCGTCATGTGGCGTGCTTCGGCTTGCCGAAGCTTTCAAAATCAAACAATTGTGCTTATCTTTGGCTTTCGACATTCCTCAACTCGTCCAATCAATCAAAAACAGCACAAACCATTGGCTGAATGTAATCTGCAAATAAAATTTCATAAGTTTTCGGTAAATAAGATTTCGGCAGTTT
>JAJPXC010000103.1 GCA_021205635.1 Bacteroidales bacterium | reverse complement strand
GAGTGTTCTTCAAATCAATTGATTAATTTTGCAGTTGCTTGTTGACTCTACACTACCTCTGGCAACTCACCACGAATTTGCCAAAGTCGCGATAATTCATTAATTTTGCGTTTGATATGCCTCACGCAACGAGGCTTGCGATTCAACGAGCCCTAAATCAACGACTATGGATTCTTTTGCGACGTTCTTCCACCAGCCTTGGGTTTACTGGGGTCTCGTCACGATATATGGCGTGACGATTCTCTCGGTGGTGGGAGTTGTGTTGTCGGAGAATCGCAATCCCGTAAAGTCGCTGGCGTGGGTGACGGTGCTGCTGATCGTGCCCGTGGTGGGGTTGGTGCTGTACATTTTTTTCGGCCGCAATATCAAGAACAAACGCTTGGTGACCAAGCGGGCGCGACGTAAGACGCGTTCTCCCAAGGTGCCGCAGGGCAAGGCTCCCCACGAGGTGTTGCAACCCGAGACGTTGCAGGTGGTGAAGCTGGGCAACACCCTGGTAGGTGCCCAGTGCTACCCGGGCAACGACGCCAAGATTTTCACCTCGGGGGCCGAGAAATTCGACGCGTTGAAGCACGACATGCTCGAGGCCAAGCGGTCGATACATTTGCAATATTATATCCTCGAGGATGACAAGATAGGCCGCGAAGTGGCCGAGATCCTCAAGCAAAAGGCTCGCGAGGGGTTGGACGTGAGGGTGATTTACGACCATGTGGGGTGTATAGGCGTGAAGAATCGTTTCTTCCGGGAGATGCGCGACGCGGGGGTTGACGTTCACCCGTTCATGAAGGTGGCTTTCCGCTCGTTTGCCACGCGCGTCAACTGGCGCAACCACCGCAAATTGGTGATTATCGACGACCGTATCGGCTACATCGGCGGCATGAATATCGCCGACCGCTATATCTCGGGGTTGCGACCCGGGGAGGTGTGGCGCGACACGCACATGCGCATTACCGGGCCGGCGGTGGGCGCGTTGCAGTCGACGTTCGCTCTCGACTGGGTGTTCATGGGCCAACCGGCTCCGGTGACCATCCCCTCCGACGAGCCGGAGATCACCGGGTCGGCCTCGATGCAGATGATCGCCTCGGGTCCCAACAGCCAATGGAGCAACGTGGCGATGATGATGCTGAAGGCGATTGGTTCGGCCAAGAAGCGAGTGTACCTGCAGACGCCCTATTTCCTCCCCACCGAGAGCCTGCTGAAGGCCTTGGAGGCCGCCGCGCTGGCCAAGGTGGACGTGCGCATCATGATGCCCCGACGGAGCGACTCGGTGATGCTGCGATATTCGTCGTACAGCTATATCTCGGAGTGCCTCAGGGCCGGTATCAAGGTGTATCTTTACGAGCCCGGGATGTTGCACAGCAAATCGCTGCTGATCGACGACGAGATTTCGACAATCGGGTCGACCAACTTCGATTTCCGGTCGTTCGAGCACAATTTCGAGGGGAATATGATGGTGTATTCGCGCAAGTTTGGCGAGCGGATGGCCGAGATATTCCTGAAAGATCAGGGCGAGTGCTCGCGGGTATATCTGGCGCAGTGGAAGCGTCGACCGGTTACGCAGAAGGCCGTTGAGTCGTTCATGCGGCTGTTCTCGCCGATACTGTAGCTGGGCGGCGCATCTGCCAAGCGCCAAGAAAATAGAAGGCATAACAAACGAATACCCCACGCAGGGAGCCTGACGGCTCCCGTAGCGTGGGGATATTCATGCGTCGGCTCTGCGAGCCCCAGGTGTAGGAGATTACTGCTAGAGGTCGTAGTCGGGGGTGTTGTAGCCCGGCTCGATGATGATCGAGAAGTCGATGCCCGAGGTGAGCAGCGCGCCGTAGATGTTGGTGCGATAGTTGCGCTGCAGCGGTGCGCCGTACACGTTTACCGTGTGGAAGGAATCGGCCACGTCGCCGTCGTAGAACGACAGGACAACGTCGGTTGCAATCTTTTCGTTAACCAGCACATAGGCCATGCACATGTACTCGTAAACGCCCTTGTCGCCCACGGGGAAAGCCTGGTACTCGTCGTCGGTTACCTCAACGCCGTCGTTGGGGCGAAGGTCCTTGGTGAGAACTACCTCCTGGGCGTCGCCGATGATCTCGCCGTCCTGCAGGGAGAACTTGGAGTAGGCCTTCTTCACGGTCATTGCTGCGTAGATATCTTTCTTGCTGAGACCGCCGTAGGCCATGTCGTTGGTGCCGACGTTGATTTGGGCCAAGGGGCGCTTCAAGGTGGCGGTAATAGTGGTGCTTTCTTTGACTTCGACGGGCAGGAAGCAGAAGAACGCGTCGGTCTCCTCGACGTTCACCTTCTTGATTTGGTCGTAGTTGATGGTAACGGTGGAGTTGACCTTGTCGAGGGTGTAGATGTCCTCGGCGTCGGGCGACTGAGCCCAGAATACCACGTTGTAGGTCTTGCCCGTGACCAGATGGAGGGTCAGGGAGTTCTGCAGACCGGAGAACTGGCGATCGTGCTTGGTTAGCTCGATAATCGGCTCGGTGGTGTTACCATCCTCATAAACAGCGTAGTAAAGGTCGAGGGCCTTCTCGCCGTCGGAGAACACGCGGGATTGGATCGACGAGGGCAATGTGGCCGTGACGGTCACGGTAGCCTCCTCGCCGGCTGCTGCGGGAGCGGCGGGCTCGTTGGACGAGCACGAAGCCAGGCCCATCAGCATGGCTGCGAAGCCAGCGAAATAGATTTTTTTCATGCGATGAATGTATGTAAATGATTTAGTTTGTGCGTGTTTATGAAAGAGAGAGGAGAATGAGGAATGGAATTAGTCGTTGATGGTCACGATTTTAACGTTGTCGTAGGCGATCAAATTCGTGCAGCTTGCCGTGATGTTATCGATCGTGGTCGACGAGGTGCACTGGTTAATCTCAACTGAGTAATCAAGCCCGGAGATGGCGCTTCCACCATCGCTTTGAACGTTACCGATGATACCAGCGGCGAAGGTCTTAGCAGAGATCTTCTCAGCGGTGTTGGAGCAAGAGGTGAGGATAGCATAGTTATAAACTGTACCCACGATACCTCCAGCGTCGTTGCCGCCAGTAATGTTGGCCGAGTTGGAGCAGTTGGTCACCTTCACAACTTCTTTCACGGGATAAGCCGAGGCTGCGCCAGAGTAACGGATCCAGCCGATAACGCCGCCTGTGCCGTAAGCGCTAGAGTTGTGGGTAATCTCAGCATAGTTGTGGCAATCGGTAACGCTACCAGAGTTCTGCTGCTCGGCGATGATGCCTGCCACGTCGGCACCGTTACCGGTTACGGTGCCATAGTTGGAGCAACCTGAAACCTCAGCACAGCTAAGGCCTACGATACCTCCTACAGTACCAGTGGTGTTGGTGATGTTGCCGTTGTTGACGCAGTTGGAGATCTTCATCGTTTTGCCCTCAGCGTTGTAGTAGGCTGCGCCCACGATACCGCCAACGTTGGCACCGCTACCGGTGATCTCAGCGTTGTTGGTGCAATTCTGGATGGTGCCGTCAATGGTCATACGGCCCACTACACCGCCGCCCTTGCAGATAACTAATTTGCCGTTAACAGTTACGTCCATGATTGTGGAGCCGTTGACGACGAAGCCAGCCAGAGCGCCTGCCAACTCGTTGGTGGACACTGCGACGTCGGCGTCGATGGTGAGGTTTTTAACGGTAGCGCCGTCGAGTACGCCAAAGAGGCCCTTGGCAGCGTCAGCGTTGGAGCTTGAAGAGATCTTCAAGCCAGTGATGGTATGGTCGTTGCCGTTGAAGGTGCCCTTGAAGGCATAGCCGGTGTAGGAGGAGCCGGAACGAATGCCAGTACCGATCTCGGTCCACTCTTGGTTGTCGAGGTCAACGTCAACGGTAAGGGTAGCTACGTAGTCCTCGTAACCGTTGCCAGAGTTAACCAAGGATACCAGGCCAGCGAGCTCGGCTGCTGAAGCCACGGTGATGGTCTTGTTGGTATCGTCGATGGTAGGAGTAGCGGTCGAGCTGCCGTCCCATACGCTGGTGCCGAGGTTATAGTCGGGCTTCTCGTATTCGGGGAGGATGTTGATGGTGAAGTCGATGGTCGAGGTCAACAGGGCGCCGAAGATGTTGGTGCGGTAGTTGCGCTGCACGGGAGCGCCGTCCACGTCGAGGTGGTTGGCGGCGGTGGCATCGTTGTCGAAGTAGAAGTCGAGGTCGATGTCGACGGTCTTCTTGTCGGGCGACATCAGCACGTAGGCCATCGACAGGTACTCATAAGCGCCCTTGGCACCAACGGGGAATTGCTCGTATTCGTCGGCAGTGGTGGCCACGTCGTGGTTGGGACGAAGCACCTTGGTGAAGGTGGCGGTCTGCGTGGTGGTGTCAAGCACGTCGCCCGTGAGAAGGTTGTACTGCGAGTAAACGCCAGCCACGGTCATAGTGGTGTACACCTTCTTGCTGGCAACCGCAGCTTGACCCATGTCGTTGGTGCCCACGTTGATCTGGGCGAAGGGGCGCTTCAGCTCGGCGGTGACGGTAGCTGCACCTTCTACGGTTACAGGCTTCATGCACCAGAAAGCGTCGACGTTCTCCATCTCAGCGGCGGTCAACGTTTTGAGCTTCTCGTAGTCGAGGGTCACTGTGGAGAGGTCGTCGGCCACGGTGAAGATGTTCTCGGTGATAGAGGTGGGGGACTGTGCCCAGAACACCATCTTGTAGCTCTTGCCCGTTACGAGTTGGAGCGACAGCGTGGTCGTGAGGCCGGAGAAGTCGGTGCCAGCGGTCTTGGGGATGACGCAGCTCTCGGTAGTGCCATTCACCTCATAAACGGCGTAGAAGAACTTGGTGGCGGTGGTGCCATCGGAGAATGTGCGCGACTGGATGTCGGCGGGGAGCGAGGCGGTCACAGTGACGGTCACTTCCTGACCGGTGGTACCCACTACGGGGTCGTCGCTGGATCAAGATGTGGCGCCTATCAGGGCCATCGCTGCCAATGCGGCTAATAATCCTTTTTTCATTGTAATGATATTTTGAGTGATAAATTTTTTGGCTTTAATCCTTTCCTCCTCTCTTCTTTAAGAGCTCGGATGGCTTAGAGGATCTCGATGTTGAATTCACCCTCGTAGTCGGGGCAGACGCCCACGTCGCCCGAGGCCTGGGTGGTGAGGAAGG
>JAJPXC010000010.1 GCA_021205635.1 Bacteroidales bacterium | reverse complement strand
GTTTGGGGGCCGTCTGTTTGGGGGCCGTCTGTTTGGGGGCCTTGTCTATTGCTTGAAGCGCAGCACGTTGTCGGCCTTGGCTTGGACCACTTTCTCGCCGGGGGCCACATCGAAGGTCACCCAAAGGTTACCGCCGATCACGGCGTTGTCGCCGATGGTGATGCGGCCCAGGATCGTGGCGTTGGAGTAGATCACGACGTTGTTGCCGATGATCGGGTGGCGCGGGATGCCCTTGATGGGGTTGCCGTCGCTGTCGAGGTCGAAACTCTTGGCGCCGAGGGTGACGCCCTGGTAAAGTTTCACATTGTCGCCGATGCGGGCCGTGGCGCCGATCACGACGCCGGTGCCGTGGTCGATGGTGAAGGAGCGACCGATGGTGGCCGCCGGGTGTATGTCGATGCCGGTCTCGCTGTGGGCTTGCTCGGCGATCATTCGGGGGATTACAGGCACGTCAAGCTCCACCAGCGCATGGGCGATGCGGTAATTGGTGATAGCCTTAACGGCTGGGTAGCAGTAGATTACCTCCTCGGTGGAGATTGCGGCCGGGTCGCCCAGATAGGTGGCGTGCACGTCGGCCTCCAGGGCCTCGCGCAGGGATGGGAGTTTGGCTATAAATTTGTCTGCCAAGGCTTCGGCGCGCTCGGTCAAGGCGTTGATATCGAGTTCGCCGTCGCAGTCGGTGGCCAAGGCCAATCCCGCGGCGATTTGGTCGCAGAGCAACCAGTAGAGGCGCTCGGCGGCGATGCCCGTGTGGTAAAGGATGTTAATGCGGTTAACGTCGCTGTCGCCGAAAAAGCCCGGGAAAATCAGCGCCCGGCAAGTGTTTATCAACTCGGCTACAGCTTGTTGGGATGGAATTGGTTCCCCTCGCCAGCGCATGTGGCACATGCTCGTAAGATTCTCTCCGGCGGCCAATCGGGCCACCGTTTCTTGCATTACCTTATGGTGATCGTGTTGCGTTGCCATCGCTATGGGGGATTTTGTACCAATATTTTCCGCAAAGTTAAGGGAAATCCATTTAAATAAAAAACCATGAGGGGGTGGAAGTTTATCTTTTTGGGTTAAAATTGTTAAAATGGGGTGCGTGTGGCTATCGGTATGCTTATCTTCGCGGGAAATTCGCAAAAATTATGTCAACCAATACAGTAGACAATAAAAGAAAGGTGACAACCCGCCGCTTGGCCGAAATGAAGCAGCGCGGCGAGAAGATCGCCATGCTCACGGCTTACGATTACTCGATGGCCCGACTGGTCGACCAGGCCGGTATGGACGTGATCCTCGTGGGCGACTCGGCCTCCAACGTCATGGCCGGCCACGTCACCACGCTGCCCATAACCCTCGACCAGATGATTTACCACGCCCAGTGCGTCACCCGCGGCGTCGAACGCGCCCTCGTGGTCGTCGACCTGCCGTTCGGATCCTATCAGGGCAACTCCAAGGAGGCGCTCGCTTCGGCCATCCGCATCATGAAAGAGAGCGGGGCCGAGGCTGTGAAGATGGAGGGCGGAGCCGAGATACGCGAGTCGATCGAGCGCATCCTCTCGGCTGGCATACCCGTGATGGGCCATCTGGGGCTTACTCCCCAGTCGATCAACAAGTTTGGCACCTACAACGTGCGCGCCAAGGAGGAGGCCGAGGCCCAGAAACTCATCGACGACGCCCGCATGCTCGACGAGATCGGTTGCTTCGGAATGGTGCTCGAGAAGATCCCCGCCAAACTCGCCGCCGAGGTCACTGCCCAGGTTTCGATCCCCACCATCGGCATCGGCGCTGGTGGCGCTTGCGACGGCCAAGTGCTTGTGCTTCAAGATATGCTGGGCGTAAACCAAGGTTTCCAGCCGCGATTCCTGCGCCGCTACGCCGACCTTGCCACCACCATCACCGGGGCCATCTCCCACTACGTCGAGGACGTCAAATCCCAGGATTTCCCCAACGACAAGGAGCAATATTGAAATTTTGTGTTAACTTTGCGAAAAATTTACACCCGATATGCTTAAGAAAATACTTTCGATTTCCGGCCGCCCGGGCTTGTTCAAGCTCGTGTCGCAAGGCAAAAATATGCTGATCGTCGAGAACATCGCCACGGGCAAGCGCTGCCCGGCCTACGCTCGCGACAAAGTGATCTCACTGGGCGACATCGCCATCTACACCAACGACGAGGACGTGCCCCTCTACGACGTGCTCGAGAGCGTCAAGACCAAGGCCGAGGGAAAGCCCGTCGACGTCAAGGCCCTGGGCGACGACGTCGAGGTAAGGAAATGGTTCTACGAGGTGCTTCCCGACTTCGACCAGGACCGCGTGTACACCAACGACATCCGCAAGCTCCTGCAGTGGTACAACCAGCTGATCGCCGCCGGCATCACCTCCTTCAAGCCCGAAGAGGCGCCCGCCGAGGACGAGAAAAAAGAAGATGTCGACTGAAATCTACTGAAATCGACATAAATCGATTGAATTCGATATAAATCGATATAAATCGAGCTCGTGGGGATTCCCCTTGCGGTCTCGATTTCTTTCGAGATCTCTCGATGTCATTCGATTTCAGTCGTTCCCCTCGCGGGCTCGATTTCTAGCGATTTCTAGCGATATCCAGCGATATCCAGCGATGGCCTTTCCCGCAGCGGCCATCCCAGGATGTCCCCCGCGTGGCGCCCCGTTTAGTTAAAAAAGCTAAAAAATTAAAAAATTTAGGGGGAATGTTACTCGCGGTTGGGCGGAATTGAATAATTTTGTAGAGTTGTGTGAAAAAGCGTAAACTTAGTTGCGACGCCTTGTCACACGTAGAGATAGCTAACTAAGTGAGATAGATATAATTAACTTACATGTCTTATCATGGAAAAACTCGCCTCCCCTGGCTAAGGGGACCTTTATAAGCCAAGATTTGTGATGCCCGGCCTTGCCCCGGGCATGATACCAAGAATAAAAAATTTCACTATTTATTAACAAAATCATTTATCGTAAATGAAGCAATTAGCAACAGGAATCAGTAAGAAATTCCTCTTCGTGTTGATGGGATTGCTATGTGCCATAGGCATCCAGGCGCAGACCATCACTGTAAGCGGTACCGTGACTGACTCTACGGGTGAGCCATTGATCGGCGCCAGCGTCCTCGTGCAAGGCACCTCCCATGGCGTTTCCACCGACATTGACGGTAACTACCGTGTCGAAGTGGCCGAGAACGGTCGCCTCGTGTTCTCTTATGTGGGCTACAACACCCAGACTGTCGCCGTCAACGGCCGCACAACCGTAGACGTGGTGATGGAGGACAACGCTGTCGCCCTGAAAGAGGTCGTAGCCATCGGTTACGGTGTCGTTAAGAAATCCGACGCTACCGGCTCGGTGGCCGTTGTGAAGCCCGATGACATCGAGGCTGGTATCGCAACCTCTACCCAGGACCTCCTCGTGGGCGCATCGCCTGGCGTAGTCGTTACCACCGACGGTGGTAATCCTACCGGCAACGCTACCATCCGTATCCGTGGTGGCTCGTCCCTCTCGGCCAACAACAACCCTCTTATCGTGGTTGACGGCGTGCCCATGTCCGACCAAAGCAACGCCGGCGGCACCAACGCCCTTACCATGATCAACCCCCAGAACATCGAGTCGATGACCATCTTGAAGGACGCCTCCGCAACCGCCATCTACGGTAGCCGCGCATCCAACGGCGTCATCATCATCACCACCAAGAAAGGCCAAAGCGGCCGTCCGCAGGTTAACTTCGCCGCCAACTGGCACGTGAACACCGCCCGCAAGACCCTGGACGTGATGTCGGGTGACCAATTCCGCAACTTCATCAAGAACAACGCCACCCTCAACAACGACGCTGCCCTGGCTCAGCTGGGCGACGCCAACACCGATTGGCAGAAGGAAGTGCTCCGCACCTCGTTCTCCCAGGACTACTCGCTGTCGGTAGGCGGTACTGTAGCTTGGCTCCCCTATCGCGTCAACGCTTCTTACACCAACAACCAAGGTATCTTGAAGACCTCGGGCATGCAGCGTACCACCGTAGGCTTCAACTTGAACCCCAAGTTCTTCAACAACCTTCTCCAAATCAACGCCAACGTAAACGGTTCTTATATTAAGAGCAACCAAGCCGACACCGATGCGATCGGTGGCGCTACCTCTTACAACCCCACCCTTCCCGTTCATGGCGGTCCTGCCGTTCAGGGCAACTCGGGCTTCTCGGCTCTCTATCGCGGTTACACACAGGTGCTCTCCGGAGGTCTTTACGACACCCAGGCAGCCAAGAACCCCGTGGGCCTTCTTGAGGACGTTGACAACGTAGGTAAGGTATGGCAGAGCAACGGCAACATCCAAATTGACTACGCTCTCCACTTCCTCCCCGAGCTCCACTTCAACCTCAACCTCGGTTATGAGGTATCGAAGAATGAGAACCACAAAACCTACGAGCCCAACTCGGTATCGCAGTGGGCCAACACCAACCTGACCGCTATGGGCTCGGCCGGCGCAGGCACCCAGGAGTACTGGTATAAACTCGCCCGCAACACCCTGCTCGACTTCTATATCAACTACCGCAAGGACTTCGAGGCCATCAAGTCGAACGTTGACGCCATGGTGGGTTACTCATGGCAGAAATTCGACTACCACGAGCGCTCGATCACCCGCGTGAACTCGCTGGGTTACACCCTCGACACTACCACCTCCCCCTATACATTAAATATTGACGAGACCAGCGCCGCCAACATCGGCAAGTCGGTTCTCGACGCTCCCTGGTCAAAGGGTGCCAACACCCTGCAATTGGTTTCGTTCTTCGGACGTTTGAACTACTCGTTCGACAACACCTACCTGTTGACCTTCACCCTTCGTGACGACGGTACCTCCCGCTTCTCCAAGGACAACCGCTGGGGTCTCTTCCCCTCGTTGGCCCTCGGCTGGAAAATCATCAACATGCCCTTCATGGAGGACGCCCAGAGCTGGATGAACGACTTCAAGCTCCGTCTCGGCTGGGGTAAGACCGGTCAACAGGACATCGGTTCCTACTTCCCCTACATGGCCACCTATACCCTTTCCTCGACCCAGGGTTACCAGTACCCCTCGTACAACAACCCCGGCGACTGGATTGAGCCCCTCTATCCTAACGCTTACGACTCCAATATCAAGTGGGAGGAAACCACCACGTGGAACATCGGTATCGATATGGCCTTCATGAACAACCGCTTCACCTTGGCCGCCGACTGGTACCTGCGTAACACCGACGACCTGCTGGCTTGGACCCCCGTTGCCGGTATCAACACCGCCAACTACATGAACCGCAACATCGGCTCGCTGCGCAACACCGGTCTTGAGTTCACCATCGGCGCTAAGCCCATCGTTACCAAGGAAGTTACATGGAACACCTCGCTCAACATCGGCTGGAACAAAAACAAGATCACCGCTCTTACCGGCGACGCTGAGACCTCTCAGATCCAAGCGGCCGACGTTCCCTCTGGAACAGGCGGTGGCCTCCAGTACCACCTCGTGGGCTATCCCGCTTACTCGTTCATGGTATACCAGCAGGTATATGACAACGACGGCAACCCCATCCCCGGCCAGTACGTTGACCAAAACGCCGATGGCGTGATCAACGACGACGACAAGATCATCTACCACTCGCCCGATCCCAAGGTGACCATGACCTGGAACAACACCGTTAACTGGAAGAACTGGGACTTCGGTATCACCCTCCGCGCCAACTTCGGCAACTACGTTTACAACGGTCCGCTCTACGACCGCACCCGCGTTGCCGGCGTTCAGGGCTACGGCCTGAGCAACCTGCTCGCCAACGAGTTCATCTTCCAAACCTCCGAGCAGTGCCTGCCCCTGTCGTCCTATTTTGTGGAGAACGCTTCGTTCCTGCGCTGCGACAACATCACCGTGGGTTACACCTTCCCCGAGCTGTTGAACAACAACCTGCGACTCCGACTCTTCGCAGCCGTTCAGAACCCCTTCGTCATCACCAAGTACAAAGGTCTTGACCCCGAGGTTTACGGCGGTATCGACAACAACTGCTACCCCCGTCCTATCACTTGCACCCTCGGTCTGGTTGCTACATTCTAATCAGTACATCCTAATTTCATAGAATCAACATGAAAGCATTAAATAAAATATTTCTTTCAATCGGCGTTGCAGCTACGGCTCTGGCATTCGGTTCTTGCACCGGTGACCTCGACCAGACCCCGAGCGATCCCAACACCACTACATCCGCCGTCTTCTCCAGCGATCCTATGGGATACATGGAGCAGGTAATGGGCGACGTTTACTTGCAGTTCGCCGTGCATGGTGTCAACAACAATGCTTCGGTGAGCGGCTTCGACGGTGGTATGTCCACCTTCCAGCGCTCAGCGTTCATCCTCGAGGAGATCAACACCGACGAGGCCAACTGGCTCCCTAACGACGTTGACTACGGCACGTTCCAATACGGCCCCGTGCCCTCCAACAACCGTGCCATCCTCGGTACCTACTCCCGCTTCATGATCAACATCGCCTGCTGTATCGACTTCATCCAAACCGTCAACAACGGTTACTTCGGCTTGAATGACGAGCAGAAGGAGGTGGCCGACGAGTTCATGCGTCAGTGCCGCATCCTCAAGGCTGGTGCTTACTTCTACCTGATCGACTGCTTCGGCAATGTGCCCTGGGCCGACGAGAACACCGCTATCGGTTCCGTGCCCGAGCAGCTCTCCCGCTCCGAGATCTTCAACCTGTGCGTTGCCGACCTCGAGGCCGTTACCGCCGAGTATGGCAGCAACTGGAACCAAGTTTACGGTTACGTAGGCAAGGCTGTCGCCGAGGCCCTCTTGGTTAAGTACTACCTCAACGCCAAGGTTTACACCGGCACCGCCATGTACGACAAGTGCTTGGAGCACGCCAACAACCTGATCAACCACTTCAAGGGCAACGGCTTCGAAGGCTCGGGCCTCGTTCCCCACTACCTCAACCTCTTCGGCGCCAACAACCAGCAGTACTGCCAGGGTGGCTCCAACGCTTGCAAGGAGATCATCTGGACTATCCCCCAGAACGCTACCTACCTCATATCGTGGGCCAACTCCACGTTCATGATCGACGCCTGGATCGGCGAATCCACCGACGACGACGTTTGGCAGTGCTCCAAGGCTCGCTACAACGCCGGTGACGCTTGGAAATGTATGACTACCCGTCGCCAGTTCGTTGAGAAGTTCGAGTGGAATGAGAGCGACTACCAGACCTCGCCCGACACCCGCGTGGGCAACTGGTGCACCGCCGCCAACGGCTTCGACGTCAACAACGGCACCCTCACCCAAGCCTACTTCGGCCAGAACGGCTTCCTGGCTGTCAAGTTCTCCAACTGGGCTTACGACGAGAACGGCAACATCGACGCCGCCAACTCGCCCGCAGCTACCACCCAGGTGGGTGGCGACTACCCTGTGATCCGTCTCGCCGAAATCTACCTCTCGGCCGCTGAGGCTATGGTAGGCGACGGCGTTACCGACAGCAAGGCTGTCACCGGCGACGCCCTCAACTACTTGAACCTTATCCGTCGCCGCGCTGGCTTGAGCAACCTCACCACCGCTACATTCGCCGACCTCCAGGACGAGCGCGCTCGCGAGCTCTACACCGAGAACTGCCGCCGTACCGACCTTATCCGTTGGGGCAAATGGATCTCGGGTTACACCTGGAACTGGAAGAACCAAGTTGCCGACGGTGCCGACTATCCCAGCTACTTCACCCTCTATCCGCTCCCCTCGAGCATCGTGGAGCTGGCTCACTACACCCAGAACACCGGTTACTAATTCGTAGAACCTAAAACACGATTCTTAAAATGAAAAAATTATCAATATTTTTAGCTTCTTTGGCCGTGCTCGTTGGGTTCACAAGCTGCGAGGACAAGAAGGAGCCCACCTACCAGAACCCTACTTCCTTCGAGCTTAACACGCCCGAGCTGCAGGATCAGTACTATCAGCTGACGGAGGGCAACACTTTCGAAATCGTTTGCAAGAGCCAGCCCAACTACGGCTACTCGGCTGTTTGCAACTACTATGCTGAGGTATCGCTGAGCGACGACTTCTCGGAGTGCTCCTCCCTTACCAACACCAACGCCACCTCCTCGCGCATGACCTTCAAGGACGAAGACCTCGCCCTGGCCATCTGCTCGCTCATGGGCATCACCAAGGACGACGAAGGCTACGTGTTCACCTCCCCCGTTAAGGTTTACTTCCGCGGCGTCGCTTACCTCGACGGCGTTGACGGCTCGGAGATCACCTCCTCCAACGTCGTTACCCTCAACCAGGTAATGCCTTACTACGCAGTGCCCTCTCCCGGTTACATCTGGCTCGTTGGTCAGCCTGAGGGCTGGGCAGGCCCCGGTGCAGCCAACATCGCTCACTACGAGCCCTGGCGCCTCTTCGAGAACGACGACGAGATCGGCTCCAAGGTTTACCACGGCTCATTCACCATCAACGCTGGTGAGGCCATGTTCCGCTACTACACCTCGATGACCGCTTGGGACACCGATTCCTACGGCACCCAGGAGGATGACAACCCCATCGAGTACGATTTCACCGGCAACACCTTCAATGGCGCCCTCGTCAAAGGTAAAGGCTCCTTCTCCTTCCCCAACTGGGGTGGCGGCGACATGCAACAAACCGTCGACATGGCCAACATGGAGGTAACCTTCGTTGCTCTCTAACAACCAACTCAAGGACGATGGCGGGGAACCGACCCCGGTCCCCCACCATCTCCCAAAAATCAAAAATCATTAAACGGAAAAATCCAATTATGAAGAAAATCGCAATATTTTCAGTGATGGCGTTGGCCTTGGGTTTGGTGTCGTGCGACGATTACGACAACTACGATTGGCCCAATCCGCCAGCACAGAGCAACACTCAGGGTGAGATCTTCGACGCCTCCACGCTCGTGCTTACCCCCACTGAGCAAGCTCAGGCAACTCTCGACCTGCCCGCTCTCAACGAAGCCAACACCGCTATCTCTCTCGACCAGGTAGAATACGGCTCGTTCCCCGTCGACGACTACACCTTGACCCTCGTCGCACAGGTATCGAAGTCGAGCGACTTCTCCAAGTACGGCGAATGTGAGACCACCATCACCGACGAAGGTGTCCTCACCGTTACCCCCGACCACCTCGGCACCGCCATCCAGGCCGTAACCCTCGACCCGCGTCAGGCTACGTTCTACGTGCGCTACGCAGCTTACGCCACCAACGACAACACCACTGGCGTACGCATCGGTGGCCCCAACTACTACTATGGCCCCCAGACCCTCACCCTCGTGCCCATGGACGCCTACAACGGCTTCACAGTTGACGACAGCTACACCCTCGTGCTCGGCGGCGTTGAATACCCGATGAGCCACTCCAGCGAGAGCCCCTATGACGATCCCGTATTCTCGGCTTCCATCAGCCTCTCGCCCGAAGAGGTGGGCTCCGGCCTCAGCTGGACCATCAAGGGCGTGAGCGGCTCCTATGGTCCTGAGGACAGCGCCGAGCTTACCGGCGACCTCCTCAGCGGTAAGACCGGTACCTACGACAAGACCGGCTCCTACCTGTTGACCATCAACATGGCTGTTGCCGATGGCGACTCGTTCAAGCGCACCTACACCTTCTCGCCCGCCTTCGAGTTCCTCTACACTCCTGGCGCTTCCAACGGCTGGAACCAGGCCGCTTCCCAGTTGCTCACCACCAACGACTACTCGACCTACACCGGCTACGCTTACCTGAGCGGCGACTTCAAGTTCACCTCGCAGGCCGACTGGAACGGTACCAACTACGGTAGCACAGGCACCGCAGGCGAGCTCACCACCGACGGCTCCGCCGGCAACCTCTCGGTTGACGCCGCTGCCCTCTACTGGTGCTCGGTTAACATCGCCAACCTCACCTACTCGCTCACCGAGATCACCACGATCGGCGTGATCGGCGGATTCAACGGCTGGGGCGCTTCCGTAGCCCTCACCCCGAGCGACGACTTCCTCGTATGGGAAGGCGACGTTGACTTCGGCGACGGCGGCGAATGGAAGTTCCGCGCCAACGACGGCTGGGACATCAACCTCGGCGGCGACCTGCTCAACCTCGTTCAGGACGGTGGCAACCTCACCGCTCCCGCAGGCAAGAAGCACGTAACCCTCGACCTCAGCGTCGTTCCTTACGCCTGCTACCTCGACTAACAAGTAGCACGCGTCAGCCCAATCTGGGATGGCCGCTGCCCTCAGCGGCCTCATCCGACGACTAAGAAACCCATCCACCTCCCCATAACCAGCAGCCCCGACCATCCGGCCGGGGCTGCTTATGTTTTTCCTACCTTTTGTCAGGGCGCAAAGCGGCTTAGCTTGGGCGCCAAGCCGCCTGCGAGAGCATGCGGTGGCCCATGCGGCAGTAAAGGCACTTGCGCTGCTCGCAATACTCGCGGCGAAGCTCGATTAAGGCCTGGGAGGAGAAGGCGTCGGAAACCTGAATCCCAGCCTGCTCAAACATCTTGACGATCGAATTACGCTCCGGCGGTAAGTCTTGCAGCATCTCCACGGCTTGCGTAACCGCCTCGTTGTCGCCTCGCTCTAGCCCAAAGGCCACTCGCAGAGGAGCCACCACATTGATTATCAAAAGCTTGCACACATCCCCGCTGAAAGCCTTCGAGCCTGTCGAGGCCACCCCCCCGAATCGGAAACGGTGCGCCCAATACCCCGACAATTCAATCTCGAAATACTTCTGGCACTCGGCCACGGTGGATATCGCTGTCAAGTCGGCCATCAGGTTGTGCCGAGTGGACGCCAGCGCAGCCAGCGTGGCGAGGCGTCGGTGAGGGAAATTCCATGGCCGCATGTGACCCATACGCCATGCCCCGGGGTCGAGCGACCGCAAGCCATATTTATGCGCAAGAAACTGGTACTCAGTGTAGAGACGCTCCACATAAGGGTCGCCTTGTGTGTTTTCCAGTAGCGCCGCTTGTCCGAAAAGGAGGGCCTCCACGGCCAAGGGGTTGTCGGCATGCTTGCGCAACATCTTCACCGGGGTGATCATGGCCAAGCGCTCGAAGGTGTCGTTGTTGACGCTCATCCCCATCGAGCGGCTGAGGGCTTGGAACGCCACTTGTTCCCAGTTGCCACGCAGGCGCTCGGCTTGCTCACGCAGGCGCTCGGCCTTGCGATATACGCGTTCGAAACCGAGCGACGTCAACCAGTCCATCAGGTAAAGGCGCGGGGTCGCGGATATCCATTTGGCGCACGGTAACGACATCACGGGTGCGCGCTCCAGCTCCTCGGCGCGGGCCTGGATATCCGGGGAGATACGCATGGTCATTTGGGGAATCACATCGTCGTCACCGTTGCCACCGGGGCGTGGAACGGGAGCGTCGTCGTGGGCCACGACATGGAGGATGACCGATGAGTAGGCCGGGTCGCCATTGTGGCCGTGGCGGTACCAGTCGCTGGCCCGCAGGTGCATCTCCACGTTGCCCACCCACATCTGGTCGCCGATCCGCACCTTGGCGTTGAAGAAATCCGGCCCGGCGTCGGTGTTCCAGCGCCCCGGGTCGATCACCTTCACCGGGCGACCGTCCACGGTGGTCATGGGGCGACCGTCCCACAGCTTGTGGGCCCACACGTAATGCATCAGTCGCTCCATCCTTGTCGTTTCACTTTAAGGTGTATTCGAGGGGTTGTATACGCGAAGATACGAAAAAACCAATGAGTTACGCCGAAAATTGCGAAATTCTGCGTAATTTCGCGTAAAATAAACCCTTTTAGTGGTTAGTGGTTAGTGGTTAGTGGTTAGTGGTTAGTGGTTAGTGGTTAGTGGTTAATGGTTAATGGGCCTTTAGCCCTTCATTCCTTTAAAGGATGAAAGCCCCCCCCTGAAAACTGAAAACTGAAAACTGAAAACTATAAACTGAAGACTGAAAACTGAAAACTGAAAACTATATATGGCAAAAGAGCTCAAGGAAATGACAAAGCGAGCCGACAATTACTCGCAATGGTACAACGATTTGGTGGTGAAGGCCGACCTGGCCGAGCAATCGGCCGTGCGCGGCTGCATGGTGATCAAGCCTTACGGCTACGCGATCTGGGAAAAGATGCAGCAACAGCTCGACAAGATGTTCAAGGAGACGGGACACGTCAACGCCTACTTCCCGCTGTTGATCCCCAAATCGTTCCTTAGCCGCGAGGCCGAGCACGTCGAGGGATTCGCCAAGGAGTGCGCCGTGGTTACCCACTACCGCCTGCGCACCAACGCCACCCACGACGGCGTGGAGGTCGATCCCTCGGCCAAACTCGAGGAGGAGCTCATCATCCGCCCCACCTCCGAGACAATCATCTGGAACACCTACAAGAACTGGATCAACTCCTACCGCGACCTGCCCATCCTGTGCAACCAGTGGGCCAACGTGTTCCGATGGGAGATGCGCACCCGCATGTTCCTGCGCACCGCCGAGTTCCTGTGGCAAGAGGGCCACACCGCCCACGCCACCGCCGAGGAGGCCCAGGAGGAAGCCATCAAGATGCTGAACGTCTACGCCGACTTCGCCGAGAAATACATGGCAGTGCCCGTCGTCAAGGGCGTGAAATCGGCCAACGAGCGCTTCGCAGGCGCCCTCGAAACCTACACCATCGAGGCCATGATGCAGGACGGCAAGGCCCTGCAGAGCGGCACGTCCCACTTCCTGGGGCAGAACTTCGCCAAGGCGTTCGACGTGAAGTTCCTCAACCGCGAGAACCAGCTCGAATACGTTTGGGCATCCTCCTGGGGCGTCTCCACCCGACTCATGGGCGCCCTGATCATGACCCACAGCGACGACAACGGCCTGGTGCTGCCTCCCCATTTGGCCCCTATTCAGGTGGTGATCATCCCCATCTACAAGAACGCCGAGCAGCTCCACGCCATCCGCGAGAAGGTCGACCCGATCGTGGCCGAGTTGCGCAAGGCCGGCATCAGCGTGAAGTTTGACGACGCCGACAACAAGCGTCCCGGCTTCAAGTTCGCCGACTACGAGCTCAAGGGTGTGCCCGTGCGCTTGGTGCTCGGTGCCCGCGACATCGAGAATGGCACAGTCGAGATCATGCGCCGCGACACCCTCGAGAAGCACTCCGCTCCCCTGGAGGGCATAGCCCAGTACGTCGAGAAACTCCTCGAGGACATCCAAGAGAACATCTACCAGAACGCTCTCAAGCAGCGCGAGTCGATGACACGCGAGGTCAACTCCTACGACGAGTTCAAGCAAGAAATCGAGAAGGGCGGCTTCCTGCTCTGCCACTGGGACGGCACCCCCGAGACCGAGGAGAAGATCAAGGAGGAAACCAAGGCCACCATCCGTTGCATACCCCTGGACGGCGACAAGACCCCCGGCAAGTGCATGGTCACAGGCAAGCCCTCGGCCCAGCGAGTAATCTTCGCCCGTAATTACTAATATGACTAAATTAGCGATTGTCATCCCGTGCTATAACGAGGCCGAGGCGCTCCCCATCACGGCCCGCGAACTCTTAGGCCTGCTCGACGGCATGGTCCAGGAGGGCCTCGTCACGCAGGACAGCTACATCCTGGCGGTCAACGACGGCTCGCGCGACGACACCTGGGGCGTAATCTCCTCGCTCCACGACCAGCACCCCGAGCGCTTCAAGGGTATCGACCTGGCCCACAACCGCGGCCACCAGTATGCCCTCTTGGCCGGACTGATGACGGCTCGCGGCCACTGCGACGCCGCCATCTCGATCGACGCCGACCTGCAGGACGACATCAACGCTATCCCTCGGATGGTAAAGGAGTTCCAGCAAGGGAAGGACATTGTCTACGGCGTGCGCCAGAGCCGCGCCACCGACACGTGGTTCAAACGCACCACCGCCCGCGGTTTCTACAAATTCCAGCGCACGATGGGCGTCGACACCGTCTACGACCACGCCGACTACCGCCTGATGAGCGCCCAGGCATTGGACCTGTTGAGCGAATACGGCGAGAGCAACCTCTTCTTGCGCGGAATCATCCCACAGATCGGCCTCGAAAGCTCCACTGTGGGCTACGACCGCGCCGAGCGTGTGGCCGGCGAATCGAAATACCCCTTGGGGAAGATGCTCTCATTCTCGATCGACGGCATCACATCATTCTCGGCCAAGCCGATGCGACTGATTTTCCTTACCGGGTTGACTTTCTTGATCCTCGACGTGCTGGCCGCTATTTATGTGGCTATCAGCTACTACTACCACTCGCTGGTGTGGGGGTGGGCCTCGCTGTTCCTGTCGATATGGTTCCTGGGGAGCCTGTTGCTGATGGGCGTGGGCATCGTGGGCGAATACGTGGGAAAGATATACATCGAGGTCAAGCACCGCCCCCGCTACGCCATCCGCCGCTCCCTCCTCTAACACATTGAAATTATGATTGAAGAAAAAGATAAGATGGCCCTGGAGGGATTCGACCCAAAGGGCAAAGAATATATAATCGACGGCGTGAGCTATTGGGTGAGGCCCAATGTGCTCGACGAGGACGACATCATCGAGATGGTGCCCAAGCTCGCCAAGCACCGCAAGCTCGTCACCCGCCTGCTGCGCTTCCTGGCGCTCGACAAGGTGAACTGGATTCACCGCAGCAACTGCCGCACGCCCGGACCGCAATTCTGCACAGGCCTGATCGAGGACCTTCACTCCACCGTCGACATCCGCGGCGTGGAAATCCTCGACAATCTCCCCCAGGGCGCGTTCATCACCGTGAGTAACCACCCTTTCGGCGCCCTCGACGGCATCACGCTCATCGGTATCGTGGGCTCCCGCCGACCCAAGTACAAGGTGATGGTCAACATGATCCTGAACAAAATCACGGCCATGCGCCCCAACTTCATCGCCGTTGACGCCCTCGCGAGCGACGACCCCAAGAAGAAAGCCGTGTCGATGCGCGGCATCAAGGAGGCCATCATGCAGGTGAAGCAGGGCAACCCCATCGGATTCTTCCCCGCGGGTGCCGTGAGCAAGGTCAACCGCAAGCTACAGCTCGAGGATCGCGACTGGCAGCCGTCGATCATCCGCCTGATCCAGCAGCTGAAAGTGCCGGTGATTCCTATTTTCTTCCACGGCCGTAACTCATGGTGGTTCAACTTCTTAGGCATGGTGAGCTGGCAGCTGCGCACGCTACGTCTGCCCGCCGAGGTGTTCCTCAAGCACGACACCGTGCTGCGCGTATCCGTTGGCGAGCCTATCTCGGTCGACGAGCAGAAACAACATCAGGGCTCGGTCGAGGAGTTCGGCCAGTTCCTGAAAAGTAAAACTTACGCCTTACGCAAGTGGAAATAAACCTCACCGACATCCCCCCGCAAGTGCAGCAAGCCAAGCAGCGCCTGGGCATCGTGGGCAACGCTCCGTCGCTCACGGCCGCCATCCAGCGCGCCATTCAGGTGGCGCCAATCGACTTGTCGGTGCTTGTCACGGGCGAAAGCGGCTCGGGCAAGGAGTTTTTCCCGCAAATCATCCACCAGTACAGCGCCCGCAAGCACTCGCGCTACATCGCGGTCAACTGCGGCGCCATCCCCGAGGGTACCATCGACTCCGAGCTGTTCGGGCACGAGAAAGGAGCATTCACCGGCGCCGTCTCCTCCCGCAAGGGCTACTTTGAGGAGGCCGATGGCGGCACGATTTTCCTCGACGAGGTGGCCGAATTGCCCTTGACCACCCAGGCACGGTTGCTACGCGTGCTCGAGAGCGGCGAGTTCATGAAAGTGGGCTCATCGGTAGTGCAGCGCACCAATATCCGCATCGTGGCCGCAACCAACGTCGACATGGTGAAGGCCGTGGAGCAAGGACGCTTCCGCGAGGACCTCTACTACCGCCTGTCGACGGTGCAAATCGCTATCCCGCCACTGCGCGAGCGCGGCAACGACATCGTGCTACTGGCGCGCAAATTCGCCGCCGACTTCGCCGAGCGCTACCGCATGCCCTCGATCTCCATGGACGACTCGGCGCGACGCCTGTTGACCACCTATCGCTGGCCCGGCAACGTGCGCCAGTTGAAGAACGTGGTCGAGCAGCTTGCACTGTTTGAGGCCGGAAACGAGGTGACATCCCACACCATCGAGGGGTATATCCCCGCCGGTGCAACCGTGATGTCGCCCGCATTGGCCTCCACCGCGCGCCCCTCGGCCCACAGCTACGACGCCGAGCGCGAGGCCCTGTTCAACATGATTTTCCGCCTCCAGCGCGAGATCGACGAATTGCGCAGCCGTCTTGACGAATCCCGCCACTCGGGCTACACCACCGCAGCCGAGATCGACGATCCCGCCACCACCGTCCAATCGCTCGTAAAATACACTCCCACGCTCTCACAGGTGTTTAATCGCTCCAGCGACCAAGATAAAAGCGCCACATCCCCCCGAAGCGGGGCCGCTACCAATGTGGCGGCCGCGTGCCACGCGGGTAACCGCGGGGGTGAAAGCGAGCCTCCATCCCTCGAAGAAACCGAGCGCGAGACAATCCGCCGCTCCCTCGAGCGCAACATGGGACGTCGCAAGCTCACCGCCCGCGAGTTGCAAATCTCGGAACGCACCCTCTACCGCAAAATCAAAGAATACGGCCTAGAATGAAACGCAACATCCTATATATCACCACGATAGCGATCCTGTCGACCATGCTTGCCGCTTGCTCGATAAGCTACAAGTTTAACGGCGCCGCCCTCGACTATACCGTCTACAAGACGATACACGTGGGC
Organism: Bacteroidales bacterium; assembly: GCA_021205635.1. Classification (GTDB taxonomy): domain Bacteria; phylum Bacteroidota; class Bacteroidia; order Bacteroidales; family Muribaculaceae; genus JAJPXC01. Next base: position 11,151 of record JAJPXC010000010.1, on the reverse strand, counting down.
AACTTCCCCATCCGCGCCGCGTTGGTGTACCCCCCGTTGCAACAAACATTCGAAAACACCCTGCTCGACTATATCCAGCGCAACACGCGACTGCAAACCGTCGAAGGCAATTCCGACCTCGTGATGGAGGGCGAAATCACGGGCTACAACCTTACTCCTCAAGCCGTTACCGAGAACGCTTACGCTTCCCAAACGCGCTTGACCATCACCGTGCGAGTGCGTTACACCGACAACAAGCAGGATTCCAAAAACGTCGACCAATCCTTCTCGGCCTACCGCGATTTCGACTCCTCGGAAATGCTCACCGACGTGCAGGATCAACTCATCGAGGAGATTACAAAAGAGCTTGTCGACCTAATCTTTAACGCCACCCTTGGCGATTGGTAAAACCATGGCAGACACGGCATTACGCATATCATATTACCTTGACAACCCCCAAGAACCGGTCGATCCCGCTTGGGTGGAAGAGATGTCACGCCTGCATCCCGGCGTTACCGTTCCGGCCACGTTGTTGCTCTCACGCATGCATCCCCAAGTGGCAGAGGAGCAAGCCCGTGAAATTACGGAGCGCCTTGCCATCCTCTCACCATCGCGCGAGACGCTGGCGTCCATTCTCCTGCCCGAGGCCGCAGCGTGGCTTAATTTCTACCACGAGCAGAAAGGTCCCGAGCCGTTAACCACCGACCAGGTGATCGATAAATTCATCGACAACTACGGAGGCCGCGACCCCAAGGAGGACGCCCTGCTCGAGCGACTGATTTTCCATCCCACGGCCGATTACGCCCAAGTGCTCGCCGAGGAGGAGGAATCCTCCCTCCCCACGCCCAACGACGCGCCAGAAGGCTCCCAAGACGCCCTGATCAACTCCTTCATCCTCGAGCATCGTAAGGCAGCGAGCGACGACACGCGCGCAGCCCTAGGGGGGCCGGCCTTGGACGGCCGTGACAAGCCAAGCACTCAAGACGACGCATCACGGGGCGACCTCGCCACCGGGCCACAATCACCCCGTCCCGCGCCGGCCCTGAGCGAGTCTTTGGCCAAAATATACACAAAACAAGGCCGTTACGAGCAGGCTTTTGAAATTATTAGCCAGTTAAGTTTGAATAATCCAGAAAAAAGTATTTACTTTGCAGACCAATTGCGTTTTTTGCGCAAATTGATTAAAATACAGCAACTAAGCAACCAATCAACGGAAAAATCCAAAAAAGTTTAACCTCTAATATGTACGCAATCGTAATTATCCTCACCGTCATCGTGGCGGTACTCTTGATAGCAGTTGTGCTCATCCAGAAATCCAAAGGCGGCGGCCTGGCATCCGGTTTCTCCGGCGCCAACCAATACATGGGCGTTCGCCACACCAACGACTTCATCGAGAAAACCACTTGGACCCTCGCCGGCGCCATCGCCGTTCTGGCCGTGATCTCGGTATTTGTAATGCCCCGCGACCTGGTTCAGGCCGGCTCGCGCGTTAAGCCCGCCGGCCCCGTGCAGGTTGAGGGCACCGAGTATGCCACCCCGGCTCCCGCTGCCACTCCCGTGGAGGCCGCTCCCGTAGAGGCTCCCACCCCCGCAGCCGCTCCCGCCGCTCCGGTAAAGTAACCCTCCCTTAGGCCTTATAAGCCCCATAAACCTTATAGGGCCCCATAAGCCTTATAGGGCCCCATAAGCCTTATAGGCCCTATATTGATAAAAGATATTGCAGTCATTGGAATCGAGCCCCTCGTGGCTCGATTCCAATAACTGCCTTTTTACACCCCTAAGGCCATCGATCATTAACGTGATCGATTTCCCCCGATTTCAATCGACATCCCTCGATTTCAGTCGATCCTTAACGTGATCGATTTCATTCGATTTCCAGCGATTCCCAGCGATCATTAACGTGATCGATTTCCAGCGATTCCAAGCGATTCCAAGCGATTTCCAGCGATTCCCAGCGATTTCCAGCGATTTCCAGCGATTCCCAGCGATTCCCCCTCCCCGCGCGAGGAAAAAAATGAAAAAGCCACCGCTCGTCGCGGTGGCTTTTACTATATGGGGGTGAAGGGATTTTACTTGGAGAGCTTCTCCTTGAGGGCTGCGAGGGCCTCGATGTCGCCAAGAGTGGTCTTCTCGATGGGAGTCGAGATCATCGGGGTCTCCTCTTTGCGGCGATCCTGGCGCTTAGCCTTGCGAGCCTCAGCCTTCTCGGCGCGTGCCTCATCCTCGAAGATGCGGCTGTGGGAAAGGATAATACGCTTGCTGTCCTTGTTGAACTCGATAACCTTGAAGGGGAGCTTCTCGTCAACCTTGGCTTGGGTACCGTCCTCTTTAACCAGATGCTTGGGGGTAGCGAAGCCCTCAACGCCGTAAGGCAGAGCAACGACAGCACCCTTGTCGAGCATCTCGATGATGGTGCCTTCGTGGATGGAACCGTTGGTGAAGATGGTCTCGAATACGTCCCACGGGTTCTCCTCGAGCTGCTTGTGGCCCAGAGAGAGGCGACGTTTGTCCTTGTCGATCTCGAGAACGACTACCTGGATGTCGGCGCCGATCTGGGTGAACTCGGAGGGGTGCTTGATCTTCTTGGTCCAAGAGAGATCGGAGATGTGGATCAGGCCGTCAACGCCCTCCTCGATCTCAACAAACACTCCGAAGTTGGTGAAGTTGCGCACGCGTGCGGTGTGCTGGCTGCCAACGGGATATTTGATCTCGATATCCTCCCAGGGATCTTTCTTCAGCTGCTTGAGGCCGAGGCTCATCTTGCGCTCCTCGCGGTCGAGGGTGAGGATGACGGCTTCGATCTCGTCGCCTACCTTGAGGAAGTCCTGAGCGGAGCGCAGGTGTTGGCTCCAGGACATCTCGCTCACGTGGATGAGACCCTCAACGCCGGGGGCGATCTCAACGAATGCGCCGTAGTCGGCCATAACCACTACGCGGCCTTTAACCTTGTCGCCCACCTTGAGGTTGGGGTCGAGGGCGTCCCACGGATGGGGCTGGAGCTGCTTGAGGCCGAGGGCGATGCGCTTCTTCTCGTCGTCGAAGTCGAGGATTACAACGTTGAGCTTTTGGTCGAGCTCCACAACCTCCTCGGGATGGCTTACGCGGCCCCAGGAAAGGTCGGTGATGTGGCTCAAACCGTCTACGCCGCCCAGGTCGATGAATACGCCGTAGGAGGTGATGTTCTTGACGGTACCCTCGAGCACCTGGCCCTTCTCGAGCTTGGCGATAATCTCGCGCTTCTGCTGCTCGAGCTCGGCCTCGATGAGAGCCTTGTGGGATACGACCACATTCTTGTATTCTTGGTTGATTTTAACGACCTTGAACTCCATGGTTTTGCCCACGAAGATGTCGTAGTCGCGGATGGGCTTGACGTCGATCTGCGAGCCAGGGAGGAATGCCTCGATGCCGAACACGTCGACAATCATGCCGCCTTTGGTGCGGCACTTGATGTAGCCCTTGATGATTTCGTCGTTTTCCAGAGCCTGGTTGACGCGCTCCCAGGAGCGTGACGCGCGGGCTTTGCGGTGGGAGAGGATGAGTTGGCCCTTGGCGTCTTCCTGATTCTCGATGAACACCTCGACGGTGTCGCCCACCTTGATGTCGGGGTTGTAGCGGAATTCGCTCATGGGGATGATGCCGTCGCTCTTGTAGCCGATGTTAACCACAGCCTCGCGCTTGTTCAGGGCGATGATGGTACCTTCGATTACCTCTTTGTCCTTTACGGTGTTGAGCGATTCGTCGTAAGTTTTGGTAAGCTCCTCGCGCGATTTCTCGCCTTGGGTCTCACCTTTTTCGTAGGCTTCCCAATCGAAGTCCTCGATCGGGGAATTTTTCAATTCTTCAGTCATTTAAATAAGTTAATAAATAAGGTTAATTATAAAGCTGCACCTAGGCTTGGGGGGCCAAATTTCCCTTCGAGCCAAAATGCCTCGCGAAGTTAATACATTTTTCTGAAACATAGCCTTTTCCACCCCGAAAATTTCAGGGATTCGCAAGGATTTCGAGTGAAATCGAGTGAAATCGAAATATATCGATTGAAGTCACCCGAGGGGATGGGATAAACGGGATCGATTTCTCCCGATTTCAATCGACATCCCTCGATTTCAGTCGATCATTAACGGGATCGATTTCCCCCGATTTCAATCGACATCCCTCGATTTCAGTCGATCATTAACGTGATCGATTTCTCCCGATTTCAATCGACATCCCTCGATTTCAGTCGAAAGCTACGCTTGCGATGGCCCATAGTGGTTTCTCAATTGCCTCAGCTCGTAGAAAATCATCAGGGCCGTGACGATGGTGGCGAAGACGTCCGAGGCCGGGAACGACCACCATACGCCGTCGATCCCATAGAGGCGCGGCAAAATCAGCAAGATGGGAATCAGGAAAATCACCTGGCGGCTGAGGCTAAGGAATATCGACTTCCCTGCCTTGCCGATGGCCATGAAGAAGTTGGTGGCCACAATCTGGAAGCCCACGATCCAGAACATAAACAGTGTCATCCTCAACGCGTGGGCCGAGACGTCAATCAGCTCCTGGTCGACAGTGAAGGCCATGGCGATCCACCTGGGGCACAGTTCGCCGAACACGCAGCCTAACGCGGTGACCACGCTCGCCACCTTGATGGCTAGCCACAGGGTCTTGACCGAGCGGTCGCGGTGGCCCGCGCCGTAGTTGTAGCCGATGATGGGCTGCATGCCCTGGCACACGCCCACGACGACCATGCACAGCAGCGAGGTGTAGGTGGAGAAGATGCCCACGGCGGCGATGGCCGACGACCCGTAGGGCAACAGCGAGTTGTTGACGATGGCGTTGATCAACGACGAGGCGGCGTTGACCAATGACGGTGCGGCGCCGATTGTGATGATGTCCCACACTATTTTCCACCGCAGGCCGTAGATACCGCGGGTGAATCGCAGTGTGCTCTTTTTGTCGAAGAAGTGGGCCATGACAAACGCGGCCGAGATGGTCATGGCGATGTCGGTGGCGATGGCCGCGCCCTTGATACCCAGGCCCAGCGCGAAGATGAAGATGGGGGCCAGGATAAGGTTGGAGCCCGCGCCGATAAGCATGGTCACCATGGCGCGCGTGGGGTAGCCCGAGGCGCGCATGATGTTGTTGAAGGAGAAGGTGATGTTGATGATCAACATGCCCGGAAGGATCCACATCAAGAAGTCGTGGGCGTAGGGAAGCGTTTCCTCGCTTGCGCCGAAAGCCATGAGTATCGGGTCGAGGAAGATGGCGAACAGGGTGATGTAAGCTACTCCGTTTATTAGGATGAGTGTCAACGAGTTGCCGAGCACCCGTGAGGCTCCTTCATGGTTCTTGGCGCCGAGCATAATCGACACCCGGGCCCCGGCGCCGCCGCCGATGAGCACGCCCAGGGCCGAAGCCAGGTTCATCACCGGGAAGGTGATTGTCAATCCCGCGATGGCCTCGGGGCCCACGCCGCGACCAATGAAAATGCGGTCGATGACGTTGTAAAGGGCCATAACGACCATACCCGTTACCGCCGGCAGACTATACTCCCAGAGTAGTCGGCCGATGGAACGGGTCGCTAGGTCGCGAAGCTTCGCGTTTTGGGGAAGCTGTCGGTTGTTACTTTCCGGCTTGTGCGTTGGCACGCTCTATGTAGCGGTCGAGGTCAATCCCGTAGGTTTGGGCATACTTGGGATATTCCTCCTTAACTTTCTCGTAGATTTGGGCCTCCTTGGCGTAGTCGCCCTTGGCCTGATAGATGCGGGCCTCCTTGAGCATGAAGAAGGGAGTGTAGACGGGGTTGTCGTCGCTCTCGCTTATGGCTTTGTCGTAGCAGTGGAGGGCGTCGTCGAGCTTGTTGAGGTTGACGTAGCAGTCGCCCTTGAGCGAGTAAGCGCCAGCGCCGATGATGCTCTCCTTGGCGTCGAACTTGTCGAGATATTTCAGGGCCTCCTGGTACTTGCCTTCCTTGTAAAGGAGGATGGCGGCCTGGAGGGAGGCGCGGTTGCCGGCGGCGTAGCCGTAGGAGTTGGCAACGGCCTCATACTGTGCCAATGCGATGGAATCATTGCCCATGGCGAGCTGGAGGTCAGCCTGGCCGATAGCGTCGTTGCCTTTCTGGATTGCGGGGCCGCGGAACGCCCACATGTAGATCAAGGCGGCGCACACCAGCACTACCACAGCCACCACGGCGTAGGCGATGTATTTCTTGTTGGCTTGCACTTTCTCGCCCACCGAGGTGAGCTGGTCGTTGAGCTCGTCGATCGACGTGCGTGTCTCTTGTTTTTTCTTTGACATTTTATTAGGTTGGTTTTCTTATGATTAGCTTATTATTTAGGGCCTTGTGCCCATGTTATTGGCTGGCGAAGGGACACACTTTCGGCTATGCGCCACTTTTCCAATCGGCAAAGGTACAACAAATTCCGCTAACATTCAAAAATTTATGCTATCTTTGCGGAAAAGTTGCCAATCAGCGGGCTTTTTCGCTCCCTGTAACGTTTATTAGTTATGAAAATAGTAAGCAAGATTCCGAATACAATCACCCTGATGAACTTGGTGTCGGGGTGTGTGGCCGTGATTATGGCTTTCAAGTTCAACGAGATGACCGGCGGCCTCCCCGCTTGGGCCTGGGCCATGATCTGGATTGGCGCCGCCGCCGTTTTTGACTTCCTCGACGGCCTGGCAGCCCGCACACTGCACGCCTACTCGGAATTGGGCAAGGAGCTCGACTCGCTGAGCGACCTCGTGAGCTTCGGCGTGGCTCCCGCGATGCTGATGTACAATTTCCTAACGCTCTACACCTCAGCCTCTTGGATGGCTTTCTTGGTATTGCTGATACCCGCGATGGGAGCCCTGCGATTGGCCCGGTTCAACATCGACGAGCGCCAGCACACGTCGTTTATCGGCTTGCCAATCCCGGCCAACGCCATCTTCTGGGTAGGCGCCGTGGCTTGGGGCCTGGCCAACGTGGAGAGCATGGAAGAGCAGGTGATGGTGTGGATCCTCTACATCGCCCTGGTGGCCATCCCCTTGTTGATGGTATCCAATCTAAGGATGTTCTCGCTGAAAATCAAGTCGTTCGGTTGGACCGAGAATTGGCGCCGATACATCTTGATCCTCGGCTGCGCTGGCTTGGTGATTGCCTTTGGCGTGCAGGGACTAGCTTGGACGATTCTTCTTTACATCGCCCTTGCGGTGATTTGCCCCCAGAACTAAGATGGGGCTCGTCATAGGTTACGACGGCAAGCGCGCCGTGCAAAATATGACGGGGCTGGGCAACTATTCCCGGCTTCTGGTCGATTCGTTGGCCAAGGAGCACCCCGATGACGAGTTCCGGCTTTACGCTCCCAAGTGGCGCGACAATCCCCGCCTGACGCCTGTGCTGGAGCGCCCCAACGTGAAATTGGAATTGCCCCGAGCAACGGTCATCGGCTCGCTGTGGCGTTCACGAGGGGTCGTGAAGGACTTGAGGCGCGACCACGTCGACCTCTTTCATGGCTTGAGCGGCGAGTTGCCCGTGGGGCTGCGTAAGGCAGGAATTCCCTCGGTTGTCACCATCCATGATGTGATATTTCGCCGATTCCCAGAGTATTACAAACCGATTGACCGCTGGATTTACGACCGGAAATTTGCCCGCGCGTGCCGCGAGGCCACCCGCGTAATCGCCATCAGCGAGCGCACGGCCCACGACATAATGGAACTTTACGGCACGTCCCGCGAGAAAATCGACATCGTATACCAAGGTTGCGACCCGCAATTCGCCCGCCCAATCTCCACCGAGGAGGTGGCCTACATGCGCCGCCGCTATGGCCTTGATTTTTCGTATATTGTGAGCATAGGCACGGTGGAGGACCGCAAAAACCAGCTCTTGGCCGTCAAGGCTCTCGCCCAGTTGCCCAAAGAGATAAGGTTGGTGATTGTTGGTGGTCAAAAGGCTTACGCTCAGCAGATTAAAGCCTATGTGGCAACGCATGGGTTGGAAGGACGCGTTGTGTGGATCGACCGGGCGCCGTTCCCCGACCTGCCATTGTTGTATCGCGGCGCCATCCTCTCAGTGTATCCATCTCGTTATGAGGGATTTGGGTTGCCGGTAATAGAATCGTTGTCAACAGGCACGCCCGTTGTCGTGGCTCGGGGCTCTTGCCTGGAGGAGGCTGGCGGTCCCGACACACCGGCAGTTGATCCCGACGACGTGGACGAGCTAGCCACCGCGTGCCTGCGCCTGATCGACGACCCCGTGTACCACAAATTGGTGGCCGAGCGCGGCCGCGAATATGTGCGCCGATTCGACTTGCTGGAATTTGCCCCGCAAGTGTGGAACGTGTATTTAAAAGCCTTGAAATGAAGAAGATACTGATAGTAGGCGCCGGAGGTTTTATCGGCGGCCATATAGCTAAGCAAGCCCTTGAGCGCGGTTACGAGACGTGGGTGGGCGTGCGTGAGTCGACATCGATGCGCTACCTCGACGACCCGCGGCTGAAGGTGCTAAAATTCGATTATGACGACCCCTCGCAGGTGGAAAAGACCTTGCTCGAGGCAATGCCCGCCACCGAGCGTTGGGATCACATCATCTATAACCTTGGCGCCACCAAATGCGTCAACTTCTTGGATTTCAACCGTATAAACTATATCTATCTGCGCACGTTCACCGACGCTCTGCAGCGTGCCCGCCGCGTGCCGGGAAGATTCCTGTATATGAGTTCGCTGTCGGCGATGGGTCCGATCCACGAAACTGACGGCCAATCAATTACCGGTCGCGAAGTGCCGCTGCCCAACACGCGCTACGGCGTATCGAAAATCAAGGCTGAAACCCACTTGGAGACCATTCCCGGTTTCCCCTACATCATTTTCCGACCCACAGGCGTTTACGGCCCCCACGAAAAGGACTACCTGATGATGGTGGAGTCGATCGACAAAGGTTGGGACTTCGGCGTGGGGTACAAGCCACAGCAGCTGACGTTTATCTATGTCGACGACCTCGTGCGAGCCATGTTCTTGGCCTTGGAGGGCGCTCCCTTGCGCAAAAAATACATCATTTCTGAGCCTCGAAGCTACACCCAGGCCGAATTCCGCAAAATCGTCGCCGAGGAGCTGGGCCGCAAGTGGGTAATTCCAGTGAAACTGCCGATGTGGATGGCTTGGATCGCCTCAACCGTGGCCGAGAAGGCGGGCGTATTCCGCGGCAAGGCCTCCACGCTCAACCGCGACAAATACCGCATCATGCGCCAGCGCAACTGGCAGTGCGACACCTCATCGGCCAAGGCCGACTTCGGCTTCGAAGCCCAGATCGACCTCCGCGAGGGCATCCGCCGCACCGTCGCCGCCTACCGTTCACCAAAGTAGTTCTCCCGTCCCTGACGCTCTCCACCCCTCCTCCCCCCCGTTTTAGCCCGTGTAGAAATAAAAATCGCAAAGCGTGAATCCTCAACGCTTTGCGATTTTCAGGGGGTTGTCTTACCAGGATTCGAACCTGGACAAACAGAACCAAAACCTGTTGTGCTACCATTACACCATAAGACAATCATTGTCGCTCAACCCCCGTTGGGGCTAGGGCTTATGTGGCTCTCGGTGGGAGAGGCTGGGCCCTTTCGGGCTAAAGCACCGCGAAGTTAGCGCGAATTTTTGAGACGCGCAAGAGCTGGGCGGGTTAATTTCTTTTATTTTGGAGGGAATCGACTGAGGGAATCGACTTAAATCGATTTAAGTCGATCTCGGGGGGATTATTCGGCGGTCAGCTGGCCTTCGGCGACAGGGGCTTCCTCAGCGGGCGCCTCGGCGGGAGCGGCGGTGGGAGCCGATTCGCCTTCGAGGGTGTCGAGGAGGTCTTTGTCGGTGAGGACGAGCTCAAGGGAGGTGTCGCCGTCGTCGTAGACGTATTTAACCGAGTAGCCGGCCTTGGCCAATTCGATGAGCTGGGAGGTCTCGGTGGGGGTGGAGCTGGCCTTGATGCCCATGAGGGCGCCAACGCGCATTTGGTCGACGTTGGCCGAGAGCTGCTCGACGGTGACGGGGAAGTCCTTGGCGATTTGGCATTGGAAGACAATCACTTTGTCCTGCAACTTGCAGCTTTCGACGGTGATGCCCGATTGCTTGAGGGGGAGTGACTTGGACGCGGCCTCTACGTAGTCGTTGGCGAGTTTTTCGGCGTTGTCGCCTGCGCAAGATGTGTTGATTCCGGCGAGTGTGGCGGTGAGGATCACCGCGGTGAGGATTGAGAGAAGTTTTTTCATGATTTATCAAGAATTCATTGATTTCTAAAGGAGGAAATGAATAAAGGAGGAAGGGGGGGTAGCTGGAACAAGATGTACCTCAGCGCATCCTTTATCCTTTTGCCTTTATCCTTAGGCCTTGGCCTTAAATCATCGCGCTTTGTGCGATGATTTAGTAGCCCATAGGGGAATCGAACCCCTCTTTCAAGAATGAAAATCTTGCGTCCTCAACCGATAGACGAATGGGCCTTGTGGGGGCATGGTCGCCCCGAGATTTTGTGGGAGCCCCTACGGGAGGGGTTGCCCGGGAAAAGCCGATTAGGCGAGCTTGTTGACGTGGAGAGCAAGCTTCGACTTGAGGTTGGCGGCTTTGTTTTTGGAGATGGAGCCCTTGGAGGCGAGGCGGTCGAGCATGGCGGTGAGCTTGGGGAGCTGGGCCTGAGCCTCGGCTTTGTCGGTAAGGGCGCGGAGGCGACGCACGGCGGTGCGGCAGCTCTTGGCGTAGTAGCGGTTGCGCAGGCGGCGAGCGGCGGCCTGGCGGATGCGCTTGATTGATGACTTATGGTTTGCCATTTAAATGTTTAATTAAACTTTTATAATTATTTATTGTACAATTTCTTGCCTGGGGCTTTAAGCCTTAAAGGAGGAAAGGAACAAAGGAGGAAAGGGGATTTAATCCAAAGGAGTAGGCTAAGCCTTCACCCTTCATCCTTTTGCCTTTTGCCTTTATCCTTAGGCCTTAGCCTTAAATCATTGCGCAAAGCGCGATGATTTTGTAGCCCATAGGGGAATCGAACCCCTCTTTCAAGAATGAAAATCTTGCGTCCTAGCCGATAGACGAATGGGCCAAGTGGGTGGCGCTTGGCCAAAAACGACTGCAAATATACGGCTAAATTTTGAGATACGCAAATTTAGGTGGTAAGTTTTTTAGTTTGTAGAGTCAACAAGCAACTGCAAAATTAATCAATTGATTTGAAGAACACTC
>JAJPXC010000065.1 GCA_021205635.1 Bacteroidales bacterium | reverse complement strand
AGGTGTTGTTGGGGACCTCGAGGAAGAGGGTGAGCTTGGAGGTCTTGTAGGGGAACGACTCGGGCCAGCCGAGGCGGTTGGCGATGTGTAGGAGGGCGTAGTAGAGGTCGGCCTCGCCTGCCGATATGGGCGTGGTCTCCCGCAGTCGCCAGAAGGCGTTGAGGTAGTCGATGTAGGTGGGCATTGGTCAGGTCTCCTTGATCGTTATTCCGTGGACGTGGAGCATCAGCTTGTATTTGAGGGAGTAGACTTGTGTGCGCACTCCCTTGGCGTCCTCGACCACAAGGCGGGAGGTGTCGTTGTCGGTGTAGGTGAAGTCGGCGACGTAGGTGGTGGCTCGGAGGGCGCGTCCTTGTGCGTCGCGGAGGGCGGGAATCAGCTCGAAAGGGACTTGGCGTTGAAGGTCGGAGATGAGCCCCGCGCGCTCCATGGCGCGGAGCAGTTTCCAACGGCGGTACTCGCGGGCGGAGTCGAATTGCTCGCCCGAGGAGGGGTCGGTGACCCGGCGGTTGTGGTACTTGCTTTCTCCTTTGGGCTGTGTGGGTCGTCGGTAGTTCATTGTCGTGATTCTTTTCGTCTCCACTTGGCCTCCATCTGGGAGAGCCGGCGCAGGGCGTTGCGCTCGCGGTCGGTCATGGCCCGACGCGCGTCGGAGCGGGCGAGTGTCCGCGCGGCGTAGGCGACGAGGCTGTAGTCGGAGTTGGAGATTGTTCTCATCGGTATTTGTCGAGGAAACGGGGGAACGCTGGGTCGTCGGGTGACGGGAGGGTGACTCCCCACTCGGTGGCGGCGTGGGCTTGCACTTGCTCGAGGAAGCGCGTCATTCGCGCCGTGTCGAGGTTTCGGGTGCCGCCAATGAGAGTGACCGCCCGGTCGTTGATGACGGTCTCATACGCGAGGAAAAGGGTTTTGTAGAAGGTGTGGAAGTCTTCCTTGGGTTGGCCTGAGGTTTCCTCGAGGCACCGGAACCAGAGCCACATGAGGCGGTTCTGGGGGAGGGTGCGGTGGCGCCGTCGTCGGGTGACGGTGAGGTCGTACTCCCCGACGGGGAAGACCGTCGCGATTTCGGGTATTTTCGGGAAATATCGGGATGAGACGACAAGGAGGGGTGAACTGTCAGGGGAGTTTTGCCGTTAAATTAATAATGTGTAACTTTGCCCCCGATTTTATGGGGCACGGTAATTTCCCAATTAATGGGACAGTACCAATTAATTTTGCCCCCGATTTCTAAAACCCATCCCCTGATGATACAAAACCTGGTAATAGTCGAGTCGCCCGCCAAGGCTAAAACCATCGAGAAATTCCTCGGTAAGGATTTCAAGGTGATGTCGAGCTATGGCCATATCCGCGACCTCAAGAAAAAAAGCTTCTCTATTGACGTGGAGGACGGCTTCGCTCCCATATACGAAATCCCGGCCGACAAAAAGGACCTTGTGAAGGACCTGAAAAAAGCGGCCAAGGAGGCACAGACCGTGTGGCTCGCCTCTGATGAGGACCGCGAGGGAGAAGCTATAGCGTGGCACTTGAGCGAGGTGCTTGGCCTCGACCCAAAGACCACGAAACGTATTGTGTTCCATGAGATTACCAAGGAAGCCATACTCAACGCTATCGCCAACCCTCGCGTGATTGACCTCAACCGTGTCGACGCGCAGCAGGCTCGCCGCGTGCTTGACCGCATCGTGGGCTTCGAGTTGTCGCCCGTGCTGTGGCGTAAGATCAAGCCGGCATTGTCGGCTGGTCGTGTGCAGTCGGTAGCCGTGCGCTTGATTGTTGAGCGCGAGAACGAGATAAAGAATTTCAAATCCGAGAGCTATTGGCGCGCAACCGGTCACTTTGCCACGGCTGAAGGCCAGCCGATCAAGGCCGAATTTTGTCGCCGCCTGCCCGACCAGGACGCCGCCAATCGCCTGCTTGAGGATTGCAAGGGTCACCAATTCTCGGTGGCCGACATACAGGTTAAGCCGTTGAAGAAATCTCCCGCGCCGCCTTTCACCACCTCGACCTTGCAACAGGATGCGGCGCGCAAGCTCGGTTTCTCGGTGTCGCAGACGATGATGGTGGCCCAGCGCCTCTACGAGGAGGGACATATCACTTACATGCGTACCGATTCGGTGAACCTCTCCTCATTGGCCATCAACTCCATTTCCAAGGAGATACGCGAGTCGCTGGGCGAGAAATATTTGCAGAACCGCCAATTCCACACCCATTCCAAGGGGGCGCAAGAGGCCCACGAGGCCATCCGTCCTACCCATATCTCCAAGAAGACCATCCCCGGCACGCCCCAAGAGCAGCGCCTGTATACCTTGATTTGGAAGCGCACGATCGCCACCCAGATGGCCGACGCTGAGATCGAGAAGACCACAGTGGAGATTGTGCCCAAGGGTGCGCCCGACGACCGTTTCACCGCCACCGGTGAGGTCGTGAAATTCGACGGCTTCTTAACTGTCTATATCGAGAGCCGCGACGAGGAGGAGGCTGTCGAGGGACAGGAGTTGCTGCCCGCGCTTAAGGTGGGTGAACCGCTTGACACGCAATCGGTTGTCGCCATCGAGCGCTTCACCCAACAGCCGCCACGCTACACCGAGGCCTCGCTGGTGAAGAAGATGGAGGAATTGGGCATCGGTCGCCCCTCGACCTACGCTCCCACTATATCCACCATCCAGCAGCGCGAATACGTGGAGAAGGGGGAGAAACCCGGCGAGAAGCGCCAGTACACCACCCTGACGCTCAAAAACGGCAAGATAACCTCCAAGGTGGCCACCGAGACTACCGGTGTTGAGAAAGGCAAACTCATCCCCACCGATATAGGCGTGATTGTCAACGACTTTCTGGCTGAATACTTTCCCGATATCGTCGATTACGGTTTTACGGCCTCGATGGAGGAGCGTTTCGATGAAATCGCCGAGGGCGAGTGCAAGTGGGAGGGCGAGATTGGCGAGTTTTACGGCAAGTTCCATCCCGCCGTTGAGAACGCCATGAACATGCGCCTTGAGCACAAGGTGGGCGAGCGCGAATTGGGTGTCGACCCCAAGACAGGCAAGAAAGTGTTCGTGAAAATCGGCCGCTTTGGCCCTCTGGTGCAAATTGGTGAGGGCGAGGGCGACGAGAAGCCCCAATTCGCCTCGTTGCAGAAGGGCCAGTCGGTGTCGACCCTTACCCTCGAGGAGGCGTTGAAACTCTTCGAGTTTCCCCGCCATCTGGGCGAATTGGATGGCAAGGAGGTGACTGTGGCTATAGGACGTTTCGGCCCCTACGTGAAGCACGACGGCAAATTTGTGTCGATTCCCAAGGGCGTGAGTCCCGCTGCCATCACGCTCGAGGAGGCAGAGGAACTGATCAAAGCCAAAGCTGAGGCCGCTGCGAAGGCCGTTCTGGCCACCTACGACGAGGAGCCCGGATTGCAGGTGCTCAACGGTCGTTACGGTCCCTACATCGCCTTCAACGGCACCAATTACAAGATCCCCAAGACCGTCACCGATCCGGCTTCGCTCACTCTCGAGGAGTGCCGCCAACTGATGGCCGTGCAAGACGCGGCTCCCAAGAAACCCCGTCGCGCCAGCCGTAAAAAAGCATAACCATAAACTCTCTCCAATATGCCCGTATCCCGTCAACAAAAACCCGGAGCTGAACGCCGCCGATTCACTCCCGACCGTATCGAGGAATACCGCGTCGACGAGCCCACGAAACTGTTTGAGTTCCTGCTGCGCGCCATGCCCGAGCGCAAGCGCACAACCGTCAAGGAACTCCTGCGCCACAACCAAGTGGCCATCAACAACGATAACCCCGTCACCCTCGCGTCGCAGGAGTTGCAACCAGGCGACACGGTGCGCGTCAACGTCACCCGCGAGTTTCAGACGTTCCACCACCGTCGCTTGAAAATCGTCTACGAGGACGACGATATCATCATCGTCGACAAGGGTTACGGATTGCTCTCGGTGGGCACCGACCGCGCCGGCAAGGAGGAAACGGCCTACAATATCCTCAAGGAGTGGGTGAAACGCAAAGATCCCCGCAACAAGATTTTCGTGGTGCATCGTCTGGACCGCGACACTACGGGCCTGATGATGTTCGCCAAGAACGTCGAGGCCAAGGAGACGATGCAGCATAATTGGAACAACCTCGTGTTGCAACGCAAGTATATAGCCGTGGTGGAAGGGGATATGGAACCGCCTGAGGGCACCATCCGCTCCTATTTGGCCGAGAATGCCGAGCATCAGGTATATTCGACCGACGACCCTAAGCAGGGCCAACTCGCCGTCACCCGGTACCGCGCAATCGGTCGCGGCCGCGGCTACTCGCTGCTGGAGGTGGAACTTGATACTGGTCGCAAAAACCAGATTCGCGCCCACTTGAGCGAGCAGGGACACCCCATTTCTGGTGACCGCCGTTACGGTGCTGCCCCGTCGCCCATCCATCGCCTGGCGCTCCACGCCCAGACGCTGCGCTTCGCCCATCCTCGCACGCGCCGCGACATGCACTTCACCACCCCCATCCCTACCTCCTTCCTCTCCCTGGCCAAGCCTAAGGAGGGCTCTACTCAAAAATAGGTATTTTGGGGACGGTCGAATGGTCGTACCTTTGCACCAGATAATTATACGACCACTTAACCTCTAAGCCATAGAGGATGACTGTTTTACCAAAATGTTTGTGAATACCCAATTGGCCTACTCGCGAGAGTAGGCTTTTTGTTTAAGCAGGGTAAAGGCGCGAGTGAAGAGTGCCCACAAGAAGCGCTCCACCGATGATATTGCCGATGGTGGCGGGAATGAGGTTGTCCCATATCGCTTGCCACACAGTGATTTCCGCTCCCGAGAGCATGCCAGCCGGAAGGAAGAACATGTTGGCGATTGAGTGCTCGAATCCCAGCGCCACAAACGCCATCACGGGCAACCAACAGCCAAAGGCTTTCTCGAGCAGCGAGGTTCCCGCCATAGCTAGCCACAAAGCCAGGCACACGAGCCAATTGGCTCCTATGCCCTTGAGCATCACCATAATCCACGGCATCGACACCTTGGCAGTCGCTATTCCCGACAACGCCTGGGCAAAGGCTGGATTGTCCAACAGCCCGCACCAATACACCAGCAGGAACACAAACGCAATGGCTCCCAGGTGTAATCGGTAATTTTGCATCGGCGATTTCGGTAAATAAGAATTCGGCGAAA